>CAZTDH010000177.1:0-4618 GCA_964612615.1 uncultured Paludibacter sp. | reverse complement strand
TCTGAACTTCGGTGCGACTTTTCGGATTGAAAGCATTGATTGAATCGCCTGCCCAACCGCCCGGAAAATCCTGACGAATATCGCCATCACCAACATCTTTATTACCTCTCATGCCAATTTCAGAGCCATAATAGATTTGAGGTATTCCACGCATAGTCATCAAAACCGACATAGCCATTTTGAACTTATTCAAATTTCCTTTATAATTTTCATTAATTCGCTGAGTATCATGATTTTCTGCAAAAATGAGCAGATTATTAATATCGGGATACAAATAATCGTTTCCAATGGTATTATAAAGCCGATTCATTCCCAGGTCTTCCCAAAATTTCCCATGTTCATTAAAGCAGGTAAGTAGAGAGCGTTGCAGAATAAAATCCATTACTGACGGCAATTCCGAATTGTATTTTAGAGAGTTCACAGAATTCTTCTGCCAAAAAGCAATGTCCATCGAATTTGCAAATGAAGTTTCGCCAACGATATTAAATTTTGGATATTCATCGGTTATCGCTTTTGCCCATTGTGCCATGGCAACCCGGTTGTTGTATTGATAGGTGTCCATTCTGATTCCATCGAGGTTTGACGATTCAATCCACCAAATGGAATTTTGAATATAATACGTCCAGAAATATGGATTTTTCTGATTCATATCGGGCATCGTTTTATCAAACCAGCCGTCGATAAACAGTTTTTTGTCAATTTCAGAGGCATGTGTATCTTTTATTGTACCTGCTTTATGATTCGTATAGGTCATTGCAGGCCATTGATGAATCCAGTCTTCAAAAGGTAAATCGGCCATCCACCAGCTCCAGATTCCGCAATGGTTGGAAACCAAATCCATAATCACTTTCAGACCTTTTTGATGCGATGCTTCTACAAAATTCGAATATTCAGCATTGCTGCCAAAGCGGGGGTCAATTTTGTAATAATCGCTGATGGCATACCCATGATAACTGTATTTCTCATAATTATTTTCCTGAACGGGAGTACACCAAATAGCTGTAGCCCCAAGTTCTTTAATATAATCCAAATGATCAACAATTCCCTGTAAATCACCTCCATGACGAGCGTAGTCAATCTTACGGTTCACTTTGTCAGGCATAGAGTCAATGTTATCGTTTTTCGTATTACCGTTTGCAAAGCGGTCGGGCATGAGGAGGTAAACCACATCGGAACTGGTAAAGCCCAGTCTGTTAGATGAGTCTTTGCGTCGTTTTTTTAATTCGTAAGGAATGGAGATGTCCAGTTTGTCAGGTTGTTTCAATATGATTTGAAACGTTCCGGCTTTTGCCGTTTTAGAATCAATATCAAGTGTCACAAATAGATAGTTTGGACTACAGGCACGGTTTGTTTTCAGCACTTTTATTCCCGGATAGTTGATTTCAGGCAGTCGGTTGCAGATTTCAGTTCCATGAATAAACAACTGAAGTTGTGGATTTTTCATGCCAACCCACCAGAATGCAGGCTCTACGCGTTCGATTTGAGCAGAAAGTTGAAATGAAATGGCACAAAATAAAATGAAGATTGATTTTTTAAGCATGCAGATTATGATTTTGAAGGTTTTCTATTTACAAAAGTAGTAATTGAATCTTCAAAAATATTGGTCTACAGAAATGTTTATTGCTGAATTTAGTGCAAACGATTGCAATTTTAAAAATGTTTCTGGAAGGAAATTAAATGGCAGAGTTGAATTTCTTCATACAAGGCATTTCTGAAAGTGTAATTTCGGGAACAGAAACCAGAATAGGAAGCAGAATTTGTCTGTTTTCAGGCATTGAATCCAGTTTGGTAATTTCGACTTTGGCAATGCCGAAACGAACAATATCCAGTTCTTTTGCAGCACAATATGCCAAGTCAATAGTTAATCTGCGATTGAATGGTCCTCGATCAGTAACTTTAACAATGACTTCCCGATCATTTTTGGGATTTCGCACTTTAAGAATCGTGCCAAAAGGGTAGGTTTTGTGTGCGCAAGTAAGGCTATCGGTGTGATATCTTCCACCATCGGAAGTATGACGACCATGTAACTTATTGCTGTAATATGTTGCGTTTACAAATTGCTGTGCCTGTGCAAAGCAATTGAAAATCAGACAAAATATTAATGATATGAAGAGTGTTTTTTTCATTCCAGCAATTAGTTTTAGTTACAAATATACAGAAAAAATGCAAATCAAAACTATGAATCAATTTGTTTTAAGTTTTATATGAGTAAATAAAGGAATTTAAAATCCAGTCATTGATTTGTGATCCTTTGGGTTTTGAAAAAAAATGGATTGCTGATTTCAACAAAAAATAGTACCTTTGCAACTCAAAAAAATAAGCTTATTATTATGAGCCACACCGACCAACAATTTGATCAGGTTACTGCCATTTGCCGTGATATTTTTAGCAAGAAAATGAAAGATTACGGCAGTTCATGGCGAATTCTCCGTCCTCAATCTGTTACTGATCAGATATTTATTAAAGCCAACCGTATTCGTAGCATTGAAACAAAAGGTATTTCGAAAGTAGATGAAGGAATTCGTTCCGAACTGATTGCTATCGTGAATTATGGTATTATTGGTTTGATTCAGTTGGAGCTTGGTTGTTCTGAAACCGATGATTTGACTTTTGAGAAGGGCGTGGGACTTTATGCCAAGTATCTGGAACAAGCCAAGAAATTGATGATGGATAAAAATCATGATTATGATGAAGCCTGGCGCACTATGCGTATACAATCGTATACCGATTTGATTTTGATGAAGATTTACCGCACCAAGCAAATTGAAGACAATCTGGGCAAAACGCTTATTTCAGAAGGAATTGATGCCAATTATTTTGATATGATAAATTATGCCGTATTTGGTTTAATAAAATTGCAGGAAGCTGAAACTAATTAATTTAAGAAACATGAATAAATCATTGCAGATTGCCGGAAATATTTCGTTGGAAGTAAGCCGGATACTATTCGGAGCTGTGTTTGTTTTTTCAGGATTTGTAAAAGCAATCGATCCGCTTGGTTTTACATATAAAATAGAAGATTACCTTCGAACATTCGGTGGTTTTTTTGAATCATTGGCTGATTACGCTTTCCCGGTTGCTGTGGCACTTTCAACCCTGGAATTGATTATAGGATTGAGTATGATTCTTAAAGTTCATTTTAATTCGACATCGGTAATTGCTCTGCTTTTTATGCTGGTAATGACTCCGCTTACTTTATATATTGCGGTGAAAAATCCGGTAACGGACTGTGGATGTTTTGGTGATGCGCTTGTAATCAGTAATTGGGCAACTTTTGCAAAAAATGTGGTATTGTTTGGTATGCTGATAGTCATGTTGGTTTATCATACCCGATTCAGTCCATTTCTGACAAAAAAACTTCAATATATTTTTACCGGCATATTTATTTTGATTGGTGTTGGGTTGTCTGTTTCAAGTTACCGACATCTACCCATGATGGACTTTTTGCCGTATAAAGTGGGTGTAAACATACCAAAGGAGATGGAAATTCCGGATAATGCTCCGAAAGATCAGTATCAAACTACATTTATTTATGAACGCGAAGGTGAGCAACGTGAATTTACACTTGAAAATTATCCAAAAAATGATTCGAGCTGGATTTTTGTTGATCAGAAATCAAAACTATTAAAGAAAGGATTTATGCCTCTGATTCACGATTTTAGTATTGTGAATGAGAAGTTTGACGATATAACTCAGGAAGTATTATCGTTTCCCGGAAAAACGTATTTGTTGATTATGTACGATGTGGATGATGCCTCTAAAAAGGGTGCCGAAAAAGCGGAAGTAATATATCAGAAAGCACTCAAAAACGGAGATAAATTTTATGCTCTAACGGGTTCCTCAGATACTGAAGTTCAGAAATTTGTAGATAAAACCGGAGTGACATATCCATTTTGGAAAACTGACCCGACCACGTTGAAAACAATTATTCGCGCTAATCCGGGTATTGTGATCTTACAAAAGGGAACTATTTTGAAAAAGATGAACTGGAGAGATTTTGAATAGTAGACAGTTGAAAATTAAGAATTATCAAACTAAATATTTATAAAAAAGATGAGAAAAAACATTGTTGCAGGAAACTGGAAAATGAACAAAACCCTGCAGGAAGGGTTGGCATTAGCTACTGAATTGAACGAAGCATTGGCTGGTGCAAAATTAAACTGTGATGTAGTTATCGGAACACCATTCATTCACCTTGCAAGCGTGGCTGCTGCGGTTGATACCAACGTTATAGGTGTAGCTGCACAAAACTGTGCGGATCATGAGTCTGGTGCTTATACCGGCGAAATAAGTGTTGCTATGGTAAAATCTACCGGTGCTGAATATGTAATTCTTGGTCACTCCGAACGTCGCGAATATTACGGCGAAACAAGTGCTATTTTGAACAGTAAAGTAGCTTTGGCTTTGGCAAACGGTTTGACACCGATTTACTGCTGCGGTGAAGCTTTGGATGTTCGTAATGCTAACGAACAGAATGCTTACGTGAAAAATCAGTTGGAAGAAACTGTTTTCAACCTGAGCGCTGAGGATTTCAAGAAAATTGTAATTGCTTACGAACCAATTTGGGCAATCGGAACCGGTGTAACTGCTTCTACCGAACAAGCTCAGGATATGTTAG
>CAZTDH010000176.1:0-4632 GCA_964612615.1 uncultured Paludibacter sp. | reverse complement strand
GCTGTGCTTACCGGCACAATACTGACATTATTTATTCTTTATACATTCTTCAAAGGTGCTTAATTATAGGTAGCTAGAAGCTGTTATTCAAAACTTCAATTTGGTTGAAATTTTATTTTTAAAAAACTCCTACTGAATTTCTTCTCAGAAATTCAGTAGGAGTTTTTTTTATACTTATTTTGATTTATCTGATATTGCCAACGGAATTTTTTACTGTGTCGTGTTTTGTTTTTAATGTATTTGAAATTTTATTTCCACCTTTAACTGATCCATCCCAACCTTTTCGCAAATTGACCAATGTTTCAGCAATAGCTTTTACCTCAGCTTCATTTGCCACATAATCAGTTTTATTTCCTTTAATAGAGCCATCCCACCCTTTTCGTATGTTCACTAAAGTTTCAGCAACTGACTTTAAGTCGGCTTTGTTGGCTACAAATTCGGCCTTATTACCTTTTATAGAGCCATCCCAGCCTTTTCTGGCTAAATTGACCAACGTTTCAGCAATTGATTTTACATCTGTATTGGCTGTGGTTTCCACTTTATTTCCTTTTATAGAACCATCCCATCCTTTTCGGAGATTTACTAATGTTTCAGCAATAGCTTTAACTTCAGTATCAGTCATAACATATTCCGCATCATTTTTTTTCAATCCATTTTCATTAATCCCCTTTTTATCAGAAACGTTTCCTTTTACACTTCCGTCCCAGCCTTCACGTTCGATTTTACCACCTTTAACTAATCCATCCCATCCTTTTCTGGCAAAACAATATGTTAACCCAACTCCAAAACTCAGATATCTATCAGGGCCAACAGTGCTTGTGGATATATTGGGTGCGGTAGAGATATTTTTATTGAATTGATCCGGCGATAAGGGAGTTGCCAGACTTACATTCGCTAAATCTTTATAGCCTGTTGCAAATGCTGTTTGACCTGTTTGTATAACATATTGAATATTGGCGCTTACAGATACATTTTCAGAAAACCAGTAACTAAAAGCTACACCTGGTTTTATTGTCAATGCTGTTTTTTGGTAATCAGCAGAAGGGCTGTAAAAAGCTATTTTCTTTTGAGTAGAGTTGACGATTACCGAAAAATCCGGAGTTTCATTGAAGGTAAGACCGCCTTTTATAGAAAGGGTGATAGCTGCTCCCGGTCTGTTCTTTTTTACCACAATACCTACACCAGGAATTGGTTTTGAAATACCAAATGGAATAGTGTAGGATGGTCCAAACGTTATGGAAGTACTTCTCCATTTGGTGTTTGCGCCAGTAATGGTTAGAAAATCCAACGATTTTAATGGTGCAACATAAGTATTGAAATCAAAGTCAGACATGCTGCTAAATGTACTTGCATCTAAGCCCAATCCAAAGTTTCCCCATGCCACGGCCAAACCAATATTGGGATTAAAGCTAAATGCATTTGAAACACCCGAAGACATAGATGTTCCACCATTTCCATTTAAGGAGACGCTAATCATACCATTATCGCCAGGTTTACTTATTTTTCCTTTAAGTTTGCCTGCTTCAACTGTACCTAGACTTACAAGAAAACAAATAATTAAAGTGAATAATGTGGTTGATTTTTTCATATTTTTATTAAAAATAAAGTTACATACATCATATTGAATAAATATACAATTGTAATTATTACAACAATGGTTAGGTGCTTTAGTTCAACTACTGATTTGCTTTATAGTTGGCAGCCGTAATTTGGACATGAGTAAAAACTGAATATTGAACTATTAGCTATCGTGTTTAAAGTTGATTTTGGAAACAGCCTTAGGTAATAGAAAAAGGCTTTAAATCAACACTCACAACCTTCGGGTTGGTTATCACAATCTGGATGTTTCTACCGGGCTTCCCTGCCTCAATGACCGTCTCTTTATCGACCTAGACATTTTGGAAACCGACAAATAGTTCTATTTCCTCCACTTCATCTTGCGGGGTCAATAGGCACTGATCATTGTTCCATTTGGTAAATGGACACACTTTTTGTATCAATGGTTTGCGTGTATTTTTTGAAATATTAAGTGAAATAATGTGATCTATTACAAACCGACCCCGTCGTATAAAAGGACGGGGCCGAAAATTTACAGGAGAATTAAAGTGTGAGAAAAAGCACTGAATAACAGATAATTAAATAGTTTTGGCATTTATACCATATTTATTTCTTCAATAAAACCTCAACCACAGTCTTCGTGAAAGCTTCTTTCGGCATTGCTCCCTGCGTCATTTGCGGATTTCCGGTCATCGGGCAAAAAAGGATGGTTGGAATACTTTGGATTCCATAAGCTGCTGCTATTTCCGGCTGTGCATCAACATCAATTTTATAAACATAAATTTTGCCCTTGTATTCATTAGCTATCTCTTCCAAAATAGGAGCCACCGTTTTACATGGTCCGCACCAGGTAGCATAAAAATCAATGATACAGGGTTTATCACCCAGATACTTCCACTCGGTAGGATTGGTTTCGAAGTTGGTTACTTTCGACAGATATTCTGCTTTAGTCAGATGAATACTTCCTGTCAGCTTTTGTTCTTCGGGCTTGCTTTCTTTAGCCTTTTCGCCACAAGCAGTGAATAGTGTAACAAGCATAATACCTGTAAAAATTAGTTTCTTCATTTTTTATTTTTAATGGGTAATATATTAGTTTTTCCTGAATTTCAAATGTTTAATCTGTAACAGACTTAATTTCTTTCAGCAGAAAATCCTTTTGTTTAATCCCTACAAATCGTTTCTGTTCTTTGCCGTTTTTGAAAAGAATAAGAGTTGGGATACTACGGACATTAAACTGCTGATCCATAGACTGATATTGTTTTATATTCAGTTTTCCTACATAAACATTTCCGCTAAGTTCGTCGGCAACTTCGTTCAAAACAGGAGCCATCATCTTACAAGGTGCACACCACTCAGCCCAGAAATCAACCAATACGACTTTACTTTTTGTCTGTTGTTGAAAGTTTTGATCTGTCAGCGTCAGAATACTGGCATGGTCAGCCACTTTCGGCAGTGTTTTCAATCTGATGCGGGCATAGACATTCAGAATAACGAATCCCAGAATTAAACCGCCGATTATGGCTATTGCTGTTTGCATAGGTCTGATTTTTAGAATTACTCCTTCACAAATTCCTGGTATGGATTATGTTTATGTTCACGATCTTTCACCACCAGCGTTGTGGTAGGAGCTTTCGATTTCATATTAAACATGATATCGTGCCCCACACAAAGCCCGAAGGAGATATTTAAATCTGTATTGTTTTGAGCCAGAAAATCGGCCTGTCCGGCTGGATTGCAGGAAGTTCCTTTTACCGTTTGATCGTTCAACAGTTCAGAACCCTTTATTTTGGCATATTTGCAATCCACCGTGTACACTTCAAACTGATCGGCAAAACGGGCTTTCAGCTCCATTGCTTCGCGGGTCATACCCACACAATGTGCAATACCTATGCGTTTTATTCCAGAGTTTTCTGCAAATTTCTTTAGCTCTTCCACCCTGTTAGTTCCCATCAATAAGGAATCTTCAGCAGCACGCATCAACTTTAAATCACTTTCAGAATAAAGTTCTTTCGAATTTTCCACTTGATTATCTATTTTTCGTAAGTGTAGTTATTGGCAGCCCAACCCGGAAAACCATCCATCATTTGATAAACAGACTTAAATCCTTTCTGCATCATATAATCTACTGCCATTCCACTGCGATGATTGGTGCGACAATAAACCAAATAAGTGGTTTTAGGGTTCAGTTTATCCAGTTTTGAATATGCATCCGATTGACGAATATCAATATTTTGAGCCCCTTTTAGATGCCCATCCGCAAACTCTTCAGCCGTTCTGACATCTAAAACTACAATGGATTTGTTCTTTTTCAGAACTTCCTTTATGTCGGTAGAATTCAGTTGAGTTTTTTGAGCTGTCACAACAGAGAATGAAGCCAGAAACAACATAATTGCCGGTAATAAAAATCGTAATTTCATAAAATTCCGTTTATAAAATGGTTTATTTCTTCTTTCCTGTATTGATACCAAACGGTAAATACAAAGGACAAAAACGGATTAGAGCCGTCAGGGTAAATACTCCTGCTAAAACAAGCAGTACAATTCCCAACGTTCCACTTACAACATCGGTAAAATACAATACAACAAATACTACCGCAACCACGATACGGATAATACGGTCAATAATTCCTACATTTGTTTTCATAATTTTTAATTTTAAAATTGTTTGTTATAAGTTAGCCCCTCTCCTCAAGGAGAGGGGTTGGGGGTGAGGTCATATTTCCTTCGAAATTGTCATTGCAGCAATGGTTCCATCGGCCACCGCAGTGGTAATCTGACGGTATTTCTTACTAATAATATCACCCACTGCATATACATCGGGCAAATTTGTCTGCATATCAGCATTGGTTTTAATGTATCCCCAATTATCCATTTCTGGCAATGTTGCACCCAGCACAGAAACATTAGCTTTGAAACCGATAAACACAAATACACCGTCCGATTCAAGTTCTTTCAGTTCCTTTGTTTTCAAATCCTCAATAGTGGTAATCATTGTGTTTCCACGTTTTTCAAAATTTCGGGGCTCATGTTCGTACATTACCTTTATTTTATCGTTTGCCAAAAGGTGCTCAATGGC
>CAZTDH010000175.1:0-4709 GCA_964612615.1 uncultured Paludibacter sp. | reverse complement strand
ACGGCTTCTTTCAGGAAGCGGAACATCAACTTGTTGGCATTGGCGCGTTGCAAATTAATATCCACACCTGAGTGACCACCTTTCAGTCCTGTAAGCGATACTTTCAACGCTACATCACCTTCAGGAATTTCAACTTCTTTATAACGGAAAGTGATATCGGCATCAATTCCACCGGCGCAACCCACATAAAGTTCACCTTCATCTTCCGAATCCATATTAATCAGAATATCGCCTTTCAGGAAATTGGGTTGAAGTCCAAATGCACCAAACATTCCGGTTTCTTCGTCCACTGTGATAAACATTTCAATGGCAGGATGCGGAACGCCCTTTGACTGAAGAATTGACATGGCAGCTGCTAATCCGATTCCATTATCAGCACCAAGTGTTGTGTCATGAGCTGTAACCCAATCACCATCAATATACGCATCAATCGGGTCGGTCTGAAAATTGTGATTAACATTACTGTTTTTTTGCGGTACCATGTCCATGTGAGCCTGAAGTACCACTGTTTTGCGGTTTTCCATACCTGATGTGGCAGGCTTGCGTACCAGGACATTTCCAATTTCATCGCGGAGAGTTTCAAGTCCGAGCGATTTACCATAGCTTTCCAGAAAAGCACCAATTTCTTCTTTTTTGTGTGAAGGACGAGGAATCTGAGTCAGTGAGTAAAAGTTTTGCCAAAGTGCTTTAGGCTCCAATTGGCGAATATCAGTTGCATTCATACTTATAATTGATTTATTTGAATAATTATTCTTTTTTACTACTTGCAAATATCCGTATTTTTTTTGAAATAACGGTTTGAAACCTGCATTATTTCAAGAAAATCCAAAATATGGATTTTGAAGTAATTAAACAAAAAAGTTGATTTCTAAGGAATACTTCCTTTCTGTAATTTAATGCAGTTTAAAATCTACGATTTGACAAATTTACAGACGTTATTTGTCATTTTGAAAGCACAAAACAATTAATGAAATATTTCTTTAATTAGTCCGGTTTTTCTATAGACAAACGAAATAATTTTGGTAATTTTGCGCTCGAAATGAAAAATTTCTGATTTACTCACCTAATTTTTTCAAAAAAAATGACATTACAGGAAACGTATAAGTTTGTAAGTGCCGAAGAGGCTGCAAGTTATGTAAATGATGGAGATATTATCGGTTTTAGCGGTTTTACGCCGGCCGGATGCCCGAAAGAAGTGCCAACAGCGATTGCTAAACGTGCCGAAGCATTTCATGCCGAAGGTAAAGAGTTTAAAATAGGAATGTACACCGGAGCTTCAACAGGCGATTCGCTTGATGGTGCATTGGCCCGTGCTAATGCCATTTTGTTCCGTACACCGTATCAGTCGAACAAGGATTTACGCTCTGCGTTGAATGACGAACGTGCGCCTTATTTCGATATGCACTTGTCGTCTATTGCTCCACATTTGCGTTTCGGATTTATGCCAAAGCCAAAATTTGCGATTCTTGAAGTGTGTGATTTTACAACTGATGGTGAATTGATATTGACAACCGGTGTGGGAATTTCGCCAACAATTGCCGGATTGGCTGATTATATTATTTTGGAATGGAATCACAATCATCCAAAAGAATTGCGTGGTTTCCACGATATTTTTGAACCGGCTGATCCTCCTCACCGTTTGCCAATGACTTTGCTTACCCCATCTGACAGAATGGGTGTTCCGTATGTAAAAGTTGATCCAACCAAAATTTTGTGTGTTGTGGAAACGCATCGCGATGATGAAGTGGGTGGATTTACGCCTACCGACGAAGTTACCGACAAGATTGGTCAGAATGTAGCCGGCTTTTTGGCAAACGAAATCAAATCGGGTCGCATACCGAAAGAATTTCTTCCAATTCAGTCGGGTGTAGGAAATATTGCGAATGCAGTGATGGCTTCGTTGGGAGCAAACGCCGAAATTCCTACTTTCGAAATGTACACTGAGGTAATTCAGGATTCAGTCATCGAACTGTTGCGTAACGGTAAAATTCGTTTTGCAAGCGGATGTTCGCTCACTATCACAACTCCTGTGTTGAAAGCAATGTATGAGGATCTGGAATTTTTCCGCGATAAAATTGTACTTCGTCCACAGGAAATGTCGAACAGTCCTGAACTGGCTCGTCGATTGGGTTTGATTACCATCAATACTGCATTGGAAGCTGATATTTTTGGTAATGTGAACAGCACTCATGTGTTGGGTTCGAAAATGATGAATGGAATTGGCGGTTCGGCCGACTTTACCCGCAGCGCCTATATTTCGATTTTCACTACGCCTTCGACCGCTAAAAAAGGAAATATCAGTGCTATTGTGCCAATGGTTACACACGTTGACCAAAACGAACACTCGGTGAATATCATTATTACCGAGCATGGTGTGGCTGATTTGCGTGGAAAATCACCTCTACAGCGTGCTGAAGAAATTATCGAAAATTGTGTTGATCCGGCATACAAACAAATGTTGACCGATTACCTGGCGCTTTCAGGTCCATGTCATACGCCTACAAACCTGCATGCTTGTTTTGGAATGCATCAGGAGTTTATGAAAACGGGAACAATGTTGACTACCAATTGGGAAACCTACGAATAGATTTCTACAAATCATACCGAAACCCGCTTCCTCAATCTGATGGAGCGGGTTTTTTGTTTGAATTAGGGAATGAAAATGTATTCTTATGCTTTTTTATAGCAGAACGTGATTATCACTCACTAAAATTTGTACATTTGCATCCTCAAATTACAAATTACTAATAAAACTCCCCAATGCACTCACAGCGCAAGATACAACTGGTTTTGTGGTTGTTTATTTTTACAACCCTCACTTATGCTCAAATTCCTAATGGATATTATAATTCTGCGAACGGAAAGGCAGGAGCAACTCTAAAGACCGCTATTTTTTCGATTATCCGTCCACATACTCAATTGGATTATTATAGCTCAAGTACTTATTTTCAGTCTACCGACTGGAATCCGAATGGCTATTTTTGGGATATGTATTCAAATTATCAGCGAACTGCCTGGTACGGAATGAACCGCGAGCATTCAATGCCAAAAAGTTGGTTTGGCGTGGCATCGGGTCAGGAAAATTCAATCCCCATGGGGACAGATTTACATAATTTGTATCCTTCTGATTATGATGCTAATATGGCTAAATCGAATTTCCCGCTGGGGGTTGTAACCGGTACGCCTGATTTTACAAACGGTGTGGTAAAGGTTGGTCCTTCAACTACCTACTCGCCACAATATAACGGAACTGTTTTTGAACCTGCTGATGAATATAAAGGCGATTTTGCCCGTGACTATATGTACATGGTTACCTGTTACGAAGACTATTCAAGTCGTTGGACAAGTACAGGTACTTTAAGTATGTTGTTGGGTGGCACTTATCCGGTTTTCCGGCCAACTGCTGTAACCTTGCTTATGAAATGGCATCGGCAGGATCCTGTGAGTACGAAGGAAATTGACCGGAATAATGCAGTGTATAAGCTTCAGGAAAATCGCAATCCGTTTATTGACCATCCTGAACTGGCTGAATTTATCTGGGGGAAATATGTGGGCTCGGTTTGGGATATAAATGGTACATTGCCCGAAGAGAATGTTCCGCTTACAGTTCAGCCCAATCCGGCGAGCTCCAAACTTACAGTGAAAGTAAATAAACCTACCGAATCGACCTATTACGTGAAAACCCTGAGCGGAATTACGCTGAAAACTGGACAGTTTGCTGCGGATGGTTCAATGACGGTGGATGATCTGAAAAACGATTTATACCTGTTGGTGGTTTATTCCGAATCGTCGCGGAAAGTTACGAAATTCAACGTGAGGCATTAAAAGACTTTCTCACTTTTTTATCGACCACGTCAATTCAGGCGTGGTCGATTGCTTTTTCACAGCAACCACTTAATTTTGAATTAAAATGCAACAAGGATGTAAATTTAATCGTATTTTTGCATGTTGTAATCTTTAATACAAAAGCGCTATGAAAACACTTACTGCAAGAATGAAACTGATTTCGGGTTTTTCGCTTATCCTGCTGATTTTTCTGTTGTTGCCTGTTGTTGCTATGGCTTCGACAACGCTGACAGAAATAGAACACAACGACAATTTTACGGAATATAAAGGCAAAATTGTTGATAAAAAATCGGGTGCTACACTGGCTTATGCTGGCCTGACTGTCGTTGGAACGAATATTTCTACTATTTCCAATTCCGAGGGTGATTATTCGATTAAAATAACCAAAGACCTGCTAAATCCGAAAGTAAAAATTAGTTTTATTGGCTACAAAAACAAACTGGCTACACTGGCCGATTTAGGTAAAGCCCGTATCGAACTGGAACCATCGTCGATTGAGCTGCCCGAGTTGAATGTTATCTCGAAAGATGCTGAGGTACTGATGCGTGCCGTTTTGGAAAAACGCGGCGAAAACTATTTCAACTCACCAACATTAATGACTGCATTTTACCGCGAAACGATTCGCAAAAGTCGTACTTACGTGTCGTTGGCCGAAGCGGTGGTGGAAGTAAACAAACAACCATACACATCACTCAAAGCTGATGCGGTGCGGCTTTTCAAATCGCGCAAGCAAACCGATTATAATAAGCTGGACACGCTGGCTTTCAAGCTTCAGGGTGGCCCATTTAGCTCACTTTATCTGGATATTATGAAGAATCCGGAGTTTATTTTTACCGATGATATGATTACGAACTATGAATTTA
>CAZTDH010000174.1:0-4752 GCA_964612615.1 uncultured Paludibacter sp. | reverse complement strand
TTCCTTCCATCCAACGTGGATAATATTTTACCGATGAAGCCATTTCCTCACCTGTCTCGGCGTTTACAACAACCGCACGGGCTGAGTCGCTTCCGTAATCTAAACCTATAACGTATTTCATTTTAGTTTTTAGTTTGTAGTTAGTAGTCGGTAGTCGGAAGACGCAGTTTTTAATACTGACTACCGACTACAAACTACCTACTAGTTTTTATCTAAGTGCTTTATTCAACATGTAATACACTTCGTTATTACGGATGTCTTGTTTGAATTGACGAATGTTGGTGTCTTTGTCGATGATCAACATTTCGATATCCAGGATTTCAGCAAAGTCTTCCATCATTTCAGTCGTGATAGAGAAAGAGAAGCTTGAGTGGTGAGTACCACCTGCTGTAATCCATGCACCTGCACCAACTTCGATGTTTGGTTGTGGAATCCACAATGCACAAGCAACAGGAAGTTTAGGCAATGCCTCCGGTTTGATCACTTCTACTTCGTTTACGATCATACGGAAACGGTTACCCATGTCCACAATAGTTGTTGCGATACCTGAACCTTCGTGAGCCTGGAAGATCAAACGGGCACAAACGCCTGCATCACCAATTCCTAAGAAGTGAACTTCGATACGTGGTTTGTTACCAGCGATTTCAGGGTTGATTTCCAACATGTGTGATTGAAGGATAGAGCTGTTAGCACCGTCGAAGTTCAATACATAATCTTCAAGGAATGAACATCCACCGGGAAGACCTTCGGCCATCACCCACATAGTGCGGCAAAGAGCAGCCGTTTTCCAGTCGCCTTCAGCACCGAAACCGTAACCTTCGGCCATCAAACGTTGAGAAGCAAATCCCATCAATTGAGACATTCCTTCCAATTCGTTGAAGCTGGTAGTAAATGCTTTAGCACCTTTAGACTCTAAGAAACGACGAAGACCGATTTCCTGTGCAGCAGCCTGACGTACAGAAGCGTGTTTTTCAGCACCTTTCTTGCAGTCATCAGCAAAGTCATATAATTTTTCGTATACAGCAATCAATTCATCGATTTCAGCTTCTGTAACAGCGTTTACAAAAGGAACCAGTTTAGCGATAGGCGCATTGTCCACGTGGTAACCCAAACGGATTTCAGCTTCTACTTTGTCACCATCGGTTACAGCCACGTTGTTCATGTTGTCGCCGAAACGGATAATTAGCATGTCCTGAGCATCAGCCTGAGCAGCACAAACACGCATCCAGCCCGAAATTTTGTCGTGTGTTGATTTGTCTTTCCAGTAACCTACAACAATTTTGCGTGGTTTGCGTAGGCGGCTTGTGATGAAACCGAATTCGCGGTCACCGTGAGCCGATTGGTTCAGGTTCATATAATCCATGTCAATTTCCGACCATGGAATTTGTTCATTGAACTGCGTGTGAAGGTGAAGTAATGGTTTTTTGTAATCCATCAAACCATGAATCCACATTTTAGCAGGAGAGAAAGTGTGCATCCAGGTAATCATACCGATACATTTTGTATCACCGTTAGCTGCACGCATAATTTCAGAAATTTCTGAAGAAGAATTAGCTGTTCCTTTGTAAACAACTTTTACCGGAAGGTTACCTGAATCGTTCAGACCTTTAACCATTTCGTTTGAGTGTGCATCAACGCTCACTACTGCATCACCACCGTAAAGCAACTGTGCTCCGGTGATAAACCATACTTCTAAATCTTTGAATGCCATGATAATTAAATTTTATTTGTTTGTTAAATTGCTGTTTGTGTTATTGTCCATAGTACGCTCCCGGTCCGTGTTTACGGTAGAAGTGTTTTTTAATCAGGTGCGGATTCATGGTCAGGTTTGGATTTACGCCGTAAGCGATATACGCCATTTTACCTACTTGTTCCATTACCACAGCGTTGTGAACGGCATCGTGTGCATTTTTACCCCACGAAAAAGGCCCGTGGTTTTTCACTAACACACCCGGAATAAAATCAGGGTTTAAGCCATTGAATCTTTCCACTACTACATTTCCGGTTTCCAGTTCGTATTCACCTTCCACTTCAGCTTGCGTCATGTCACGGGTGCAGGGAATGCCGTCGCTGAAATAGTCGGCGTGCGTTGTTCCAATGTTTGGAATATCACAACCGGCCTGTGCCCATGCTGTAGCGTAAGTAGAGTGGGTGTGAACCACGCCGCCAATGTTTGGGAAAGCTTTGTAAAATACAAGGTGAGTAGCTGTGTCAGACGATGGTTTCAATTTTCCTTCAATAACGTTGCCATCCAAATCAACCACTACCATATCTTCGGCTTTCATGTCTTCGTACGATACGCCCGAAGGTTTGATAACCACCAGTCCTGTTGCACGGTCGATAGCGCTAACATTTCCCCATGTAAAAATCACTAATCCATGTTTCACCAAGTCTAAATTGGCGTGAAATACTTCTTCTTTTAATGCTTCTAACATCTTTTTATTTGCTATTTAAACAGTTACTTTTTTGTATTTTGTTTTATAAGGGTTGAAATTACACTTAATCGAATAAAATTTTTTTAAAGTGAGAAATGTAATCCCTGTTGAATCAATTGGTCGTATTTTTCTTTGTTAAACTTATAATAGAAAGCTCCTTTTTTGGAAGAACTTTTGTCTTTTTCGTCCAGTTTTTCCAGTATATCCATCGTCAAGAGCTTTTTCCGGAAATTGCGTTTATCGATTGTTTCCTGATAGATAGATTCGTATAAGCTTTGCAACGTTGGCAGTGTAAATTGGTCGCCCAGCAGGTTAAATCCTATTGGTTTTACTGCTGCTTTGCGCTGCAAAATTCCAATCGTATCTTTTACCATTTTATTGTGGTCAAATACCAGTTCGGGTAATTGAGTTAAACGAACCCATCGTGCATCATATTTTTGAGCCAGTGACGTATCAAACTCATCAATATTTACCAGAGCATAATATGCAATTGAAATTACCCGCTCTCCTAAATCGCGGTTAATCTCACCATAAGCACCCACCTGCTCCATAAAAATATCTTTGATACCGGTAAATTCTCCAAAAATGCGTGCAGCTGCTTCATCAATGCTTTCTGGTGAGTTTACAAAACCACCCATCAATGACCATCCACCTTTCAATGGTTCAAATTGTCGACGAGTAATCAAAATGTTCAATTCATTTTCATGAAAGCCCATAATGATACAGTCGGTAGCAACGAGAAAGGTATCTTTATTTTGATAGAAAGTGGCTGTCATTGTAAGATTTATATTGCTGAAATATTGTAGTTTGTGTGAATTGTAGATTTTGATAAATTCTGTCAATTTAAACAAGTGTAAAGAAAACACTTGTTTTCTGGATTTGATTCATTCATTACTATGTTTTACAACATAATTTTGAAAACTGACACCATTTTTAGGGTAGGAAAAAAGACGTATAAAATAAGGCAAAATATCAAATCTTGATATTCGCTCAATTTGACTCAGAACAAGTCGATGTGAAATACCAGTCTGAGAATTCCAGGGGTATTATGTTTAAAAAATAGCAATTTAATATCTGAAATTGTGGATATTACGTTGTTATTGAATCAAAATTTTGTTTGTTTGAATCTGACCGTCAGCACTGATAATCCGTACCAGACAAATTCCTTTCGACACATCTTTTCCAGAAATGGTTAGAATATCTGACACAACTTGTTTTGAATACAATTTTTTACCAGTAAGCTCGAATAATTCTACCGATGCAATGTGTCCTTTAATGACAATGCTTCTGTCGGTGTTGGCAAAAATCTGAAAGTTATTCTTTTGATTATCAGAAGCAATTACTACAGAAGTTATGCTGTTGTATTCAAATGCTCCAAGGTCGGGAGCGGTGCCAAGAAAACTGTAGCCGACATTAGTGCCTTTATTCAATAAGTTGCTGGTTGCGGTAAGGTGAAGTAATGTTATTTCGGGTAATGAACCATCAGCCTGTCTTGGATTGAGCATTTGTGTGTAATCCATACTTATAAAATCAGAAGCAGCACAACTAAAGCCCGAATTCCATGAATTGTAAGCTTGTGTTACCGACTTACAAGCAAAGCTATTTGAGCCTTTGCTGCTTAGAGAAGCGCAGTTTTTGATAATTAATGTACCATAAGTGCTGTTTGAATAGCCATAATTATTGCCATTGTTGTAACTGGTGCAATTGTAAACAGTCATAATTCCATTATTATTATTCTGATCAAAACCTTTTACCTTATTTGCTACAGCAATACAGTGGTGAGCAGTGGCGTTATTGGCTGTATAATTTCCACCCATTTTGAAGCCATTTCCATTTCCGGCATTTGGAATTATATGATTCGCAAAACCGTCGATATATGTTTTGTCGATAGTATAACGAATATGGCTTGTCATATCAAAACTAGCCGGCCCCAGATTATAACACCAGCAACTATCGTAAACCGTATTTCCGATTTTTTCATAACTGTCCCAACCATCATCGCTATTGCTCCATGAACGGCATCCTTTGTATGTGTTGGTGCCTGTGTTGGTGTATTGTTTGTCGGCAAATCCATCGGCATTTCCACCTATTGAGCCACTTGTTTCGTAATCAAAGTTTTCGTACGAATCACAATTCAATATCAGATTGTCGCTTCCGGTTTTCATTTGGAATCCCGAATCGCAGTTCCATCTGGCAGTACAATGTTCAATTTTATTGTTGCTTCCTGTTACCTGCAACCCATTGTCACCTGCACCCTGAATAATTATATCTTTAAAATGAACGTAGTTTCCGGAAAGTTTAACACCCTGATTACTGC
>CAZTDH010000173.1:0-4753 GCA_964612615.1 uncultured Paludibacter sp. | reverse complement strand
AATAAAATACATTCTCTTTGTGAATCTTAGTGTCCTAAGTGCCTTAGTGGTAAAAAAATCATTTTAGTTTATCTAAAGCAATATTCAGCAATAATACATTTACCCGGCTTTCACCCAAACATCCCAGTTGCGGAGTTTCAATCGTCTTTTCAACAAGCGTTTTCAGCCTTTCTTTTTGTACAGTACTGAAATGCCTTGCTGTTGCAATCCGATTGATTTGTAAATGTGCGGCTTCCGGCGAAATATGTGGGTCAAGTCCACTAGCCGATGCAAAAAGCATATCGGATGGAACTTCAGCATTTTTATCAAGTTGATTGAATGCTATAAACTTATTTTTTCGTTCAATAAACTGATCTTTTAGCTTTTTACTGGTCAAACCGTAATTACTACCGCCCGAAGGTAGTGGATTATTTCCAATTGCCGAAGGGCGGGAAGTGAAATAAATTGTGCTGTCGGATTGTTGTCCGATTAATTCACTTCCTATTATCTTATTGTCTTTTAAAATCAGGCTACCATTGGCTTGATGTGGAAAAACAACTTGTGCAATTCCGGTAACTAAAAGCGGATATACAATCCCTGTAAGAATGGTAAAAACCAGGAATATTTTTAATGCGATACCAAATGTTTTCATTTTCTTTTGTTTTATTTCTCGCAAAGACGCTAAGTCGTAATGTTTTTTTTGCGCTTTAGCGCCTTTGCGTGAGATTTATAAATTAATCAATATATCAATAATTTTAATTCCGATAAATGGAGCGACAATACCGCCGAATCCGTAAATCAGCAAGTTTTTTGCCAATGCTCTATTAGCCGAAATAGGCTTATAAGTTACTCCTTTTAGTGCCAATGGAATAAGTGCAATAATGATTAGTGCGTTGAAAATAATGGCACTTAGAATGGCACTTTCCGGCGAAACGAGCTTCATGATATTCAGTGCTGACAACGGTCCTTGTCCGTTGCTTCCGGCATAAAGTGCAACGGAAATAGCAGGAATAATAGCAAAATACTTAGCTACATCGTTGGCAATACTAAAGGTGGTAAGAGCACCACGGGTCATAAGCAATTGTTTACCCACTTCCACCACTTCAATCAATTTAGTTGGGTTACTGTCCAAATCCACCATGTTACCGGCTTCGCGAGCAGCTTGTGTTCCTGAGTTCATAGCGATACCAACATCTGCTTGCGCCAAAGCAGGCGCATCGTTTGTGCCATCTCCAATCATTCCAACCAAATGTCCTTTTTCCTGTTCTTCACGAATTCTACGCAATTTATCTTCGGGTGTGGCTTCTGCCATAAAATCATCTACACCTGCTTCTGCAGCAATAGCTGCAGCGGTTAACGAGTTATCTCCGGTAATCATTACGGTACGAATTCCCATTTGACGAAGTTCGGCGAAACGTTGTTTGATACCACCTTTTACAATATCTTTCAGGTGAATTACTCCCAACACTTTATTATCTTCGGCTACAACCAGCGGCGTTGCTCCCAGACGTGCCAACTCCGATACGGCATCTACAACTTTTTGAGAGAAAACTCCATTATTTTCTTCAATAAAACCGCGAATTGCTTGCGATGAACCTTTACGAATCTGGTGAACTTTTCCTTCAGGAGTTTTCAAATCCACTCCACTCATACGCGATTGTGCGGTGAAAGGAATAAATGTTGCATGCAAATTAGAAATATCACGTCCACGAATATTGAATTTTTCTTTAGCCAATATAACAATCGAACGTCCTTCAGGAGTTTCGTCAGAAAGTGACGAAAGTTGGGCAGCATCCGCCAATTCTTCAACAGTCACGCCTTCAGCCGGAATAAAGTCAGTTGCCATACGGTTTCCGAGTGTGATGGTTCCTGTTTTGTCGAGCAAAAGTACGTCTACGTCACCCGCAGCTTCAATAGCACGTCCGCTGGTAGCAATTACGTTTCGTTGAATCAATCTGTCCATACCGCTTATACCGATTGCACTCAACAACCCACCAATAGTAGTTGGAATAAGACAAACCAGCAGGGCAATTAATACGGGAATAGATAAATTGTGTGACTGCGAAATGCCCGAAGCAGTTAAACTGTATCCGAAAAATGCCGGAAGTGTAACCACAGCCAAAAGGAAAATAATCGTCAAACCGGAAAGCAAGATAGTTAAGGCAATCTCATTTGGAGTTTTTTGACGTTTGGCACCTTCCACCAAAGCAATCATACGATCCATGAAAGTATCGCCTGCATCGGCTGAAATACGAATCAGAATACGGTCGCTCAATACTTTTGTACCACCGGTTACAGCTGAACGGTCGCCACCGCTTTCACGAATTACCGGAGCCGATTCGCCCGTTATGGCTGACTCATCGACACTGGCAATTCCTTCTATTACTTCACCATCCGAAGGAATTATATCATTCACTTCGCAAACCACAATGTCGCCTTTGCGTAAGCTGGGAGCCAACACTTCTGTTTCTTTGTCCCCAACCATTTTACGGGCAACAGTTTGCGTGCGATTTTTACGCAAGCTTTCGGCTTGTGCTTTTCCACGTCCTTCTGCAATTGCTTCAGAGAAATTGGCGAAAAGCACCGTAAACCACAGCCAAATAGCAATTTGCAAATTGAAAGACGAATATCCTCCCTGAAAAATTCCGATAAAGACGATGATAGTTGTCAGAACTGCTCCGATACCAACTATAAATATAACCGGATTTTTTATCAGAGTTGCAGGGTTTAGTTTCATTACGCTGTCTTGAGCAGCTCGTGCAAGTAGCTTTTTATTAAAGATACTTTTATTTGATTTTGTTGTCATGTTTCTAAATGATTAAAATGTAATTCCGTTATTCATTAATAAATGTTCTACAATTGGTCCTAATGATAAAGCAGGGAAATAGGTTAACCCGCCGACAATAAGGATAACGCCGATTAATAATACCACAAACAGCCAATTGTTCGTTTGGAAAGTTCCTGCTGATGGTGGTGTAATCTTCTTTTTGGCCATACTTCCGGCAATGGCCAGAATCGGTATAATCACTCCGAATCGCCCAACCAGCACTGCAATTCCAATCAGCAGATTATAAAAAACAGTATTGGCACTTAATCCTGCAAAAGCACTACCGTTGTTTCCGGCTGCTGAACTGAAAGCGTATAACATTTCGGAAAATCCATGCGGTCCGGCATTGTTCAAACCGGCTAGACCCAGCGTGCTTACTGCCGCCCACGCTGTAAATAATAGAATTGCAAAAGAGGTGATTACATTAGCTATAATAGCCATTGTTACTTCAAATCTTTCCACTTTCTTTCCCAGGTATTCAGGAGTTCGACCCACCATCAACCCGGCAATAAATACCGTGAGAATAATGAATACAACCATACCATACAATCCGGCTCCTACACCACCAAAAATCACTTCACCAAGCATAAGGTTAATCATGGCAACCATTCCGGCCAAAGGTGATAAACTATCGTGCATAGCATTTACAGCACCGCAGGAGGCATCGGTAGTAACTACAGAAAAAAGTACACTATTCGTTATTCCAAACCGGGTCTCTTTCCCTTCCATCAGTGCTGAATGACCAAAAATTGGATTGGCAGAATATTCACCATATAAGGATATGGCTAAACCGCTAAGAAATAAAATCAGCATAACAATAAAAATAGTCCAGCCCTGACGTTTAGAACCTACCATTTTACCATAAGTAAAAGTCAATCCGGCAGGAATTAGAAAAATTGCCAATATTTGAAGAAAATTGGTCAGCGGAGTTGGATTTTCAAACGGATGGGCACTGTTGGCATTGAAAAAACCACCACCGTTTGTTCCGAGTTGCTTGATAGCTTCCTGCGAGGCTACCGGACCCATTGGAATTACCTGTGTAGTTCCCTGAAGTGTATGCGCTGTTTGATACGTATCAAAGTTTTGGATTGCTCCTTGACCAACCAAAATAACTGCAAATAAAATAGAAAGTGGCAAAAGCACATACAAAGTTGAACGGGTTAAATCTACCCAGAAATTACCGAGTTTGTCAGTTGTCTTGCGTGAAAGTCCTCTGGCAAGAGCTATCAATACGGCTATTCCGGTGGCAGCACTTACAAAGTTCTGAACGCCAAGCCCAATCATTTGTACAAAATAACTCATTGTAGTTTCTCCACTGTAACCTTGCCAGTTAGTGTTGGTCATAAAACTTGCAGCGGTATTAAACGCTGAATGCCACGAAACATTAGGTAAATTTGTCGGATTTAATGGTAGAAATGCCTGCGTAAGTTGAAGCAGGAATACAAACAAAAATCCGATTAAATTGAATAGCACCAATCCGAGAGCATACTTTTTCCAGTTTGTTTCTTCGGTAGTATCAACACCTACAAGTTTATAGGTCAACCGTTCGAGCCAGCCCAATGGTGCCGACATAAGATGTTTCTCGCCGGTGAACACCTTGTACATGAAATTTCCCATAATAGGCGTTAAGCCTATCAGTAATCCCACGAAAATAATTATTTGTAAAAAATCAAAAGTTGTGAACATACATTTTTAGTATTAAGAGAATGATTTGATGTTAGAACTTCTCAGGTTTAATAAGTGAATAAATTAAATAACCCAGTATAGCCATGGCTATACTGGCTCCAATGATGTACCCCGTGGGAGTGCTCATTTCGGTGGTTGTTACCATTAAAAGTTTTGTTTCCATTTTTAGTTAGTTTTTAAATATAAAATTGGTGAATAAAATCGTTTTCATTATCCTCACTTTCTTTAATTGTAATGTATGCATCCGATTCTTCGTCGTAC
>CAZTDH010000172.1:0-4756 GCA_964612615.1 uncultured Paludibacter sp. | reverse complement strand
CTACTCAGAGTTCATACAATATCAGCAATTTGCGACCGATGAACGCTTCATTTACTCAGGAGCCATTACGGTCAGATTATCCTGCTTATATTTTTGCTCCTCAGGCAAATAGTGCTTGGGGAAATAGTGAATTAAAACTTTGCAAGGAAATTATCGCCACTTTTCCTTCTGTGGATCTGTCGCGTATTTATGTGATGGGGCAATCGATGGGAGGAGTTGGGACATACAGCTTTTTAATTCTAGATCCGACCTATTTTGCTGCAGGTATTTCTGCTTCTGGTTTAGCCGATGTCGCTGACGCACCTAAATTGATTAATAGCAATATCTGGGCTATTCATGGGAGTACAGACCAAACTGTCTCATTTAAAAAAGACTCACTTTTCTTCCAAACAATGAAAATATTGAAAGGTCGAATGAAATTTACCACCCTGATTGGTATCGGTCACAGTGCCGAAACCCGCATGATCAGAACTTACCAGATGTCTGATACACTTGTAATTAATTATCCGGTAGACTCTTTAAAGAAAGGGTATATTACGCAAGCTGCCGGTCCGGATTTTGACCCCGAACCAAACACCATGAAATGGATGTTTTCGAAAACTAAGAATAATTCCACGGCAGTTTCTTCTGTTTTAGCAAACTCTATCTTTTTTAATTCAACGAACTTTGTATTAAGTTGGAATAATACAACTTATGTAGATAAATTAGTGGTATATGACATTGCAGGAAAGTCTATAAAGGAATACTCAACTAAGAATCTAAATTTAATTCATTTAAACTCTTTGAGTCGTGGCATATATATTCTTCGGCTTTATAAAGATTATGAAGCTATTATTTCAAAGAAAATTATTATAAACTATTGATAAATAGAGTATGAATAAAAAGTTTTACTTTCTATTGAGTTTCATATTGTTCTGCAACTTCTCTGTAGAATCGATTGAAAGACCTGATTGGGCAGGATTTTACACCAACAGCCCCAAAAATGTAATTGATACAAAGAAATACCCCTTTGTAAAGGGATTGGCTGGTCGGATTAAATGGAGCGATGTAGAGCCTCAAGACAGTGTTTACAACTGGAGCACACTCGACACACCAATCAATGCAGCAGTTGCAGGAGGATTTTATTACTATTTTGTATTCTGGGTAGGACCTGATTGTCCCACATGGATATATGGTAAAGGGGTTTCACAAATTATGACCGATTTTAAAGGTACAAGTGGCCCGTATCCCGATTATAAGAATCCACTCTATATAAAGTACTTTAATCGCATGATTGGTAAATTGGCTGATCACATTGCGTCACTTTCTCCTGCGCAACGTAAAGTACTTGGATTTATTCAACCGGCATTCGGATCCACCGGCGACCAGCAGATGTTAAAAGGCAATGTGGTGTCGCCTGCAGGTTATACTATTACCGATCAGCAATATGCTGATATTTGTACGCAAGGTACTTTACGATATTATGAGGCTTTTAATAAGCCGGAATTGGCAAATATCAAATTCTTATTTAACATTGAAGACGACGGCGGAACAAGTACCAGTGGCCCACAACTCTTTGCAAATTGGTATAGACAAAACTATACAGTTGATCTTCGGAAACAGCAGTTTACAGTTGCAGTAGGATATCAGGCGAATGGTGAAATATCCCAAGATAACACGCAACGACCTTCGTTTTTTGGTCTAACAGGAAAAGACCCTGACTTTGTGCGGGGCGAGTTTTCCATATATGCCGATGGAGCTATTTTCAAAGAAAATCTTTACTGGAATTACTATTGGACTGCTATATCTACGGTTGACAGAGGATTGGATTTGTGGGAACTTGACTATAGCCTCGTTACAACAGGATTATACAATCAAGGATTTGATTTTTCAAATAAATACTCCTACTTTAAGCGTCCGGAAACGAGTCCGTATGCATTTGTTGCCCTACGCGATGTGCTTGATGCGTCTGACGTCAGTAGATTTCCGGTAGGTCAGTTTGGGTCATCATCGAAGCAGAGCGATACCATCCGGATTCGAAAAATTCAACAGAAATACGCAATTTATGGTGCTAAAGTCGGGGATATGGTTTCGGCAAGTACCTTATCCAATGCGGTTTACCTCGCTAATTCAAAGGCAATGAATGATGTAGGCTACGAACTCATTGCCCGAAATTATTCCAGATTTATCACACAAATTGATGCAAACAACACAAGTGTTGGCTGGTGGAGAGTGGGTCCAACTGACCAGCCTTACGGCCGTTATGCTCGTGGTTTTGAAAACGCCAGCAATAAAAATCGCATGTCATTTGATTTGGATGACAATTTCTTATTAAACTCACCTGCCAATAAATCGATAGAGGTAAAAATAATCTATTTAGACAGTGGGACAGGACAATTCTCATTCAGATATAATTCAAGCACTGATAAAGATAAAATATCCCAGATTTTCACCAAAATGGACACCAAAAGATGGGTCGAGAAAATTGTGAAAATTGACGATGGTGAATTTCTAAACAAGGGAATCAATAACAGCGATTTTTCGTTGGTAAACGAAGATGGCGAAGATGATATCTTCCATCTTATTGAGATTAAAAGGGGCTCACCAATTTCTTCGGTTATAAACCACAATGAAGACAAAAATCCGATTGTCTATGATAACCGGAATTCTGTTCTACAATGGTCAAATAGTTGTGATTTTGAACGTATTGTAGTTTATGACATTGCAGGAAAGGCAGTAAAAGAATACTCAACAGCCAATATGAACACCATTAACATCGGTTCATTGAAAAGTGGAATGTACGTAATCCGCTGCTTTCAAAATGCCCGACCCATTATCAACCAGAAAATTATAAAGTATTAAAATGATTTTTGCAAGTCGGTCTTAATTATTTGTTAGCTTGTATTTTATGAAACGGATCACACTTTTTCTTTTTATTGCATTATTTCTTGGCAGAGGTTCGGTTCAATCGATTGAAAGACCTGATTGGGCAGGATTTTACACAAACACCCGAAATAATGTAATTGACACAAAGAGATTTCCTTTCATAAAAGGTGAGGCAGATCGGATTAAATGGAGTGATGTTGAATCCAATGATGGGGTATATGACTGGACAAAGATGGATGCTCACATACGTAATGCAGTGAAAGGTAAATATTTTTACTATTTCGTGCTGTGGACAGGCTCTGACTCACCAGAGTGGATTTATGAAAAAGGAGTACCGAAAGTGCTTATAATTGGAGGTAATAAGAGAGATTTTTATCCGTATTACCTCGATCCAAATTATATTTCTTATTTCCATCGATTCATTGGCAAACTGGCGGATCACATTGCCTCTCTCACGGAGGAAGAGCGAAATGCTTTTGCATTCATACAACCGGCCTTTGGTTCAACGGGCGACAGGCAGCTCTACAAGGGCACTCCCCAAGATCCTAACTATAAAATCAGCGCACAGCAATATTTAGAGTTCTGCAGCGGAGCTACGAAACGGTTTTATGAAGCCTTCAACAAGCCGGAACTGAAACACATCAAATTTCTGTTTAACGTAGCCGATGAAAGCGAGCAGGGAAAGCTAAAAGCAAATGGCTCAAAAGCCGGCGAACAACTTTATGCTAACTGGCTTCGCCAGAATTATAGAATAGAACTCCGCAAGCAGCAATTCACAGTTGCCATAGGCTATCAGGCAAATGGCGAAATTGCTCAGGATAAGGAGCTTAGGCCTGCATTTTTTGGATTGAACGGAAAAGAGCCTGATTTTGTGCGAGGTGAGTTTTCAAAATTTGCGCAAGGTGGCATCTTTAAGGAAAATCCTGTTTGGAATTATTACTGGACTGCTATCTCTACAGTTGACCGTGGACTCGATCTTTGGGAGGTAGATTATGAAACTGTAAAAACCGGCAACTATGATGAGGCTTTTTCGTTTGCGAATCGATACTCCTACTACAAATTACCGCGAACCAGTCCGTATGCCTTTATTGCGTTTCGCGATGTGCTCGATACCTCTGATACAGAACGGTTTTCGGAAGATAATTATGGCGAAGCGAAACAAAACAATGAATTTCGGGTACGCAAAATTGAGTCGGAATATGCAGTTTATGGTGCCAAAGTGGGTGATATCGATGCCGCCACTACGCTGAAAGGGTCGGATTATCTCTTCCAGGCTAAAGCAATGAACGATGTTGGATTTGACCTTATTGCCCGAAATTACAGTCGTTTTATTACACAAATTGAGCCTAATCAAACCAGTGTTGGATTATGGAGAATAGGTCCTGCGGATCAGCCTTACGGTCGTTACGCAAGGAGCTTTGAAAATGTAAGCGGACGAAACCGGATGTTTTTTAATCTTGATGACCAATTTATTCCATCAAAAGGCAAACACCCCATAACCGTGAAAATCATCTATCTGGATAAAGGAACCGGGAAATTTTCCTTCCGATATGATGCTGTAACAAATCCTGACAAAACAGCTATTGTCGTCACCAAAACCAATAGTGGCAAATGGGTGAGCAAAAGCATCACCATCGCCGATGGAGAGTTTGCCAATAAAGGCCCCCGAAACAGTGATTTTTCGTTGGTAAACGAGGATAATGAAGACGATGTCTTCCATCTTATTGAAATTACAAAAAAAAATAGCATAAAATGAAAAAAATAGCTAGTGTATATTCTCTGTTTTTGTCTTCGACTAGGTTAGTGAGTCTTGTCTGGTTTCTGTCGATAAATTTGTTTATCTGTGTTCATGCCGAACCGCCGTCAAGCGCATTTGGCGTCTGGGATCGCG
>CAZTDH010000171.1:0-4769 GCA_964612615.1 uncultured Paludibacter sp. | reverse complement strand
TGATAAAGTGCTTGATATCAACAAATGTTGGCTGCAAACCGAAGATTCGAACGAAGTCCGGAACGAAGTACGCCGTTATGCATTGGAAAAAGAACTCACCTTTTTCGACCTCCGTAATCAGGAAGGTTTTCTGCGCACCCTGATGATTCGCACCACTTCAACCGGCGAGTTGATGGTTATTATGATATTTTTTCATGAAGACAAAGAAGCTCAGGAAGCACTGTTGCAACATATTGCCGACCGTTTTCCTCAAATAACTTCGCTACTGTACATTATCAATTCCAAAGCCAACGACACCATTACCGATCAGGAAGTGTTGGTTTTCAAAGGAAATGAATGTATTTTCGAAGAAATGGAAGGGTTGAAATTCAAAATCGGACCAAAATCATTTTATCAAACCAACTCGGAACAGGCTTACGAACTGTATAAAATTACCCGAAACTTTGCCGGTCTCACAGGAAATGAATTAGTGTACGATTTATACACCGGAACCGGAACTATTGCTAACTTTGTTGCGCATCAGGCACGTCAGGTTATCGGCATTGAATATGTACCCGAAGCCATTGAGGATGCAGTAATTAATTCGGCATTAAACAAAATTGAAAATACCTTGTTTTATGCCGGGGATATGAAAGATATTCTGAACGCAGCCTTTATTGAAAAGCACGGCAAACCGGATGTAATCATAACCGATCCTCCACGTGCCGGTATGCACACCGATGTGATTGAGGCCATACTTTTTGCCCGTCCGAAACGGATAGTGTATGTTAGCTGCAATCCGGCAACTCAGGCACGCGATTTGTCTTTACTGGACAATAGCTATAAAGTAACAGCAGTTCAACCGGTTGATATGTTTCCACACACACACCATGTTGAAAATGTGGTTTTGCTTGAGTTGAGATAATAATTAATGGTTAATTGAAAATTAGTATTTAATAATTAGATTTTTTATGCAACAACAAATTTTTCAAACTAACTCTCCCACACGCTGGAAAAGTTTTATTTGGGTAGTTCGTATTGTTCTTGTTTTTCTAATTGTAATTTTTGCATCCGTAGGCATATCTCTTCTAAACAAAAGAGATTATGATTTAAAGGTGCTTACTTACAATGCAAAAAAAATGCCTGACCTGAATATTGATAAATCGAAGACCTACGTTTCGAAATCGGATCAGTTGGCTTTTGCCAAGCAACTTGAGACATACCGAAAGAAAATAAAAAACTCTCACAAGCATGTTAAACATGCTACTTCGCCCGAGATAAGCAAATTCCTTCCTGTGCGTGCCGGATTCTACGTTAACTGGAATATTAATTCGGGCATCTCGCTGCATAAAAATATTACCAAACTAAACATGGTGCTCCCTGAGTGGTTGTTTATTAAAGATTCGAAAGGAAATATTGATTCCCGAATCGAAAACGAAACGCTTGAGTTTATGGAGAGCAACAAAGTGGCTGTTGTACCGATGCTCAGTAACTTTTGGAATAAAAAGTTTAATGGCGACAGTACAATCGTTGTGCTTAAAAATCCAAAATTACGCAAAACGCTTATTTCGCGTATTAAAAATCTTCTGGAAAAGAATGATTTCCAGGGTATAAATATTGATATTGAAAAACTTCCCGAAGGTTCAAGTCCTATTTTTCTTCAGTTTTCAAAAGAACTCACAGAAACGCTTCATAATGAAGGATATATAGCTACTGTTGATATTGATCCAACGGATAAAATATCAAACTATAAGGAACTGGCTCAGTATTACGATTTCATCTTCGTAATGGCTTATAATGAGCATTATTCTGTAACTGAGCCCGGTAGTGTTTCGTCTCTGCTTTTCGTCGAAAATGCCATTGATGAAGCCATGAAAGAAGTCTCTTCTGAAAAAATTGTTCTCTGCGTTGGAGCTTACGGATTTGACTGGATAAAACAAACAACTGGTAAAAATACCAGCTATTTTGGTACCCCAATCACTTATCAGGCGTTGATTTCTAAAGCAAATGAACTGAATGAACCTGTTTATTTTAATTTCAGTCAGGCTGATTTGACACTAAAATATAACGATGACAATAATCTGGAACATGAAATGCATTGTATTGATGCAGCAGGAACATTTAATATTATCCGAACTGCTCAGGACTATAATGCAGCCGGGGTTTCACTTTGGTATCTGGGCTCTGAAGATGACAGAATCTGGAAATATTATTCTCAGGATTTGGATGTTATGTTCCTGAAAATGAAGAATTTTAATTATAAAAAGTTAGAATATATTCAATCTATTTCGGCAGTTAGCTACGAGGGAAAAGGCGAGGTTTTAGAAATGACCAGCATTCCCGATCATGGTCATGTGGCAATAGAATACAATCCAGTTGATGCACTGATTACTAATGAAACGTACGACGATTACCCCAGTTCTTACTTAATAAAACGGTATGGGGCAAATAATCCAAAACTGCTTGCTATCACTTTTGATGACGGTCCTAACAGTGATTATACACCCAAAATACTCGATGTATTAAAACAAAAGAAAGTTCCTGCAACCTTCTTTGTTACCGGTTCGAGTATTCAAAACAATATACCATTAATACGCAGGGAATACCGCGAAGGACATGAGATTGGAAATCATACATTTACACATCCAAATCTGGAACTTACAACCGATACCCGTGAACGGATTGAACTTCGCTCCACACGGCTTTTGCTGGAAAGTATTCTGAATTATTCAACGCTATTATTCCGTCCGCCTTATATTACCGACGCTGAACCCAAAACCCTCTTCCAGATTAAATCACTGGCTATTGCCCACGACGAGGGATTTATCTGCGTCACATCGTATATTGACCCGAACGACTGGCAGGAAGATGTGGCTGCCGATACAATTGTAGCACGCACGATAGCTCACCGAAAAGACGGAAATATTATCCTTATGCACGATGCCGGTGGCGACCGCTCAGCAACAGTAAAAGCGCTGCCGATTGTTATTGACTCATTGAGAAGCCTCGGTTATACTTTTGTTTCTGTATCCGATTTGATGGGTAAAACACGCGATCAGGTGATGCCACCGGTTCAGACCAAATTCCGGTTTACTGATACGCTTGATCTTACATTCTTCACTCTTACTTTTATCTGGGAGCACTTCCTCGATGGATTCTTCGTTGTGGCAATTTTCCTTATTATTTTCAGGTTGCTCTCTATTGCTGTATTAGCTATCGTGCAACGGTACAAAGAAAAGAAAGACGGAAATAATAAACTACCGCTTGATTATCATCCTAAAGTGAGTATAATCGTTCCGGCGTATAACGAAGAGGTAAATGCCGTTCGTACGGTAGATTATCTATTGAAAGCAACTTACCCCGAAATTGAAGTGATTTTTGTCGACGACGGTTCAAAAGACAGTACTTTCGATATAGTTAGCAAAACATTTGCCGGTAACGAAAAAGTTCGGGTACTTACCAAACCAAACGGAGGAAAAGCAGCTGCATTAAACTTCGGAATTGAAAAAGCAACCGGTGAAATATTGGTTTGTATCGATGCCGACACCATTCTACCTTACGATGCTATTGCCAAAATGATTCCTTTCTTTGCGGAAGAAAAAGTGGGTGCCGTGGCGGGAAATGTGCGCGTTGGAAATACAGTGAATCTGCTTACAAACTGGCAATCAATAGAATATACAACCAGTCAGAATTTCGATCGCCGTGCATATGATGCAGTAAACGCCATTCTGGTAGTACCGGGTGCCATTGGTGCATTCCGTAAATCGGCTATGGAAATTATTGGCGGATTTACTACCGACACACTGGCTGAAGATTGTGATTTGACCTTGCGTATGTTGCGTTCAGGTTATGTGATTCGCACCTGTAACGAATCACTGGCGCTAACCGAAGCTCCTGAAACAGTGAATAATTTCATGAAACAACGTTCGCGCTGGACATTTGGTATGATGCAAAGTTTCTGGAAGCACCGCGACTTGCTATTCAGTTTCAAGAAGCCGAATATCGGTTTAATTGCATTACCTAATTTGCTTATTTTCAACTTTATAATACCATTCTTCTCACCGTTGGTGGATATACTCTTTATTATCGGGTTATTCTCTCGCGATGCTGATCAGTACATTTTCTTCTATCTGTTGTATTTCTTTGTCGATTGCCTTATTTCGTCGCTCGCATATCATTATGACAATCAGAAATTTGATTTAAAGAAAGCACTCTATCTGTTTGCACAGCGGTTTGTGTACCGTCAGTTGCTGTTCTATGTGCTGTTCAAAGCTTATATGAGAGCCTTGAAGGGTGAATTGGTAAGCTGGGGTGTTATCAAACGAACCGGCAATGTAAAAGAGTAAAATTATAGCAAATAATTGCAATTTTCTTTAAACCATTAACTTTTAAAAACGATTGTAAATCAGGCACATACTTGCATAAAACAGAAAAAATAACGCAAAAGGTTGGCAGATGTCATATTTTGCGTTATTTTTACGTCCGTTTAAATATAAATTAATACCTCAACTTATGGCAGTAACCATCCGCGAAGTAACTTCAAAAAAAGAATTAAAGCAGTATATCTGGTTTGGCATCAATCTATACAAAAATTGTGAATTTGCCGCACCACCTTTATTAATGGACGATTTGCTTAATCTCACCAAAGGAAAAAATCCCGCTCTTGATTTTTGTGAAGCTACTTATTTTATGGCCTACAAAGACAATAAAATAGCCGGACGAATTGCCTGTATAATTAATCCTGTTTCGAACGAAACATGGAATGAAAAACATGCCCGTTTCGGTTGGTG
>CAZTDH010000170.1:0-4784 GCA_964612615.1 uncultured Paludibacter sp. | reverse complement strand
GGTTAAAAGATAAGTTCACTGTACTTTCACCGGAAACATTTGTTCGGATTGAAGGTCAGACAATTTCATCATTTCCGATGAAAGGAACAATTGATGCTTCGATACCAAACGCTGAAGAACAAATTTTGAATGACCCGAAAGAAAAAGCCGAACATGCCACCATTGTGGATTTAATTCGGAATGATCTGAGCCTGGTGGCAGAACAAGTGGAAGTGAAGCGATATCGATATATTGACAAACTCACAACCAACAAACAGGATTTATTGCAGGTAAGTTCAGAAATCTCAGGGCGATTACCCGAGAACTATAAAGAAAAATTAGGCGATATTTTGTTTGCTTTGCTGCCAGCCGGTTCAATTTGTGGAGCACCTAAGAAAAAAACACTCGAAATTATTGAACAGGCCGAAGGTTATGAACGTGGATTTTATACCGGAATTTGGGGTTGGTTTGATGGGAAAAACCTTGATTCTGCCGTCTTGATTCGGTTTATTGAACAGGATGGAGACAAGCTTATTTTCAAAAGTGGTGGTGGAATTACCGCTCAAAGTGATTTAACGAAAGAATATGAAGAATTAATCCAAAAAGTATATGTGCCGATTCGTTGAAACCATACAATTAAAAGAAGGCGATTTCAAACGACTTCCTTTTCATCAGATGCGTTTGGAAAAAGCTATGAATCAATTCTTTCCAAACGAGAAAGTGATTAATCTGACTGAATGGTTTCTGAAAAATGACTATCCTACCAAAGGATTTTTCAAATGCCGTGTGGTTTATGATTCTGAAATTCGTCTGATAGAATTTATTCCTTACGTTCGGCGAGAAATTCGTAGTTTGAAAATCGTCAGTTCTGAAATTGAAAGCTTACCCTACAAACCGGAAGACCGAACCGGATATAATTCTGCTTTTGCTCAACGTGGTGATTGCGACGATGTGATTATTGTCCGGAATGGATTGGTAACCGACTCTTCCTATTCAAACATAGCTTTATCTGATGGAAAAACATGGTTTACACCACGTATTCCATTGATTTACGGCACAAATCGTGCTGAGTTGCTTGCAAATGGGAAATTAGTTGAAGCAGATATTAAGGTAGATGACTTACAACAATTCTCTCAAATTGCGTTATTCAACGCCATGATTGAATTTGGTGAGATTATCTTAGATACTGACAAAATTCAGAGCTAAAGGAATTAGTCTTTCTGTCCGTTAGCCGTTTTGAACAAAGAATAATACTTTCCTTTCTTTGCCATCAGTTGTTTGTGTGTTCCCGATTCAAGAACCTGACCTTCCTGAAAGAAATAAATCAGGTCGGCCCATTGAACAGTACTTAAACGGTGACTAATAATAACTGCTGTCTTGTCTTCCGACAATTTTTTCAACCCTTCTATAATTTGTAGTTCAGCCTCTGCATCCAACGCACTTGATGGTTCATCCATCAGGATTAATGGTGAATCACGATAAAAAGCACGCGCTATTGCCACTTTCTGCCATTGACCAATACTCAGCTCCTCACCACCTTTAAACTGATTTCCCAGTAAGGTGTTATAACCATCCGGCAGACCTTCTATTATATCGGCTATACCGGCCGCTTGAGCCGCTTTTTGAGCCTGATCTCTTCTGAAAGGTGACTTTGTACTACCTAACCATATATTTTCGATAGCAGAGATATTATACAGTGCAAAATCCTGAAAAACAGCGGTAATATTATCGCAAACGACCGTTTGACCTAGTGATGCAGCATCTACATCGTCAAAAAGAATTTTTCCGGAATCAGGCGGATAAAATCCGCACAGAAGCTTTATCATAGTTGACTTGCCCGAACCATTAGCTCCTACAAAAGCAATCGTCTTACCAACTGGAATAGTCAGATTTACTGATTTGATTGCCTCCCTTTTACTGGATTCATACTTGAAACTCACATTCTCAAATCTGATTTCCTTTTGGAGTGAGAAACGATGATTCTTCAAAGGAGCTATTTTTACCCGTGTCGGAGTATTAAGAAACTGTATAAAATCTTTCAGGAAGGTATTGTCCTCTATAATCTGTGTAATAGAACGGAAGAAATCAGTCAAAACCGAGTATCCTCGCTGAAAAGCAAAGAAAAATAATACAACAGTACCGATGGATATTTCATCGTTTATTTTCATATAAGTAACAAATCCAAGCGAAAGAAATATCATACTTACTGCAAAAAACTGGGCATACAATCCCATTTTGAGTTCGGCCTTACGATGATTGATTTTCTGTTCGAAAAGAGTGTGCTGAGTATCGGAAAATAAATTACGAAAAAAGTGGGAGAAACCAAACAACTTCAATTCCTTTGCAAAAGGAAAACCGGTGAGAATGCGGTTGTAGTAATACATTTCACGTTCTTTGGTGCTTTGCAGTTCTTTGAGTTTATACAGTTCTTTGGAAAACTTCAGGCGAACAAAAATGCCCGGAACAACAGCAACAAACAATACCAGTACTAGATACCATCGTATTGACATAAAGATTCCTACTAAAAACAAAGCCGAAGCAACCGACTTTATTCCCATAAGCAGTTCACTCATAATCTTCAACGGACGGTATGATGCCTCCTGAACTGCCCTATGAATTTTATCCTGTTTAGCCGGGTTTTCGTAGTTTGATAATTCTAAATCAATGTGTTTGGCATGTAACTTCTGATAAATGGTATGAGTGACTGATTGAGCCATCTTTTCCATATAAAAAGAGCTTATTTCACTCAGCACCGCACTCAACAAAAACACCAAAGCAGTAACTATAAGCATGGTTACAAACATCAAATGCTCATGAGCATTGTAGGCAGTTGTAACAGTCAGTTGATCAATCAGCGACTTAATACAAACAATAACTACAAAAGGTATAACTCCCTGAAAAACAGAAAATATAGCATTTACCAAAAATAATTTTTCCGAATTTTGAGAAACAATTGCTACATTATCTTTCATCGATTTAAAACCGGAAGAAAGTCTGCCTATCTGGCTTCGGAATCGAATTAAAAAGTCATTAACGGGAATCAGAATCTTTGAAAAATTCTTGGAATTAAAAAGATGAAATTTCATATAAAGGCTTTGGGATTTTATAGTGCGGTTTTTGCGCTGAATAGAGGTAATCCTGCCAACCAATTCATTATCAGTAAACGGAGCATCTTTATATGAGTTATGATCACCTTTAGCCACAAATACCCGTTGATTATTTTGATGAAAAATGTCAACTAAGCGATGAGCAACCAGTTTATCATTTGCCCTGAAAACAATTAAATCACCAATACTCAAATCATCTGCCGAACATTTTTCCACATGTCCTACGTCTCCCGCCTGCAAAGTAGGATACATACTGTAGCCCTGCATACGAAAACTCAGCGTATGGTTATCGTCCAACAAGGATTCAACCACATCAAGTATCTGATTATTTAGTTCTGTCTGCTTCATTAGCTAATATGAAGTCAACAACATTTTTATCAGGCACAAAACCCAAATCATACACCGGTATCACAGAGCATAAATTACTGAAAAAATTCAGTCGGGTTTGAATATATTCTTTATCAAAGTTATTCTGAATACTGAAAGCCATCATGCGCGTCATAGCCAAAGCACCATTGAGTTTTTTTATTTTATTTATGGGCGAATGACTGATTAAATAAACAGCACTTAGTGGCGCTTTTTTAGGTCTGTCAACATAATACATCGGCGTATTATGAACAAAATAACTGTCGCCTTGTCTGCGAACAATTAAACGGTCATCGTTAACAATTTGATTTTGTGCTTCAGACCAAATTTTAGACATCGTACTTTTTCCAGCTCCTGAAAAACCAGTAAATATGCGGGCATTTTTACCATCATAAGCACAGGAAGCATGCATCATGACAGCATCTGATTGCAAAGTCATATAGTTCATCACAATAGGTCCGAGAGGATATTTCAGGGGAGTAATAACGTTATCAATCAGTTCGGAATACACTTTCCAGTTAGTAAACGTTGAATCAAGAATGGCTGTTTGCTGGATTTTTCCTTTGTCCTGCTGGTTGTAAATTACAAATCCCAACTCACTTCCTACCCTATAAATGGAATAATATTTCTGTTCTTCATTTTCAGCTTCAAAAACCAGTTCTCCATTTTCAAAAGGGTTGTCAAAGATTCCTGAAAAACATTCAATTTTCACATCTGCCTTTCTTTCATTGTCTTCCGAAAGAAAAAGATCATATCCTTCTTCCAACTCTATCGGACATTCCGATTTGAGTTCAATCAAATAATCGGCGATTAATACCCTACTGCTAAATTGCTTATCAATCATCACGCTCAACCAACATTTTTATTAAACAAGATTTGCATTTGATTCAGGAATGCTGCAATATCTTTTCTCGCAGTTTCGGCATCAATTGTAAAATTGTCAGTCATCAATTGCTCCATATCCGCTATGCTGACATTTTCTTTGGAATTTTCCCAAATAAATTTAGCTGTTTCGTTCATGGTAAACAGTTCACTCATTTGAGCTACGTTTTCTGCCAGTGGCACCAAAATTAATTCATTTCCGATTTCGCGGGCAACGAATTTTGACTTCATGTTATACAAACTTTGAATATCCATTGAATTTGTTTTATTTGTTTTGCAATTTTCTCTTAGAGCGGGCATAAAAGATTTACTTTTTATCCTACTTAGTGCAAAGATAAGTTTTTTTTCAAATACTCTGTCAAAAAACTTGTTCTAACTCTAATTTCAAGCATTTTCTGCTAAAATCCACTATCTTTTATAGCAAAAAAAATCCCCGAAAAATCGGGGATT
>CAZTDH010000169.1:0-4850 GCA_964612615.1 uncultured Paludibacter sp. | reverse complement strand
ACCAGATTACCTTTGGTGAAGGAAGCCGAAAAAACAAGACTTGGTTGCATCAACAAAAACAGGGATGCAACTAAAAAACTTCGAATAAATGTAATCTTTTTCATTTTTTTTAAATTTAAATTATTATTTGTAGGTAAAAAAATTATTGTTTTAATAAGCTATTTCTAAATTCAAAATTTAGAGTTTATAGAATTCAGTAGCAATTCATGCAATTAACTACTGAAGGATTAAATTCTCTATCCGAAATCAAAATCTATACCTGACACCAAAATCGGCTGTCCAACCATAAGATTCGATATAGGTTGGTCGTGAATCATATCGCAAGTGTTGAACTTCACTAGAATTAGTCAGGTTAGCCATATTTAATAAAAATTCTAATCCACTCAGTTTGCCAGATAATCGTTGTGATATTTGCAAATCCAACCTTGAAAATGGTTCTTTCATTCCATCCAGGATGTCTGTTGAGAAGCTTCCTATACCTGTTTGGATACTTCCAGTGTATTGATAAGACAACCAGACATTTAAACCTTTACGGTTATACCCTAACGAAGTGTTTAACAAGTATTTTGGCTGTTGTAACATCACACCTGACCGGGTAGTATCTATTCTGGTTGGCACAGGTCTTCCACCGCCCGCCGGAGCTTTATTAACTATGTAGGAGTTTTGATATTCAGTTCTGGAATCGGTATATGTGCCATTTATTGTAAAAGTCAAATACTTGAATGGCGCAGGTAAATACCAAAATGAAGTCTGAAGTTCAACTTCAACACCTTTTAGATAAATAGGATATTGAAAATTTTGAATTAAACTCACGTTAACCTGATCCGTATTGGAAAATGGTTCAATAATAGGATCTCCCTTAATGCGTGTATAACTCAAACTACCAATGTAATTTTGAACCGTTTTATAAAATCCACTTACAGAAAAAAGTCCTAACTTATTATCATGAATTGTAAATTGTACATCGTAATTTGTCCAGTGTTCAGTCAAAAGTGCGGGATTTCTTGCTGTATATGTAAAGGGTGCAAGCCCGGTGTTCCGGTATTCAGTTGGTGATATTTGATTAAAATTAGGTCGACTAAGTGTTTGAGTATATGCCAAATGAATGTAATTCCATTTACAGGGTTTTATCCTTAAATGCACCATAGGGAGTAAAAATTTATCAGTGCGTGTTGCCGAAGTAGCTGTTCCCGGCAAAGGCATGTATAATGGGTCTGGCCGTGTAGGCTCTAAAGCCGTAAAACCTTTCATGGTAGAATAAGTTTCTTCGAACCTTAGCCCGGGTAAAAACATAAGATATTGCCCAAAATTCATTTCTGTCATTAAATATCCGGCAGCATATTGTTCTGTAATGTCTTGATCATTCATTATACTGCTGGATATATTTTGATTCCACCCAATTTTTCCTGGTCCACCGAACATGGGGCCCCAAACATCCTGTCCTTTAGGATACCAATAATCGGATGCCCTGTTCCATACATCAGTAATTTGGTTCAGTTTTGAGAAATCGTAGAAACTGCCGTAATTATATTTACCATCCAGAAAACTGTTTACATTCTTATCATTCATCCCCTCTAAAGTTAATAGCTGGTTAGTGCTTTTTAACCAACTCAATGAATCCTTCAAAATTTGTGTAGCAAATAAACTGGTATTTAAACCAATAGTTCCAGCTTGAACATCTTGATATCTTGCTTTATTCCGATATGTTCCGCCAAATTTCAAATAGGCAGTAATTTTATCACCGAATGAATAGGGTATTTTTACATTAAAATAGGAAGTGAAATTTCTGTCATTCATAATAGTACTGGATTGAGACATATTATCTAAGCGGGTATTGGCATCAGGTAACGACAGACTGGTATATGCCTTAATAGCTTCATCAGGACTTAACTTGCTGTTTTCAAGTGTAATTTGTGATGCCAAACTTGAAGGCAGTGGATAATAAGATCCACTCCATCCTCTACTCATTTGGTTGTTTGAACTACTATTGGAAAATGCAATACCATAATCCAATTCTATCTTCGATTTATTTAGTTTTGTCAATCCACTCAGGGCTATCTGATACACATTTTGATTATTATCGGGGTTATAATTCATTCCAATTGTGGCATTAGGAGTCATCATGTTATAACCTTTAGATTGTGATTGGTTGTCATTTTTGGAGTAATTATAAAGCCCATACAAATTCAAGGTTGTAGAGGGTGCTAGTTTGTAATCCAATGACAACATGGCAGAACGTCTTGTTTTTGTGGCCGATATATTGTTGAGATTTATACTTATAAGCCCTAAGTCATTATTTAAACTTGACAAGTCTCTATAGTTTGCACTCATAGTTTGAGTACTTCGATTTACTTGCTCAGCAGTGGCAACAAAAAACACTCCCAATTTATTATCCAAAAAACGGTTGCTAAACTCTCCCGAGACTTTATAATTACCAAAATAAGAATTCATATTATTATATCCCAGCTGTGCCAAAAAGTTAGCGTGCAGTCCCTTTGGAGCTTCCCGAAGTTTTAAGTTTACGGTACCTGCTACCCCGTTGGCTTCCATATCAGCAGTCAGCGATTTATAAACTTCTACACCTTGTAATGCATATTGCGAGAAACCGGAAATATTCACATCACGACCACCACCACTGCCACTCGGCAATGCAACGCCATTTAATGTTACCGCTGTGTATTGAGATTGAAGACCACGAATAACTAAACCAACACCTTCACCACCGCTGCGTGACACTGAAATCCCCGGCAGACGTCCAATAGCTTCTACGGCGTTAGCATCGGGATTCTCCTGCAACCTATCGGCTGCTACTACGTTTTTTAAGGTGTTTGAATTGATTTGTTGGCGGATAGCATTTTTTTGGCCTATGGCTTGAGCGGAAACAACTATTTCGGCCAAATCCTTTGGGGTTGGATCTAACCTGATTTTTAAATCAGAGTTTGCATTTAATAATTCTTCTTTGGCTTGATAACCAATATAACTAATGCGTATTTTTGCATTCGCTGGTACGTCCAGTGTAAAGCGTCCGTTTATATCTGTTGCTATACCAATAGTTGTTCCGGGGATGATTACACTTGCACCAATAACAGGGAGACCCTTTTCATCGAGAACCACACCCGAAACTATTTTGGTTTTCTTAGTTATTTGTGGTTCCTCGTTTTTTTTTGTTATAACTATGGTATTAGCATTAAAGACTGCTTGAAGCCCTTTTTGACCAAGCACTACTTTTAACACTTCTGACAATGTTTTTTCAACTACGTTAATTGAAATATCCTTTTTATCGTCAACCAAAGCGTCGCGATAAACTACCGTGTAGGTAGTTTTAGATTCAATTACCTTAATGAATTCCTTAATTGATACATTTTGTACTGTGATCGATATTTTCTGATTTGGATTTTGGGCAAAGCTCACACTTCCTATCAATAAAAATACACTGAGTAACACAACTCGAAACACGGTTGTTTTTGCAAATTGATACTTCATCATTTTGATTATTATAGTATTATAAAATATTTTTTCTATCTATTTTCAACTTTCAAACCCGACCCCCTACCCCGACCTCTCCCCAACCCTTTCCAAAATAGAGAGGAGTAAGAAGGGGTTTCAGACGTAGTTTGTTAAGTCAATGTAACCAAAACCCTTTCAAACTCTTCAAACAATATTTTTGACACGGTCGGAACGCTGGCATCCCGAAACCCGAAATAATCTTCTAATTGTGTATAATAATCAATGTATCTCTTTGATTATCATAGCGTATTTTATATTGTATTGCAAAGGTTTTCATAACAGTTTCCAAATCTTCATCCTTAAATGCACCGCTTATCAGGTCATTGTCAATTTTTGGACATTTGGAGATTATTTTCACACCATACCATTCTTCAAGCCTTTTAATTACATCAGCAAAACGCTCCGATTTAAATTGTAGTTTATTTTCTTTCCACGCTGTTTCAACCTCGTTGTCGGTAGATTCAATTTTGATAGTTTTCAACGAACTGGAATAGATTGCTTTTTCGTTGGGCTTTAAATAATAATCTTGTGATAAATCTGCCCCTGATAATTTTACACTTCCCTCAATCAGCGATGTTTCAATAATATCTGATCCTGTTCTCGCTTTTACATTAAACGAAGTGCCCAATACCTCCACTTTTATATTATTTGCTGAGACAATAAAAGGTCGGCTTTTATCTTTGAAAACTTTAAAAAATGCTTCACCAGTAAGTTTTACTTCCCGTGTATTATTTACACCCACATTATAAACCAATTTGCTATTTGAATTCATCCACACCTTCGACTGATCAGGTAATGTAACCGTTGCCCTATTGCCTTGTTTTACCACCACAACAAAATCTTTTTGCTCTTTTGCCGGTTGATAATTATAAAACAAAGCAGAAACTATGAATACAAAAGGAATAAGTACTGCAGCTACTTGAATCATCCGTTTGCGAAACAACCTTTTTTTGTCACATTCTATATAAAAGTCAAGATTAGAACGGATTTCCTCTTTGTCTTTTTCGGCAAGTACTTCTGATGACATATCTTCATTCCATTCGTCTAAGAGCAAATTGGTCATCTGTGAAAATTTAGCATTGCTTATTTCATGCCGCATTTCCAGAAACTCATCTTTTTTGATGATTCCATACAGATATTTTTTATATAGCAAGATAATATAGTTTTCCATTTTTCTTTTTTGATGTTTGTTACACGTTTAGTTTGAATTTTAGTACCATCCTATTTTTATGCTTTAAAACATATTTCGAAAAGTATCAGATACTATAAATTGAATTTCGAGAGTTCGGTTCTCATTGTTTTTAAAGCCGAAGTGAGCTGATTTTTAACCGTCTGTTCCGATA
>CAZTDH010000168.1:0-4874 GCA_964612615.1 uncultured Paludibacter sp. | reverse complement strand
ATGGGTGGTGGGGAAATCTTGAGGTCTTCGGGCAGCGGAGCGGGGCAAATGCGTTGATTTTGTGCGGCTATTATACATAATTAGGTTATATTTATCCCTGTTGTTTCGCCGATAGGCGGGGCTCGAATATAACTACATGTTATGTATAATAGCTTTGAGTTGTTTTTTTCTGGCGCAAGTGCAGTACGGTGGCGGCGGTTGGAGTGCAAACGTCTTTTTTGCCTGTGGGTGGATTGGCTTATTGTTTTTTTTGAGGAACGAGAAAAAGCAATGTGCCAAATTATGCGAGGACTGCAAAAAGTGTGACAGAAAAAAACAACAGCAGGGTTGATTGTGCGGAGGCAGGCAAAAAGACTATGCAAGCCCTGCACTTCGACAGGCTCAGTGGCCGTCAGGCTAAATGAGCTGGCGAGAAAGGGTGAGGATTTTTGTCTGCCGGTGATTGCCCCGGCGGAGCTGCCCGTAATAAACTATCAGATAAAACCTGACCGTTTTAAAATCGTCCGACAGTGTCGGACGATTTGCTTCTGATATTTCGTCAGTCAGTGCCTGACGATTTTGGCGGCAGGTGGTTTTTTGCAAGAATACCGGCTGAACTGCCGATAATTATCTCCCTGCTGTCGCTGACCTTTGGTTCTTTACAAGCCAAGCGGTAAAGCCGAGCGAACTATGAAGCGAAGCTTGACCGCTAAAAAATGTTTAGCGTCTTGTCAATCCTATCCCGAAGTTCTGGAAAAACGTTTACATCGTCTGCAAATTTCTTCCATTGTCTCACATTCTCATTTATTTCATTTATAATGCTTATCGCTTTTTTTGTTTTGATTGTATTTTCAACAGATAGAAGATCTTCCTTTGTAATGTCTTTTCGCTTGCCATTCATACTTAAAGCGTGTTGGCTTATCCATCTGTTATCGGGACTGTAAGCATAACAAATATCATAAGCTGGTGATAACTCCCATTTGCCCTCTTTTTTCAATCTAAATGAAAAATTTTTAGTATGATCATCACAATTCTGTGCTATAACATTGAAAACCATCCGTCTAAACATTTGCTCTGTATCCTGATAATCCAATTTTAGCTCTCTCATCGTTTGAAATAACTGCTCGTAGCTAAAACTATTTACCTGATTGAAATCGAAATGTTTCAATCCACAAAATGTTTGAATGTGGTGTTTTATTTCTCCACCTTCTCTATCAAAGCGCTTAGTCATAAAATGAGCTCTTCCGTTTTCTTCCAATAGTCTGGATTGCATCATATCAATACCACAAGCCTTGGCCATGTTATAATATGCCATTTCTACGCGCCCATAACCTTTGCTTGCTCCAAGTTGAATATCACTTACACCATCTAATTTAATCAACCAATGTTCAAACCCATTTGGAGCTTTTGTTTGACCTGATTTGACTTCGCCAGTTTTCTCATTGTATGCAATTACAGCTTTTGGTCTTGCTCCACCTGCAGAAGTTCCAATCTTTAAAATATCCAGAACTGCCTTTTCTTCATCTCTTTGAAGATTGGTACTGAAAGCTTCTCTTTTAGATAACATTTTCTGTGCAATATCTACGAGACTATTTATTTCAATTGAAAATGTTCTTTTGTTTTCTTTTATTGTTGCCGGTTCAAACTCTAAAGCTCCCATACCTCTAGTACCTATAAAGCAAAGCATTTCCACCGGATTCATGCTATCCTGTGGTTTCCCATTTTGGGCTAACCACATATTGATAAGTTGATTGCCGTATTTATCAGGAAGCATGTCAGCTAACAAGCCTGGTAACCCTTTGAATGTATCAAATTCGGCATTTTTGTCTCGTCTTAGTTCTGGAAATGATATTACTTTCCTAGCTGAGGCAATTGGCATTTTCAATGGTGCCAAATCCCAGTTTAGTTTTTTGAAATTGGGGTCATATTCAAAACTGGCTATACCAGTTCTTTCATCCCATGCGACCGCACCAACTAATTTACCCCAGATTTTTACTTCTGCTACATCCATATTTGATTATTTGTTTCAGTTTGAGACTATTCTTTATTTCCACGAGCTCTTTGCCTTTTCTCCTTTTCTATTTTGGCTAATGCTAATGGACTTACTGTTTGTTTTACTGAAAACACTTCCATTACATGCAATTGATCTAATGCCCTGAGCGTTTGTATTAATGTAGCTAGTGTTACAGTTTCTCCACGTTCTAATAGACTTAAAGTAGACCTACTGATACCGGCAGCATTTGCCAATACATCTTGTGTCTTGTTTTGATCCAGACGGTGGTGGTTAATAAAAACTCCAATATGTTCAGCCAGCGCTTTATCGCTCATTGAATCCCAGTTTGTGTATGATAAGTCAGTCATAAAGCTATATTTTGTATATTAGTGAATGAAATGTCATGCAAAAGTAAGTATTTGTTTTAATATTACAAAATATGAATGATAAATCATTCATTAAATTGAAAAATAATCGTTATTGAATGATATGTCATTCAATAATTGTTTTTTATTTTTATTTGACATCGGAAAATTCGACAGGATAACTGAAGACATTGTATAGTTCAGGATTATTTTAATGACTGGATAAAAAATGTAATATCTGAAAGTGAGAAAATTGGTTTCATAAAGCCAAAAGTATTCTTGATTAATTTTTCTTTGGCAAGTAAATTTAAAGTGCGATTATCGGTTTTTAAAAGTTTGATTACATCTCTTTGGTGAAGGAAAATATCTTTTGAGTTTGGATATTTGCGTTTCTGAATTCGTTTTAAAGTTTTGATACGAATAAGTATTTCGGATTTATTTTCTTTCAGTTTTGCTAATTGCTTTTGAAAGTATTTTTCGTCTAATTGTTTTTTATGAAGTTTTACCTGATATCTTTCTTCTGGTATCATACTGAGTTAATTTTGAAGTTGACAATGGGGACATAGAAGACAAAATATGGTATTGTTCAACCCCGCTGGGGTTGTTATAAGAGGGAGGATTTCAACCCCCAGTTGCGCTTTGCTTACCGGTGGTTAATTATATTATACCCCTTCGGGGTAAATAGATCAACAAGGTGGACGTTGGGGACAATGAAGACGTGGCATGCCAAGTCTCTACAAGTGACCAATCACAAAATAATTTGCTTTTGAGGGATCTTTGAGGATAATGTCTTTTTCGCGCATGAATTTGATATAGCCTTTGGCGGTGCGTTCTTTTACGTCCAGGTATTCTTGCAACTTATCGGTTAGTTCCTGGTAGGTATAGTAGCGTTTTTGAGCGAAGATTGTTTTGGCGGTAGTAGTCAATTCGTTCTCTTTGCGCTTCTCTTTTTCTTCCTTGGTTTTTTCGCCCAGATAGACATGCATTTCTTCTTTTTTGTCCCATGCAAATTGAATGAGTGGAACATCCAACGGGCTGCCGTCACGCACCTTTAATACTTTTACAACCGAAACTCCAGGTTGGTCGTCTTTTTCAATCGAGAGAATGCCTGCGGATTTTCGCTGGAGCTCCGAACCTAAATGGCCACGGAGCTTTAACCCGTTAGGGATAAAGTGAAGTACACAGACAATACAGGTCTGATATATTCCAGCCAGACGGTAGAGTTCATCCACAATCCGGATACTTTCAGCTTCATCATTGGCCGAATGGATTAAATCGGCAATACCGTCGATAATTACCAAATGGATTCCACCAAATTCATAAAAGAATTTATCCATACTTTGGATAATCGCTTGCAATCTTTCCTTTCGGGACATACCTGTGAGGCAATATGCCCTGAAGCTTTCTGGAAATTGTTTCTGTTTTGCCCGTTTGAGACTATTCATGGTGTTTTTGTAAAGTTGTAATTCGGACTGTTCGGTATCGTAAAGCAGAACAGCTTTTTTCTGTCGGTTGGGTTTGATACGAGTTCCCAAGGTATCGATATCATCGTCCTCCGTATTTAATGTTCCTGCAACCAAGGCGCAGATATAGTTACTTTTTCCGGTCCCTTCTCCTCCGGTTATACAGCATAAATTGCCTTGTGTTCCAAGTGGGACGTTATTGATTGAAATTATCATTTCGGCTGATATGGGTGGTTTGGTGAAATCTATTTCACATGATTTAAGAACTGCCATTGTTTCGGCATAAATGGTGTCTAAAAACTGAATGAATAATTTTTGGAAATCTCCTTTAGTATTTCCGATTTTGAAATAGTCGGAAATATCTTTTTCTTCTTTCGTACCTTTCAAGGGAAGAATCATTCGTTTCACTCCCAGAGCCGAGAGCTGCTGCTCGTGTTTGGCAGATGCTTCAACACCTGTTTTGTCGCAGTCGTACAAAATAACGACGTGTTTAAAGCGATAGGTCAGTTTCCGAATTGTGCTCGGGGGAATATTGGATGTTTCGCTATTGAAACAAATTGCCGCAAAACCTTTAGCAACCAAACTTAACACGTCTTTTTCACCACCGGTGATAAAGAGGATATTTCCTTTGGGTGGCAACTGCTCCAATCCGAAACAATATTTGTCGCCCAAATCACCCGCATACTGAAAACGAACAGCTGAAAAAGGTCTGTAAAGTTTTAGGTATCGTTTCCCCTGATAAGCAAAGATTGGTTCTTTATCAGAAGGTGTAAGCTTGTAAGGTTTGCCTTCATTATTTTCGGAAGCAAATTCTTTTAGCGAAACAACCTGGTATCTTTTCAGGAATTCGAGTGATATTCCATATTGCTGCCAATAAGTCAATTCCAGTTCAGAAAGCGGTTTGACTTTAATGGAAAACGGTTTGGTTGGTTTGGGTTGTTCTTCTTTTGATTCCAAGATTGGGGACGATGTTGACGTAAGGAACTTTTGGGACAATGGGGACGTGGGTGACAAAGATTTTGGGGATTGGTAGTTTTTTTGAACTTCCAATCTCAGGCATAAATCCTGATTGAT
>CAZTDH010000167.1:0-4963 GCA_964612615.1 uncultured Paludibacter sp. | reverse complement strand
CCTCCGTTAGGGTCTTTACTGAGCGGCATGCCACAACTCTGACACATTTGTTTTGAACTCATAGATTGTAGATTTTAATTGGTGATTGTTTTTTGAAAACTATTTATAAAATTCATTTTAAATAATCGGTTGAAGTATTTAATAAACTATTATTTACCAGTTACTTGTAGCTCCTCCACCTCCTGAAGTACCACCGCCAAATGATTGGTTTTTGGCATCTGCAAGTTTATTTCCACCCAGGGTTTGTGAGATAATTACTGCATTTACATCCTCCGATAACCATTTGTCATTAATTAAATTGTCGCGGGTAAATCCGTTACGCATTACTTTCAGATAATTCATAAGACAGAGTGAAACTGATATAAGAATAATTCCGGCAACTGTAAAAGTAATTACGGGTAAACCCAGACTGAAATAATATTTGAAAGTAATTACACTCAGAACTGTAATAATTAACCCGACTCTGATAAATAATACCGACCGTTTTACGATTCCATAATAAATATACAATACCGGCAATAATGCTGTAAAACCATAAAAAATAATGGCATAAGGGATGTCCTGTCCTTTGTCTAAAATCATTCCCATTAGCTTTACACTCAATTCCCTGACAACAAAGTAATTTACTGATGCGTAAACAATTAATAATGATAGCGTTTTTGCAATAATCAAATGACTGCTAAACACGAAAGTTGATAATTTTCTGTCAATCAGAATACAGGCAAAGAAAATAAACAGAAATACTAACAGAAAAATAAATGGCATCAACGCTTCGGTCAATCCACCAATGGCATGAATTATTTTATAAAGAATGCTTATTAAAAACACAAAACCTGATATCAATGCAGGAAAATCGAGGTAGCGTACTGTAATGATACCCGAAAATAAAAGTCCGGTTATCAGATATAATATTACAACCTGATCTCCAAACCCCCAAATGCCAAAGCTCATAAAGGCGCATCCGGCATAGATACCAGCCTCGGTAACTCCCGATTTATAATGGTTTTTGCCCTGAATAACGATCTTTTCGGTAAACCAGATAAATGACAAACCCAGTAGAACCGATACTATCCGATAGCCGGTTTCGCCCACCACACTAAATATTAAACCAATAGGTCCTATCACTGTTGTCATTCCGATATATGAAAGTATAAACAGCAGTATTTTTATAAAAAGTGTTGGCGTATACAGCTTCGACTTGCTTTCTTCGAGAATTTTATCATATTGTGCCTGATCAATCACTTTACTTTTATACAAAGTTTTGGTTTCCGCCAGAATTTGTACTTTTTCAAGCTCATTCAGGTCATATGCAATCAGGGATTTATTCATTTGTAAAATGGTTTTTCTTTTTGATTAAAAATAAAATGTACCCAATGCAGGTCATTGGAAAATAATAGGCTAACAGAAGGTAAGCATCGGTATGTGAACTTTCGATTAACCGGATAATTAAGTAGGTCAGAGCAATATATTCTGCAATGCTTGAATAAAGGAAAAACAGGAATTCTTTGTGTTTCCAGCTGAAATAAATAACAGCACCGGAACTAAAAAGCATAAGAAGTGAATATAACACCTGAAACTTACTGTCAAACATAGCTGCAATACAGGAAACAAAGAAAATCAATAATCCGAAGTTCTGATACGTAAACCTGAAATGGCTTTTGATATTTTTATACTGTGAAAACTGTCCAATTAGTATAAATGCCACACCCAATAAAATTCCTGTATTGTATAAATCCATCGTTGGCAACCATTGCCCTTTTGTCCAGTTGACAGGTGATATTACAATTCCAAGTGTGGCCGAAAGAGCAGTAATACCCATCGACAACAAACCACGGTTGTCAAACCGGTAGGCCATTAATAAAAGAATTACAGCACTTACCAACGTTGACCAGTTCAGTAATAAATGAACTAAATTAAAATATACCTGAATGTAACTGAATAATCCAATAATGAGTAAAGCAGCCAAAATAAGAATATAATCATAGTAAGGATGTGTAACTGTGACTTCGGTATTGGAATAAGATACAGCATATTTCATGATATAATAAAAACAAGCCACAATCCCAACAAATAAAAGCGTCATGCAGGTTATATGTCCTATTTTGCCCATATTCTGATAGGCAAAATATCCAATTCCTGTCGAAAGAAGCATTATTCCCAGGTAAAGCATCAATCGCAACTCGTTGTAAACTGAAATAATTTTATTTGAATCAATTGCATCCAAAAACTCATATTGCTTTTCGGTAAGCAGATTGTTTTCAATCATTTTTTTGTAGATACTTTCCATGTATGTTTTTTGCTTGTTTAGACTTATTTGTATTCTTACATAAGTAGTTTATAATATTTAATGATATGTTTTAGTTATGACCCCCAAACCCCCTAATGGGGGCTTTAAGACATAGTCTCTAATATAAAATCTAAATCGCCTCTTAGTGGCACTCTTAAGCCCTCTTCCTCCCTCTCCATTTGGAGAGGGTTGGGGTGAGGTCGGGGGTTTGGGGGCCAAAGGAAACAAAGAATTTAAGAAATATATCAAAAATAATTACCTTTTCTTATTTATGCTTGTAAATACAATTTTGAATTATCAAAACACATTAATCTATCATCAACTGTGTATTTATGCACCAAAGATAACAAGTATTTTTAAATTAACCAAACCAAACCCTTTTTTCATTAAACAAAAAAAGACCACCCGTTATTGAGTAGTCTTTTATTCAGTTGATTGAGTAATGTTACAATATCAGGGTGGTTTGCAACGAACTCCATGGACCTGCCAGTTCGGGGTGTTTGGTATTGTACCAACGGAAATAGATATACAGATTCTTAGCCGAACTACCCGAACCTAATGCCAGGGTAAACGATGCTTTGGTAGTAAGTTCTTTGGTAAGACCTGAGGCTTCGGCTGAGGCAGGAGCAGTGTCGCCAATCTGATAGAGATATTGTACGCTATCCGCACCATCATAGATAGCTGCACGCTGACCTGTACTGCTGTAGCATTTTACTGTGAGAGAACCACCACCCAGTGGCTGAATGGTTACAGTTACCGGTTCGCTGATAGGAGTAGAGGAGAACGATTTAGTGGTTTTTTGCAACGACCCCTTTTTGATATTGAAAGTTTCCATATCCACTATCGTTACATTGGGTGATGAGGCTATACGATCTAATATATGATTGTCCTGATCAAATCCAATCACATTACTGATTAACTCCAACAACTGATCTTTCACGGCTGTGGTACGGCTGTTTTTCTTATCACTGTATTTCGTGTACAGCGGTGCCCATGCGGTGGCGTAGCTTGTCAATTCTGTTAGTTCCTCAGGTAATATCCCCAATCGTACCGCATTGGTTGTGGGTGTACCATCCGATAAATAGGCGATGGCGTTTGTGTAATATGGATTGAAATCGTCAATCCCGCGTGGAATTCTTGCTCCTGCTGTCATAATGCTTGTTGTTTTAAGTGTTTATATTCTTCAATAACTGATTTTGTTTTCCTGATTTTTTAAGTTATATTTGTTAAGTGATGTCTGAAATAGGTTTCAACAAATATGATGTCAAAAGTATTGGCTTGATATTTTTTTCACAATAGCGATTAATCGCTAATTTTACAATTATAAAATATAAGCTGTTTGAACGAACTGGAATAAGACTCAAAAACAAACCGTTAATTAAATTTATCTAAAGTTTTAAATATTTAAAATTACTTGTTTTTTACATGAACTGCATCCAACAAAAAGACCATGAATTAGTACATCGGTTTCAGAATGTATCGCACGAAGATTACACAGGTTTTGAACGAAAGAAGCAACTCCTGTTGCAGTTATCCAAAGCCAGCAACAAAGGCACGGCACTATACGATATGCACCGGAACGAATACAGCCTGCTTCACTGGCAATTCGATGCCAACCATCCGTTTCAGAAAGAATTCAACAGCATGGAAAGCTTACAGGCTTTACTACATCCCGGCGATGTGGATTATGTGCAGCAATGCAAACATAAAGCGCTGAGCATGATACACGAAGTACCGGCCGACCAACTGAAACACTTTAAACTGATATACGAATGCCGCATGAAAAATGCTGACGGAACCTACCAACGCTTTCTGCATCAGTATATGGTGCTTGAACAGGATAAGGATGGTGAACTGTGGTTTCTGCTGCTATTTATCGACCCGGTTACGGGACGTGAAACAGAAACTCCACCGAGGGGAATGATGATTATGGACTGTACAACAGGAACGATGAAGGTATCCAGTAACGAAACCTGCTTTACACGCCGCGAAGTAGAAATTCTTAAACTTATGGCACGTGGTTACGAAAGCAGCCGGATAGGGGAGAAACTTTTTATCAGTAAAAATACGGTAGATAACCACCGCCGGAATATTCTGACCAAAACACAAACCGAAAATACTACGCAGGCACTGATGTATGCACGGATTATTGGAGTGATTTGAAACAGAGAGTGGGAGTGAAGCTTGTGGTTTACTTTGTTTCTTTAGAGATAGCCTCTCTCGGAGAGAGACTAACTCTTTTCTTTACGCCCTCACCAGCAATACCTAAAATTTATACTACACTGAACTAAGGCACTACCCATTATTCACTAATTCAAATTCCGCTGCACGTACTCTGTTGATTAATTTCCCATTTCTGATACCACAATAATCTGAATAAGATGAAAACTCCCATTCTTCAGGCCGTTTTACCAGGTTGGCATTCACCGGATTTTGATGGATATAATTAAAACAAACCTGCGGATATTCTTTTTCAGGAATTCGAACATTTATTTGTGAACCGAAAAAGGAAGGAGTAATGCCTTGAATGCTGGTAAGACATTCGGCTTTGGTTTTATCTCTGAATAAAGACCCTGTTGTGTTCTCCTGCTTATTTATCGCTCTGGTGTAAGATGCCAATAAAATACCAAGAGACTTATTCAGGTCACTTTTAGTGGGGGTGCGACTTGGAGTCTC
>CAZTDH010000166.1:0-4970 GCA_964612615.1 uncultured Paludibacter sp. | reverse complement strand
GCAGTGGAAACATTGCTGTAGACACAGGCTGCATCAACGGTTTTCTCAAACAAATCTATCTTAGCCTGATTTTCGCTGACAATGCATTCGCTGTGTTTGGAACTGTATTTACTGATATGATTTACAGCACTTTCAATGCAGTCAACTGTCTTAACCGACATTTTATAATCCAAAAATTCGATACCGAAACTTTCATCTGTGGCTTTTTGCAGTAAATTTGCCGGATAATTACCATTTAGAAAGCCATAAGCTTTTTCATCGGCATAAATAATCACTTCTTTTTCTGCCAACTTTTTACAAAGCACAGGTAAATCAGTCAATCGTTTTTCGTTTATTACCAAACAGTCCAATGCGTTACAAACACTTACACGTCGTGTTTTGGCATTGAAAATAATCGCTTTTCCTTTTTCTAAATCGCCAAATTCATCAAAATAAGTATGGCATATTCCGGCACCGGTTTCAATCACCGGAATGCGGGAATTATCGCGCACGAAATCAATCAAACCCTTACCACCGCGTGGAATGATAACATCCACGAAACCAACGGCATTCATCAGCTCGGCGGTAGCTTCACGGCCAGCTGGAAGCAGGGTAACTATATTCTTATCCAATCCGAATTTTTCAAGTACCGACTGGATTACTTTTACAATGGCAGAATTAGAATTATGTGCATCAGTTCCGCCTTTCAACACACAGGCGTTTCCCGACTTCAGACAAAGTGAAAAAACATCAAAACTTACGTTTGGGCGGGCTTCGTAAATAATACCAACCACACCAAATGGAACGGTTATTTTGCTGATTTTCATTCCGTTCGGACGTTCAGTGGCCATCAGTTGCTTCCCCAGTGGCGATGGCAAAGTAGCCACGTTACGTATATCGGCTGCTATTCCGGCAATACGTTCCTTGCTGAGCAAAAGACGGTCATACATGGGATTTGCTTTATCCATAGCAGCCAGGTCTTTAGCATTTTCAACTAAAATAGTGTCAGTTTGTGCTATTGCTTCATCGGCTAAAGCCAGCAAAACCTGATTAATCGTTTCGTCGTTAATCAGGTTTAATGTTCGGGAAGCAGCTACTGAAGCTTCTTTCCAGTTTGAATTTATTATTGAAGTCATTTTTTCTCTTTCTGAGTGAATAACACCATTTTCACTTTGAGTTTATTCCCAATGTCTATAACACTTACCACATCCTGAAGGTTCAGGGTTTTATCGGCATGAAGCAAGACAATTAATTCTTCGCCCTTCGATTTTTTGCGTATAAGTTGCGAAAGCTGCGGCTCGATAGTTTCGAATGTAACTTCTTTTTTATCAACATAATACCTGTGGTCAGCTGTAATCGTAAGGTTGATTTGCTTTTTGATCACCTGATTTTCAGATGTTTTTGATTTTGGAAGTAACACGCTGATAGTTGCCGGTGTTACCAACGTGGATATGATTAAGAAAAATAACAACAGGAAAAACATAATGTCGTTCAACGAAGCGGTATACACTTCGGCTGTTCTTAATTTTCGGCGTTCTATTTTCATGATTATAACTGAATTACGAAAAGTAATTATGCTTTTGCTGCTCTTTTTTGGTTGCGAATATCTTTCAACAGATTATTCGAGTATTTATCAATGTTTACCACGATTCTATCAATACGGCCGTTCAGAATGTAATAGCCCGAGTAAGCTATAATTCCCACAAAAAGACCCGCTCCTGAGCAAATCATTTTCTGGTATAAACCATCGGAAATGTTGGCGATATTCAAATCGTTTGTAACCGAAATGTTATAAAAAATCTTGATAACTCCGAAAATTGTTCCCAAAAATCCAAGCATAGGAGCAATGGAAGCGGTAATTCCAAGGTAATTCATTCCGCGTTCCAATAGCGAAATTTGTTGACGGGCTTCACTTTGCAATGCATCCTGAATTTCATTGTCTTCATGCTCGGCCGATTCCAGTCCGGCAGCCAGCACTTTGGCATAAGCTGTTGGTTTCTCGTTACAAAATTTGATGGCTTTATCTACTTTATTGTCAGCTATCAATTCGCTGATTCGGGCAAACCAGATAGAATCGCCCTGACCAAGATTTTTTATGGTAATCCAGCGCTCAATAAACATATAAATGGAAAGGAAAAACAGTATAAAAAGCGGGACTAAAATCCAACCACCTTTCATTAATAACTGAAAATAATTTTCATTGGAAACGACTACGGCAGTTGTTGCAGAATCGGTCGGTAATTTGGTCGCAACCTGAAGTAAAACGGTTAATAAGTTCATTTTTAGTTGATTTTATAGATATTCAGTAATTTCGGATTTGTATCTGATTCATTTTGAACGCAAAAGTAGTTCAATTATTGAACATGAAAAATTATTGTTAGTAATAATTAACGTGGGAAATTTACAGAACAGCTGAAAATTATTCGTTTTCTTATTCTTACAACAGTTGTGCCAAAAAATGAAATATCAATTTTCTGCACAAATAATTAACTCTTTGTGTTTATTTTCCGATTCGGTTCATCCACTGATAGATTTCAACGGCTTCGGGCGAATTATTGTCGCTCATCAAGTCGCCGTACAACTTAATAAGCACTTCTTTATATCGGTTAGTCTTCTCATCGTAAATAAATGCTGAATAACGAATGTCCCCAAAATCAGCCATTTGCATTTGCGGCTTGGTAATAGTTCCCTTGGAGTCAGCATAGATTTTGCTCACATAGTATTTCAACGTATCCGCATTAATATGATGATTTATGGTTTGACAATACGATACGTTCTTATCCATATTCACACTACTGATGTAACCGGTAGAATCTGGTTCAAACCATTCATGAAATACTTCCACCCATTTGAATTCCAATACATTTCCCAGTTAATCAACTAAATAACCAGAACTTTGAGGTAGCCAGGCATAGTTCACATAATGCATCTCGAAATAGATTTTTTGTTTCATTGACGGAATTTCCTCTTTACACGAAATGAAACATAAAACTGTAAGAAAAACTATTAAATTGTATTTCATCTTTTGTTTTTGATTAAAATATTGCTTTAAAATATATTTTCCAAACTGCTGTATATAAGTATAATACATTGATTCTTGTCCATTGGTCTGCCAATTTATTTTCAAGTATTGCACATTTTGCGTATCTTTGTGCAGAAATTCAGTTTTAGAATTAGAACATTTTACAAATATAACTGTTTTATTCTCAGAACTATTAACTAATAAAACATGGGTAACAATTTATTAAAAGGAAAAAGAGGTATTGTATTTGGTGCGTTGAACGATATGTCCATCGCATGGAAAGTGGCTGAACGTGTTGTAGAAGAAGGTGCAATTATCACCTTGTCGAACACACCATTAGCCGTACGAATGGGCACAACCAACGAACTGGCTGAAAAATTGAACGCTAAACTAATCCCGGCTGATGCAACCAGCGTTGAAGATTTAGAAAACGTTTTCACAGAATCAATTGATGCTTTAGGCGGAAAAATTGACTTTGTTCTTCACTCTATCGGTATGTCGCCAAACGTTCGAAAAAAACGTACCTATGATGACCTCGATTATGATATGCTGACTGCCACGCTTGACATTTCAGCTATTTCATTCCACAAAATGTTACAGGTTGCCAAGAAAATGAATGCAATTAACGACTATGGTTCGGTTGTTGCACTTTCGTATATGGCTGCTCAGCGTACTGTTTTCGGTTACAACGATATGGCCGATGCCAAATCAATCCTCGAATCTATTGCACGCAGTTTTGGTTATATTTATGGTCGCGAGCACAGTGTACGCGTGAATACAATTTCTCAATCACCAACTCCAACCACTGCCGGTAGCGGTGTGAAAGGTATGGAAGGCTTGCTTGACTTCTCGGAACGTATGTCGCCACTTGGTAATGCTACTGCAGCCGATTGTGCAGATTATTGCGTGGTTATGTTCAGTGATCTGACACGCAAAGTAACAATGCAGAATCTTTACCACGATGGTGGATTCTCAAGCATGGCCATGAGTTATCGTGCTATGGAGCAATACAACAAAAGTTTCGACGAATTCAAAGACGAAAACGGTAAAGTTATCTACGGATAATCAAATCACAATAATTATATAACAAGTCCTAAAAACTAAACTGTTTTTAGGACTTGTTTTTTAGGACTATCTCGTTTACTTCTTGACAATTCTGATTGTATTATTACCTATTCTGGCAATGTAAATACCTTTGTCTATTGTGCTAATATCTAAGGTGTTTATTCCCGATTTCAAACTTTCGTTGAATAGTAACTTACCCAACATCGTGTAAATTTTTACTGTTGTTGGATCATTTACTTCAATGTTCAGATTGTTAGCCACCGGATTAGGAAATAGGCTTATTACATTATTTTCAATGTCGTTTATACCAGTATTGTTCAATTGACTTTTGAGTGTTAAATCAGCATTGGTGGCTGAGTTGTTATCAGTCAATACCACAACCGACTCAGCTAATGCTGAAGCTGTTTCAGCTACCACTTTGTAAGTATCCAACGCAATGTTCTCAAAAATATAATAACCGGCCACATCAGTGATTGTCCACGCCACGGGTTCATTCGTGCTGTTGTACAATATAACCGGAGTGTTCATGGCAATATTATTTATTGGATTCAAGTTGGTTGAACCGTTTTTAGTAAACACACTGTCCTGGAGGCTATAAGTTTCGAAGAAGATATTACCTGTAATTTTGCCGATTCCTTTTGCTCTCACAAATTCTCTCAAATTAATAACAATGTTTTCACTACTATCATTCAGGCTAATATAATCAGCATTTTTAAATTTTAATTTATTGATATAGAATGTTGGTAGGAAATTTTTGTAAACTGAGAAATCGGGAATTGCATAAACCGTGTATTCAGCTTTTGGCAAATTTGAAAATTTAAATAAACCGGAATTGATTGCTACTGATGCAATAGCCTTGTAATAGCCTTTCCTGAATAATACGGCATAACCTGATTTTATCAAT
>CAZTDH010000165.1:0-4974 GCA_964612615.1 uncultured Paludibacter sp. | reverse complement strand
ATTATAATCTACCGATCCGGCCAATCCACTACTTGCAGTTAATAATGACCAGTTATTGTTTCTGAGAGCAGGAGATAAATAGTTATAATAAAGCGAAAAATCGAAAGTTCCGGATTGTATGGTACGATTATTACTACTACCATTAATCCAGTCTTGCAAAAGTCCCTGATTGCCATCTAAGTATTCTCCTACTGAATAATAGTATGAAGTGCTGTTTAAGTAATCATTTATCCGGGTTGATTTATAGCCCTTTGTCATGTCCCAACGCCATCCTTCAAAGCCCTGTTCTTTCAATTTCAGAAGATATGCTTTCACACCGGCCTGAACTGTAGCATTTGAATGGTCTAAATCGCGGCAACCAGAGTCAGATTGACCTTCGTCAGTAGCACCTGTGCCCATTGGTCCGCGTGATGAAACCCAGCCGGTGTTCACTTCATCATTAGAACAAATTGTACCGTTATCGGTAGTTAGTGTTGTTCCCCAATCAGGATTTGTAAAAGTCGACCAGTTGGTTGTTCCACTGCGGTGATTTACCACTACATCGGCAATTGGATGCATCCCAGCTGCTTTTATGGCAGCAGTTGTAGCTGACAAGTCGGTTGAAGTTCCCCAGTCAGAATTGAAATTGTATAATTCAGTAGGGTAATATCCCACACCACCTGTAGATTTACTTGCAGGAGGCATCCATATCATATCAAAACCGGCTGCCTTGAGTTCGCTCACTTTAGATTGAAGAAATTTATAATAATTTCCTTCAGCTGAGTGTTTGCCTTGCTCATCCCAGCCAAAAGCCTGAAACATAATATCATCTAAATAAGCTGGTGCAGTCTGTGCCTGAATTTTTTGGGTTAGAAGTGTTATTGACAAAATAACACATAAGGAAAGAGCAATCTTTTTCATGGGTAGTGTTTTTATAATAAGGTTGATGAGTTGCAAAAATACGTACGTAACAATTGATTTCAGAGTAATCAACTGAAAACAAGAAGTATAATTTACGCAAACGTTTGAAATTGGGAAAAGCTTAAATAAATTAAGCTTAATTCATCAGTAATCCGGTAAAGTTGTTTTTTGTTCCGTTAAAAAGGTTCAAATCTACATATCCTTTGATACCCTGTACTTTGTGTTTGTCGGAAGTTTGCCAAAATGTCCAGTTGCCATCCGGTTTTGCTTTGTAATCTACTATCCATAGCTTACATTTCTCGGGCAGACATTCCTGAAGGTATTTATTGAAGTATTTATAATTGCAGTAAACGATAGGAAAACAAGACATTTTGTTGGAAACTATACTGATAAAATCCATTAATTCAATCTTAACCTGATCAACCGGTGGCATTTTTCGCGAAAATTCAAGGTCAAGTACAGGTGGTAAATCACCTTTATTAAACTTTACTTTCGAAAGGAAATTCATAGCCTGTTCTTTTCCACTGCTTTTGTAGGTGAAAAAATGGTATGAACCTACCGGAATATTATTGTTTCGTGCTCCCTGATAGTTTTCGGAATATTTATCATCCTGATTTGTAGCTCCTTCGGTAGTTTTTAGAAATACAAAGTGTGGTTGGTTTTGACTGAGTGCCTCCCAGTCAATTCTTTGCTGATGATGTGAAATATCAAGACCCCACACTTCGCCCTCAGTACTTACCTGAATAGGTACAAAGGTACTGTGTGCTATTTTATGTTTTCTACTGTGATTGCTGGCGTGGGTGTGACTACGACTGCTATGACGTTTTTTCTTTGCTTCTGCCGGAAGCTGAATTAATAGTATGGAAAGTAGTGTAATTAAAAATCTGATTCTCATATTTTTTAGCTTGTTTTCTACTGATTTTTAATCTGTAGATTGCAATAAATCAACAATTTGACACAAAGATAAGTTATTCTACCGTTAATTCCTAACCCAGATGTAACAAAACACATGAATTTTAACCTTTAATTAGGGTAAGTTTAATTTGGATAAACAAAATGTAGCTGGAGATACAGGGTTATTGTCAACTGGGAATATGAAATCTTTAGAGGCCCAAGGATACGAATATATACCTGGGGAAAGAATAAAAAAAACGAGCACGATAAGATGAAAAAGCAAATCTTTGAACAAAAGCTTTCAAATGGTCAAGCAATTTGTATCAATATGTATGATTGTTGCCTTTTCGAATAACGGTGCAGCCAAAGACCAACATAATCACAACAGAGGTTCACAACTACTCGAAGAATAAATAAGAACAGGCAAATTGACTAAATCCAATATAAACAACCGGGGTTACAAAAGATGCCAAAGAAATAGAGAAAAAGGCCGCGATTAAAAGTCATATTGTCATTTACAATTAGTTTGTTGACCATTTACTATTTGAAAATAATTCAGGAAATAGTAAATTGACAATGTTTAAATGGTCAATAGATTTATTCTTCAAAACAATATCCATATCCCAACCTTGTAACGATGTTTTTTCCATATTGTCCGATTTTCTTACGCATACGGGTGATATTTACGTCGATAGTTCGGTCGAGAACAATTACCTCGTCGCTCCACACCCGTGAAAGCATTTCGTCGCGCGAAAAAACCCGGTTTTTGTTTTCCAGAAACAGTTTGAGTATTTCGAATTCCTTTTTGGTAAACGGAACTTCAACGCCATCAAGAATTACTTTTTTATTACCCAAATCCATCTCCAGATTTTCGTAGTTCAGTTTCTGAGCAGGAGTATTTTGTTTCTTACTACTTTCAGTGCGGCGAATTACAACTTTTACACGAGCCAAAACTTCGCGAATGGAAAAAGGTTTGGAAATATAATCATCTGCACCGATATTAAAACCTGTCAAGCGGTCGGTTTCAGAATCTTTCGCAGTAAGGAAAATGACAGGAATAGAAGCCGTTTTCGGATTTTCACTTAGTATTCGAGCCATTTTAAAACCCGAAATTTTGCCCATCATTACATCGAGCAATAATAAGTTATATACTGTCAAGTCTTTTTTAAGAGCAGCTTCAGCCGAATAAGCCACATCTACCTGATAATCTTCGGTTTCGAGGTTAAACTGTAGAATTTCACACAAATCCTCTTCGTCATCGACGACTAAAATACGATACGAACTCATAATAGTTGATATTTATTAGTTGACAGTTTCTAGATTCAAAAACTTATACAAAGAAACAATTCACTTATTTCGGTGTTGTGTAATAACTGTTACAGAGATATGATAATATTTGAAATCTTTTGTAAATCAACAATAAAAACATAAAAGAGGCAAATCATCCATTTGCCTCTTTTATATTTTATGTATGAGTTAACTATTCTCTTGGAGAATGTTTTAATACTTTTGCATCAATGTAGAAGAAAATTTCTTCGGCAATGTTGCTACAATGGTCTCCGATACGTTCCATTTTACGGAAAGCACCGATTAGTTGTAAGCACTCAAATGCTCTGTCAGGATTTTTTTTAATATAATTTGCAATAATATGTGCAGCTGCACGGTTTATCTCATCTACCTGATAATCTTCGCTGAATATTGCTGAGGCAATATCGGATTTTTCATTTTCAAAAGCTTCAAGCCCTTGTGTGAGCATTTTAGTTACCTGATCAATCATTAGTCGTAAGTTCGTATCTGTTATGATTTCAGCATCTAAAATTACCGAAGGATTTGCAATTAAAACACCAGAAATCCCATAAGCAAAGTCAGCAATACGTTCCAAATTCGAGTTAATCTTCAGTACAGCAAGTACAAAGCGCAAATCTACTGCTACCGGCTGATAAAGAGCAATAATATTTTCACAGAACCGATCAATCTTGAGTTCATAAGCATCTACTTTTTTCTCACGCATGGAAACTTTCTTTGCTAACTCTTTATCAAAAGTCAAAATAGCATCTCCTGAATTTGAAACCTGAGAAATTACCAATTTCCACATTTCAGTAACATCTTGTCGGAGTGCAACCAATTCTTGTTCTAAGTGTGTCATAAAATTATAAGTCTAATTTAATTTTTGCGAAATATCATCATGTTCCTTAAGTTTTGGATCGTCTTCAATTTCAGTTTCATTCATAAACTTAACGACATCTTCTTGATCTTTCATATTTCGTTTTATCAGATAAATGATTAAAATGATTGAGCAAACCAAAACGATAATTAAAATAATCCAGTTTGTTTCCATGATGTTTATGATTAAAGGTTGTTAAACATATTCCATTTTTTAATCAAAGATTTTTATCCAAACCTTCCGGTAACATAATTTTGAGTTGAATGTTCGGTTGGATTTGTAAAGATAGTTGTTGTTTTGTCATATTCAATCAATTCGCCCAAATAAAAATATGCGGTTTTATCACTAACCCGCGATGCTTGTTGCATGTTGTGTGTAACAATAATAATGGTATAATCTTTCTTCAGTTCATGAATCAGTTCTTCAATTTTGGCAGTCGATATTGGGTCGAGTGCCGAAGCCGGTTCGTCCATCAGCACCACTTTGGGTGAAATTGCCAATGCACGGGCAATACATAGCCTTTGTTGCTGACCACCTGAAAGTGCAAAAGCCGATTTATTCAGTTTGTCTTTCACTTCGTCCCACAATGCAGCCGATTTGATTGACTCAATCACGCGTTCTTCAATAAAGGTTTTATCTTTAATGCCATTCACCCGAAGGCCATAAGCCACGTTTTCGAAAATTGATTTTGGAAACGGATTGGGTTTCTGAAACACCATCCCCACTTCCTTGCGCAATTCGTCCACATGAATTCCGGGAGCATAAATATCTTCGCCTTCAATCAACATGGTTCCGGTCATGCGGGTACCCGGAATCAGGTCGTTCATTCGGTTCATGAGACGAAGAAAAGTTGATTTTCCACAACCGGAAGGTCCGATGAGTGCCACCACCTCGTTTTTATTCACTTCAAAGTTGATGTTTTTCAGTGCATGAAATTCACTGTAATAAAAATCAACGTTTTTTGCATCAATAGTCAGCATGTCTTTTAGTTGAAAGTTGAAAGTTGAAAGTTGAAA
>CAZTDH010000164.1:0-4979 GCA_964612615.1 uncultured Paludibacter sp. | reverse complement strand
TTTTCTTTCTCATCATTCTGAAATGCAAGCTCTTTGTTAGCTATACCCAGCTCATCCGCACGTTTTTCTTTCTCATCGTTCTGAAAAAGAAGTTCTTTGTTGGCAATGATTAGTTCCGCAGCACGTTTTTCTTTCTCGTCGTTCTGAAAAGCAAGTTCTTTGTTGGCAATAATCAGTTCGGCAGCGCGCTTTTCTTTCTCATCATTCTGAAATGCAAGCTCAATATTAGCTTCACGCAGCTCGAATGCCCATTTTTGTTCTGTAATATCCCTTGCCACCACCACTGCGCCAAGCACATTACCATCCATATCTTTATAAACAGAACCATTAAACAATACATCGGTAAGATTACCATTGGCATGGCGGAATGTAAGTGGCAAATCCTTTACAATACCATTTGTAAACACTTGTCGATAAACAATTTTAGCTTTTTCAGGGTCGGTAAAATAGTCGTAGAAATTGGAACCAATCAACTTTTCACGTTCCACACCTGTAATATTCACCTTTGCCTGATTCATATCCGTTATTTTTCCATTCACGTCAATGGTAATCAACGGATCAAGGCTGGCTTCAATTAAGCTGCTGGCGTATTGCGATTCATGTGTTTTTGTTCGTTCCATATTTGTTTATATTCTACATGTACGGACAGGTCGCGACCTGTCCCTACTTTAAATGTCTTCTATCTGATTTCTTCGTTTGTCCTTCATTTGTTTGAAATGTGAAGGAGAAAGTCCGGTTACTTTTTTGAATTGATTGGAAAGGTGCGCCACACTGCTGTAGTTCATTTTCCAGGCAATTTCAGTAATGTTTAATTCGTCGTAGATAATCAGTTCTTTAATTCGTTCAATTTTATGATTTATAATAAAATGTTCGATGGTAACACCCTGAATTTCAGAAAAAAGATTGGCAAGGTAGGTATAATCATGATTTAGTTTCTCACTCAGATAATCGGAGAAATTCACTTTTATCATTTCGTCGGAATGGTGAACCATCTCAACAACAGCATTTTTTATTCTTTCAATCAATACTGCCCGTTTATCGTCCATAAGTTCAAGTCCGGAGTTTAATAATCCGGCTTTTAGTTCAACCCTTTGCTCCAATGACAAATCTTCCATTATGTCTACTTCGCCCAATTCCACCAAAATAAAGTGAAGACCGAGCTTTTTCAACTCTTCCTTCACAGCCATTTTACAGCGGTTGCTGACCATATATTTGATATATAACTTCAAAATAATTAATTTTAGATTATATGTTTGTAAAGATACGCTACTTTATTCCGGAAAACGTTACAAAACTTTGAAAATAAGTTACATAATTCACACATTACATTGTAACGCACTATAACGTAGCATTAAATTTTCATAGCGGTCAATTACCTCTTCAGAGACACTTTTCCAGGAGCGGGCAATGGTTTTCGAAGCATTCAGACCGGCTAAATGAATTTTATCAGGCGAATTAATTAACTCGCTTAGTTTTCCGGCAAATGATTCGGCTGTATTATCGGTAAGGAAACCGTTGAAATTATCCACAATTTTTTCTGCAGACGAAGAACCAGCCACAAAAATAGTAGGAGTTTGCATAGCTGCAGCTTCGCGTACCACCAACGGAGCATTATCATAAATAGAAGGGAAAAGAAACAAATCGGCAGCTGCATAATATTTTTTAAGCTCATCACGTTCGGTTAGTGTTCCTACAAAATGCACTTTAGCTGACAATCCAAAATCCTGAACCAGTTGTTTTAAATCATTCTCGGCATAACCGGTTCCAATAAAATACATTTTAAAGGCTAAATCTTTTATTAATGCCAGCGATTGAATAATAAGGCGTGGATTTTTCTCCCAGATATGTTGTCCAACGAACAGTAAAACAATTTCATTATCGGCTATTTTCAATTCAAGGCGCGATTTTATTTTCACCGGCTCAACAGGTTTGAAACCCGAAAAATCATTGCCATTATCCACCACTTCAATTTTACCTTTGTAACCATATTCACGAATAGTTTCTTCGACTGATGCCTGTGGAATCCATACTTCGTCGGCACTTTCATAAAACTGAACGATACGTTTTACCATCAGATTGGCAATAAATTTACTGTGAACAGATCGTTCAAAATCGTCGCGATATTTGGAGTGAAACGTAGCAATAAAAGGAACCTTTTGATTTCGGGCAATTCGTCTGGCAAGTAAGCCTGAACTAAACGGACAATGAGCATGAACCAAACCAAACGGGATTTTATTCAATTCCGACATAAAGCTGAAATCAAACTCCGGAAATCCAAACCGGTAAGGCTTTCGTCCGGGTATTGGTAAGGAATTGTACCGATAGACAGGATATGATTTATCATCCGAATAATCTGTCGATTTTGGAGTTACAACGCATACCGGCAAGCTGTTTTTTTCCATCCAGTAAGCGTAATTTTCAACCGTTAGCGAGACTCCGTCCATTATGGGCGGAAAACTATCATTAAAAATACCAATAGTACGTTGGTTTGTGTAATCAGTTGTTTTCATAGTTGTGAAGTTTAGTTGTTATACCATTCTTTCAATAAAGAATTTTCGTCGGGCATCCCTCAGAATCCAATAAATGACCAGACTTATTAATGCTCCGAAAAAGCACCACACCGATGTCAGATATTGAGTAAAAAATATTATCGTAACCAGACAAGATAAGGCCATTAAAATGCCAAGTAAATATGTTCGTTTAATACTGGATATAAAAAGTGGTACAATTGACGCTATCAGGTAAATTGCAAACACAAACAGACGGATTGATTTGGGAAAAGTATCTACATATTCAATGTGATAACCACGTATTTCGGGCGTTACCTTAAACATCAGTAAACAAAAAATAAAATACAACGAAACAGAAACTCCCATAGCCAGAAGTATTTTTATTCTCTTTCTCCGTTCTTTATTTTTTTCCATCAGTAATACTGCCAAAGGTGTCATAAATGGCCAGAAAACTTCTGCCATTATTAAGAAAGTATACATTCCCGGTTTGAGGAAAGCAGCATAATCTGCATTTTGCAAGGCCAGCCACACAAAACCTTCGGCAATTTGCTGAAAACCAAAGAACAGTGGTATACTTGCAAAAACTATCTGGGAAGGTTTATGAACTTTATGCAACGTAACTACAGCAATTGCAACTATGGCAACACCTCCTACAAAACTCGCTCCGGCTGAAAAACACATATTTATTAAGATTAAATGAGGTGAAAATTCTCTGATAAAAAAGAGATAAACTCGTTTATACAAAGATATGCTCCTGAATTATCGGGAATGTTATATCTAAATGAGTATTTGTTACATAATTCACACGTTTTTTAGCAGTAAGCGGTAAACAGTAAGCAGTAATTAAAAATAAAGAAACCTGCTACAAAAATGCAGCAAGCTTCTTAGCTATGTAATAAAAAATTATTGTTGATATATTTCTTAAATTCTTTGTTATCTGTGACCCCCAAACCCCCAATTGGGGGCTTAAGAATGCAGCTAAGAAGTGATTTAGGTTTTATATTAGAGAATATGTCTTGAAGCCCCCTTTTGGGGGTTTGGGGGTCATAACTAAAACATATCATTAAATATTATTGATTACTTATCTATTTACTAACCGCTCACCGCTTACGGTTTGCTGCTTACTGCTATTGCTTCACTATCGTATTTCCTGCAAGTACAATCCCGCCTGTTCTTGCCAGCGCTCTACCGTCGAGTGTTGCTCCTGTATTGAATGTGATGGATTGCATTGCAAGTACAGTTCCTTTAAAGACTGACGTAGTTCCAAAAGTGGCTGAACTACCCACCTGCCAAAAAATATTGGCAGCCGATGCACCATTTTTCAGAAATACTTTTCGCCCCGAAGTGGTTGTCAATGATGATGCAATCTGAATAATAAATACAGCATCAGCATTTCCTTTAGCATCAAAAGTCAGGTCGCCCGACGAAATTGCCAGTGAAGAGGTCGTTTTGTACAAACCGGGTGTAAGTGTAAGTCCACCTATATTACCTGATAAGGTTACAATATCGGTACTGGTTCTTCCGGCTGCATCGTTATAAGCTGTCGTCAGGTCAAGTTTACCCTGTGTTGCCAGATTGGTATTAATTTGCTGGCTTCCGGTAAGTATTCCGGGAGGGAAACCACCAATGGATGTTCCGGGACTTAATCCGAGATTACCGGTAATATTCGTAGCTCCTGTACTGGTAACTGATGAGCCTGCAAGCACAGCAAAGTCGGAAGCACCTGCCAATGCTACAACAGGCATACTTATATTCTGAATCGGTATTCCGTTCGGATTATCGACGTTTTTTGTTGGATCGTTGCTTGAACAACTTCCAAAAAATACAACTGAAGCCAGTGCAAAAGTTGATAAAAGTTTTTTCGTTTTCATAATGATTTTAATTTATTGCTGAATTATTTTTCATTGTGCAAAGTTGAGGCTTTTAGGGTGAGTACGCCTTACATAATTTAGGGTATGTGTTACAACATTCACACGTTTAATTGAGATAAGTGCATTATAGGAATTAGTTAATGATTATCCGCAATTAACGCCATTATTTCAACGATTATCTGTTTTCAGGGTTTTTCGAGTTGATATTTAGGGGCGTAGCCCGGAAATCTTCGTAGCAGAATGAAATGTATACAAGCAAAGGGGCTTTAGCCCTGACATCTTAAATCCTAGATTTCAGGGCTAAGCCCCTCAATTTCCAAATTTTATATTTTTCTACGAAGATTTCGTGGCTACGACCTTCTTCTTCAAATTAAAACATTTAATACTACTCTGCATATTTTGCTGATAATCATAAATTAGTTTATATTATTCAATTCATACCTAACAGGTTTTTAAAACCTGTTAGGTATCATATTTCACTAAAAACACCATTTCAAATTGTATAAACTAATTATCGCTCAGTACTTAGAACGATTCAAATTAGTCTATTTATCAATTTGAGGAGAATGGTTCCAAACGAATAGACCCAAATTTGTGC
>CAZTDH010000163.1:0-4991 GCA_964612615.1 uncultured Paludibacter sp. | reverse complement strand
TACCGAATCATTGCGGTTCGTCGCATTGGTGGATGAACGATTTGCCGGCAAAAGACTGGTTAAACGTTTGGCCAACCTATACTTCGTCTAACTACCGCATGACAGCATGGACTGATCCACATGCATCGGAAGCCGATTTGTATAAATTGACTCACGGTTGGTTTGCACCCAATATGCCCGATTTGAATCTCCAGAATCCATTGCTTTTCGACTATTTGCGACAGGTTTATACTTTTTGGATTGAATCGGCCAATATTGATGGAATGCGTGTCGACACATATCCTTACAACGATATTAAAACAGCTGCCCGTTTTATACAGGCTATCCGTAATGAATACCCAAACATGAATGTAGTGGGTGAATGCTGGGTAAAAACACCGGCTGAAATTGCTTATTATCAATCGGGTAACGCAAACAAAGATGGCTTTGACTCACGACTGACGAGTGTTATGGATTTCTGTTTGAAAGATGTTCTGAGTGCTTCATTCAACGAACCTGAAAGTTGGGATGGTGGAATGGCTCGGTTCTATTCACTATTTGCTCAGGACTTTGTTTATCCGAATACAAATATGATTATGAATTTCCTTGATAATCATGATATTGACCGTTATTCTACAGCTGTAAAAAGCGATGTTCAGAAATACAAAATGGCTCTGGCCATGCTAATTACTGCACGTGGTTATCCACAAATATATTATGGAACGGAAATCATGCTCGACGGAATTGCAGGAAGTTATGAAGGAAACCGGTTTGATTTTCCGGGTGGCTGGGCGGCTGACAAACACAATACATTTAGTTCGGAAACCAGAACAAATGCTGAAAATGAGGTGTTTAATTATTTGAAAACCTTATTGAACTACCGGAAAAATAATACTGTGCTTCAAAATGGAAAAATGAAACAATTCATTCCGGAAAACGGAATTTACGTCAATTTCCGTTATAACAACGAAAAGACCTTGATGATAATTGCTAATAATAATCAGGAATCCAGGCTATTAGCACTTGGCAGATTCAACGAAATGTTGATTGGAAAAACGGATGGATTTGAAATTACGAACTCTAAAAGGTATTCATTACAAAATTCGGTTTCAATTCCTGCAAAAACAGTTTTAATTCTGGAACTAAACTAAATTTTATTGATATTCTCAATTACTAATCAATAATACAATCAGTTATGAAAAAGTTCTCATTCAAAAACTGGATTGAAAAAATCCAATTGGTTGTCCTACGGTTTCCTTTCACATTATTTTTTGTTGTTGGATTGAGTATTTATTTGCTTATTCAAATTAATCAGCTTGGCAACAACCATCACGAACGGAGCTGGACGTTTTTCGCACTTGGAATTTTGTTAAGTCTATCGGTCACTTTGTTTTCAGAAGGATTTAAAAATCTGTATAAAATCGGACTTAATCTGTTAGCAATCATTTTATTACTATTATATTGCTACTTTTTGCCGGATAAATTTAATCCGGTTCATTTCTATCAGGTTGTTTCAATCGGAATTGTACTTTTCTTATCCGCATTTTTTGTTTCATTTTTGAAAAAAGAAAATGACGTTCCCTTTTGGGAATTCAGCAAAGAATCTGTTATTCAATTATTTATTGCAATAATTTTTGCACAGATTTTAATGGCAGGATTGAGTTTAGCAGTTCTTTCATTAAAGGAACTTTTCAAAATGGACATTAATGGTAAGGTTTATGGCGATATTATGGTTATTACTTATGTGTTATTCGGTGGAGTCTTTTTTCTTGCCAATGTACCGGATAAAACTAAAAAATTTGAACATATTTACAATTTCAACAAGTTTCTTAAAATATTGGGATTGTACATTTTACTGCCAATTTTAGCAATTTATTCTTTAATTTTGTATGGATATCTGATTGAGAATGTCATAAAATGGCAATTGCCTAATGGCTATGTTTCAACATTGGTTTCAGTGTTGGGAGTTGGTGGATTCATTACAATGCTAATTCTCTATCCACTACGGATTGAAAAAAACAAAATAGCAGAATTACTTTCTAAATACTTTCCTTTTCTGTTAATACCATTATTGGTTTTAATGTCAGTCGGCATTTTCCGTCGTCTTGGCGATTATGGAATGACAATTAACCGTTTGTACGTTTTGATTTTAAATATCTGGTTTTATGGGATTTGCATTTATCTTTTCATTACAAAAGCAAATCATTTAAAATGGATTGTTATTTCATTTGCTGCCGTTTTATTCGTTTCATCGGTTGGTCCGTGGAGTGTTTACCAGATTACAAAACGTACCATGATAAAGGAAATTGCGCAATTTCTTTCGGAATCTCATTTATTGAAAAATGGAAAAGTGATTGACAATCAAAACAAAACTATATCTATAAATCCCAAATTAGCTGAACAATTATCGGAAGATATAAAATATATTTCTTCAAATTATGGATATTCTGAATTACAACCGTTTTTCAATGATACAATTGGTAAGCATGGATATTCTGAACTTTTCAATAAAATCGGAATTGGAGAATTACCAATCAAAGACACATACTTTAATGCATGGTTTGATAAAAAAGGAAGTATGTCTCTGAATACCGAAAATTACAAATCATTCCTATATCTTCCTTCGTTTTCGGATAGAAGAAACGATACTTTACTGTCTAATAATCAGATGACAATACTTTTTAAGAATTCAAATCTAATGCTGAACTCTAAAAATGGCCAGTTTGCTCCTTTTACAATTGCAATGAAAACGAAATTGAAAGAAATTATAAAATCCACAAAAACCAAAGGTTCATTCTCAATGGAAGAAATGACTATTACAAATGGCAATTATAAACTGCTTTTAAATTCAGTTTCAGGTAATTATTTTGCTCATAATGACAGTATTCATATAAATAATTGTGATGCTTTACTATTTTTAAAATGATATATATCAATGAAAACTAATTTTTTAATCTTTTGCTCATTACTGCTTTTGACTGCTTGTCAGCCAAAATTAAATGTTCCAGTAGATTCAATAAACAATAAGAATCTGAACTCGTTACTAACCCTTAAAATAGGAGATAACAAGGTATATTTGCAGGACTTTATTCTTAATCCTGCCGAAATTGATTCAGTTACAAGTACTTCATCGTTTTTGAAGTGTAAGATGGCTACCGACAAATCGACAGCTAGTCTGATAACAATGAAAGAAATGGAAACATTTGTTGATGTGAAACTTTGGATAAAAGGAATTCCTTATTCAGTACCTTGCAGAAAAACGGATAAAATAGATTATAAATTCACATATGATCCTCAAGGTAATAGTTATCGTCGGGTTCAGATTGCCGGTCAAATGAATGATTGGACTGCTTCTCGAACACCCGATTTAAAACTTAATAATAAAAATTTATACGAAGTTACATTAAATCTGAGTCCAGGTTCGTATCTATATCAACTTGCACTGGATGGCAGTCAGAATCACGACCCTACAAATCCCAACAAAGTGGATAACGGATACGGAAAGTTTAATTCCATTTTGCAGGTTAAAGGTTATGGGGATAAATATCCACGCTTATTTACAAAACGTTTTTTCGGTTCAATTGTTAAATTGACAAGTCAGAACGATGCGAAAAATGTTTTCGTTTATTGGCAAAATATTTTACTACCGGCAAAGGCTGTAAAAATAAAAAAGGGGAAAATTACATTCCATATTCCGGCTGAAGCATCAAGTATGGAGCGTTCATATATACGTGTTTGGGCAAGCAACGAGTTCGGAGTAAGTAACGACTTACTTATTCCGCTTCATGATGGAAAAGTTCTGACCGATGCGAAACTAATTACTCGCGATGACAAGCAAGCACAGATAATGTATTTTGCGTTGGTTGACAGATTTAAAAATGGAGATAAATCTAATGACCACCCAATGAATAGACCGGATGTGAATCAAAAAGTGGATTACTGGGGTGGCGATTTGGCAGGTATAAAACAAACTATTGACAATGATTATCTAAAAAAACTGGGTGTAAATACCTTGTGGATTTCACCACTTAATCAAAATCCAACCGAGCCTTATGGTTTTTACAAACCTATGAACACAAAGTTCTCGGGTTATCACGGTTACTGGCCAGTTTCATCTTCCAAAGTTGATTTCAGGTTTGGAACAAATCAGGAATTTAAGAATTTGGTGGAAGATGCGCACAAAAACAATATCAACGTTTTGCTTGATTATGTGGCTCACCATGTGCATGTGGAGCATCCATTTTACAAACAGCATCCCGAATTTACCACATCGTTATATTTGCCAGATGGCACACTTAATACCGAAAAATGGGACGAGCACCGTCTTACAACCTGGTTCGATACCTTTATGCCAACCCTTGATTTAAGTAATCCTAAGGTGGTAGATATGATGACCGATTCTGCAATGTTTTGGTTAAAGGAATTCAAATTGGATGGTTTCCGCCACGACGCCACAAAACATATTACCGAAGAATTTTGGCGAGAACTCACCATGAAAATCAAAAAAGCAAACAAAGGAAAAAATCTGTATCAGATTGGCGAAACCTACGGAAGTCCTGAATTGATAAGCAGTTACCTGACGACTGGTATGCTCGATGGACAATTTGATTTCAATGTTTACGACATTGCCAACACTACTTTTGCCGGTGTAGGTAACAGTGATTTTTCGCAAGTTCAAAATATACTCAATTCAAGTTTATACATCTATGGCGGACATAATTTGATGGGCAATATCTCAGGTAATCATGACAAACCACGTTTTATGGCACTGGCATCGGGCGATTTAAAGTTTGGTGAAGATTCCAAAGCAGCGGGTTGGCAACGTAATATCGGAATTACAGATTCAACGGCCTACAACAAACTGTTTCTCTTCCATACTTTTAATCTTACAATTCCGGGAGTTCCCGTTATTTTCTATGGCGACGAAATAGGCCTGAGTGGCGCAAATGACCCAGACTGCCGTCGTATGATGAAGTTTGATAAGTTGAATAAAAAGGAAGCAAATCTTCTTC
>CAZTDH010000162.1:0-5004 GCA_964612615.1 uncultured Paludibacter sp. | reverse complement strand
TTACAATTGCCTGAAAAAGCTTCTGATAATGAGTATATTATGCTTTATCAGAAAAAACAACGTGAACTCGAACAAAAGGTTTATGAGTGGGAAATTCTAAATGAAGAACTTGAAGAGCTAAAAAATCAGAATTAAACACTATTGTTATGGCAACTTTATATCTGATACCAACATCTTTAGGCGAAAGCTCATTCGACAGTATTTTACCTGCCCGAAATACTCAAATTGTAACTGATTTGAAGTATTTTATTGTAGAAGATGTACGCACAGCACGCCGTTTTCTGAAGAAAGCAAATCCATCAATTGATATTGATAGACTGACTTTTTATATTCTGAATCAACATACTTCGCCCGAGGAGCTAAGCGGTTTTCTGAAGCCGATGTTTGCCGGGAATGATATGGGAGTACTTTCTGAAGCCGGTTGTCCTGCCATTGCCGATCCTGGTGCCGATGTGGTGGCTATTGCACAGCGAAATAATTTCACGGTTATTCCATTGGTAGGTCCTTCGTCTATCCTGCTTTCACTAATGGCTTCAGGCTTCAACGGACAAAGCTTTGCATTTGTAGGGTATTTGCCTATTCAACCCGACGAACGAAGCAAAGCGCTTAAAAAGCTTGAATCACGTGCTTATTCCGAGAATCAGTCACAGATTTTCATTGAAACTCCTTACCGCAATATGAAAATGCTGGAAGAAATTCTCAAAACCTGCCAGCAAAATACCCGTCTTTGCATTGCTGCCGACATTACGCTCGACACAGAATTTATCAAAACCAAAACCATTAAAGAGTGGAAAACTCAACTACCGGATTTGAATAAACGACCTTGTATTTTTCTGATTTATAAATAAGTTCAGACGTTAATATCCTTTGCTAAAGGCATCTTTTTGGAAAAAGTCTATATCTTTACATAAATATTCAATATCAACGTGATATTGTAAACTTAGAATGCATGAATAGAAAGATAGAACCAAAGCCACTTACCCTCAAATCAATCCTCGATTATTCTGTAAAGAATTTTGCCAAGATGCCATCGGTTTCATTTGTTGAAGGAAAACCGATAACCTACTCTGAATTAGGCCAAAAGATTGATGAAATAGCTTCTGTTTTATTCTCGTTGGGTTTAACGAAAGGTGATAAAGTGGCATTGTTTAGTCACAATATGCCCAATTGGGTAATTGCCTATTTTTCAGTTGTTACCAAAGGTTTGATTATAGTTCCCGTTTTGCCCGATTTTACGCGCGAAGAGGTTGAGAATGTGCTGGTTCACTCAGAGTCAAAAGTGCTATTCGTAAGTGAACGTTTGATTTCCAGGATTGAAGGACTTGAATTACCTTCGCTCGAAGCAACAATTATGGTTGATGATTTCAGTCAGGTATCGGGTAGTAAAAAGATTTCTGCAGACTTTATAATTCCAAAAATAACTGTAAAAGAAACTGATACTGCTGCTATTATATATACTTCAGGAACCACAGGGCGTTCAAAGGGCGTTGTTTTATCACATAAAAGCATTGCATTTGTAGGTATGCAATCGTACACTTTTCAACCTATTTCACGTACCGATGTATTTTTGTCTCTTTTGCCATTGTCGCATACTTATGAGAATACGATTGGTATGATTTATCCCATCATATATGGTGCTACAATTTATTACCTGGAAAAACCACCCACTCCGGCAGCTTTATTACCTGCTTTGAAGAAAATCCGACCAACCATGATGCTTTCTGTGCCACTTGTCATGGAAAAAATATATAAAACACAGATTCAGAGCAAGTTTACAGGAAATGGTTTGAAAAGAATGATTTATAAAACTCCGTTTTTCAGGATATTGATTCACCGGATTGCAGGTAAAAAGTTATATCAGACTTTTGGCGGTCGATTGAAATTTTTTGGAATTGGTGGTGCAAAACTTGATTCGCGTGTGGAACGCTTTTTGAAAGAGGCACGTTTTCCGTATGCTATTGGCTACGGACTTACTGAAACAGCTCCTTTATTGGCAGGTGCAGGTGTACATCAAACCAAATTGCATTCAACAGGCTTTGCGGTGCATGGCGTTGATTTAAAGATAAATGAACCCGACAAAAAAGGAGTAGGGGAGATTTGGGCAAAAGGACCTAACGTGATGAAAGGCTATTATAAAAATCCCGAAGCCACGAGCGAAGTATTGACTGAAGATGGTTGGTTTCGTACCGGCGATTATGGACGGTTTGACAGACATAAACGGTTGTTTATAAAAGGAAGAATCAAGAATACAATTGTTGGTGCAAGTGGTGAGAATATTTATCCTGAAGATATCGAGACAGTTATAAACAATCATGAACTGGTTGTAGAGTCACTTGTAATTGAGGAAGATGGTTTTTTGGTGGCCAAAGTGTTAGTGGAAATTGAAGAGCTTGAAAAAGCCTACGAACATTTGAAACTGGTGATTGAAGACAAAAAGGAAAAGCACAAAATATGGGCGCAACACTTCACCAAAGAATTAAATGAGAAACTGAATAAAGTATCGCAGATTAAGCGTGTGGATATAATGGATGAACCGTTTGAAAAAACAGCTTCGCAGAAGATTAAGCGGTTTTTGTATACCAAGACTAAGAAGAAGTAGCCCAAAACCACTCCCGATAGTAATCGGGATAAATTGCGGGGTAAATATTAGTCTTTCATTGCCCGGTCGATGCTGCGCTTGTCTTCTTTTTCTTTGAGCGACTGGCGTTTATCGTAGTTTTTCTTTCCTTTGGCCAGCCCGATTTCCAACTTAGCCAGCCCTTTATCATTAATAAACATTTTGGTTGGCACAATGGTGTTGCCGGTTTCTTTTGTTCCCCGAATCAGCTTATTCAGTTCACGCTTATTGAGCAGTAATTTGCGGTCACGACGCACGTCATGGTTATTGTACGTGCCGAAAAAGTAAGTGGCAATGTGCATGTTTCTAACCCACAATTCATTATTTATAAACGTGCAATAGGTATCATTTAATCCGGCTTTTGCATCACGAATAGATTTGATTTCCGTGCCATAAAGCTGAATACCCGCGATGAACCGATCGGTAATTTCATAATCGAACGTTGCCCGTTTATTTTTAATTACTATGTTTGATTTTTTGAACATGTTTCCCTTTAATTTCTCCCACAAAAGTACTACAACTAATTAATAATTGATAATTAATGATTGATTATTAACGATATGACGATTTTCAACTGCCATTATTATTGCTAAACATGCTTAATCTGTGAAGTTTTGAATGATTTTGAATTTTACTTTTGAAAATATCTGTATATTTGTTGCCTTTTAATACGATTTCTTTAAATATGAATTCAGAGATAAAACTAGCTATTACCGGATTGGTTTATAATCAGACAGTTATTGGGACTTATGGCCTGGTATTAAGTGAAGTGCATGGAAACCGAAGATTTTCGGTAATGATTGGAGAGCCTGAAGCACAATCCATTGCATTGAAAATAAACAATAAGAAATCGCCCCGCCCACTAACTCACGATTTGATAAAGAATATACTCAATTCATTTGATGCTGAGCTGATTAAAGTGCTTATTTATGATATGATTAATGATGTTTTTTATTCTGAATTGCACATTAAACGTGATGAACAACTTCTGATTGTAGATGCCCGTACTTCGGATGCTGTGGCCCTGGCTGTACGCTCCGATTGCCCAATTTTTGTGAAATCGGATATTCTTGATATAGTTGGTACCGAGGTTGAAGTTTCAACGGATGAAGTAAAACCAACTGTGCCCGAAAATGCCGAAGATTTGACTGATGATGATTTCGATTTGCTTACAGAAGAATCGCTTAATGAAATGCTTGAAGTGGCTGTAAATACTGAAAAATATGAATTGGCAGTTAGGCTAAGGGATGCGTTGAAGAGAAAAAACAGGTAGTTTATAGTTCATAGTTGGCAGTGGCAGTAAGCAGTATATAATCAAATTAACCAATCAACAAAAATAAAAGAATCATGGGATTAAAGTATCGTTTGACATTAATGAATTTTCTCCAGTTTTTTATCTGGGGTTCGTGGCTCATCACCATTGGTGGCTACTGGTTTCAGAATAAACACTGGACAGGCACCGAGTTTGGTGCTATTTTTTCGACAATGGGTATCGCATCGTTGTTTATGCCGGCTTTGGCAGGTGTAATTGCCGACCGTTGGATTAATGCTGAAAAACTGCTTGGCTTTTTTCACCTTGGTGGTGCGGTTTGCCTGTTTTTGGTTCCTCAAATGCAGAATCCAACTCAAATGTTTACCCTTATGCTGGTAAATATGATGTTTTATATGCCAACCATTTCATTATCAATTACTGTTTCATATTCGGCCATGAAAAAAGCGAATATGGATATTGTAAAAGAATATCCGCCAATTCGGGTATTTGGTACTGTTGGTTTTATTGTGGCTATGTGGACAGTAAGTTTGTTGAAAATTGAAACTTCATCGCTGCAATTTTATGTGGCTTCGGCTGCTGCTTTGGTACTGGGTGTATATGCATTTACCCTTCCTAAATGCGAAGTAAGTAATAATTCAGAAAAGAAAACACTGGTTGATACACTAGGATTAAAGGCCTTTACCTTGTTTAAAGAAAAGAAAATGGCTTTGTTCTTCGTTTTCTCTATGTTACTGGGGGCTGCTCTGCAATTGACGAATGCCTATGGTGATACTTTTCTGCATGATTTCGCTAAGATAGATGCTTATAAAGGTCTTACAGCCATTAAGTATCCTGCCATTATCATGTCTATTTCGCAAATGTCGGAAACATTGTTTATCCTTACTATTCCGTTTTTCCTGCGTAAATTCGGAATTAAAAACGTGATGTTATTCAGTATGGTTGCCTGGGTATTACGTTTTGGATTGTTTGGACTGGGAAATCCGGCAGACGGACTTTGGATGATTATCCTTTCTTGTATTATTTATGGTATGGCATTCGATTTCTTCAATATCTCCGGTTCGCTGTACGTTGAAACTCAGACCGATTCGAGCATACGTGCCAGTGCTCAGGGTGT
>CAZTDH010000161.1:0-5023 GCA_964612615.1 uncultured Paludibacter sp. | reverse complement strand
GTTCAATGAGCGACCCGAACAAACTGGATCTGGTAAAATCGTCTATTAAATTACTCACCAATAATCTCCGTAAAACCGACAAAGTAGCTATTGTGGTGTATGCCGGAGCAGCAGGAGTAGCACTCGAATCAACTGAAGGAACAGACAAACAGAAAATTATGCAAGCGGTTGAAAGTCTGCATGCAGGTGGTTCTACAGCCGGTGGCGAAGGCATTATGCTGGCTTACAAAATTGCCGAAAAGAATTTTATTCCGAATGGCAATAACCGTATTATTCTTTGTACCGATGGCGATTTCAATGTTGGGATTTCAAGTCCGGATGAGTTGGAGAAAATGATCGAATCGAAACGCAAAACAGGGGTTTATCTCACCGTGCTTGGTTATGGAATGGGCAATTACAAAGACAATAAACTGCAAATCCTGGCCGAAAAAGGAAACGGAAACCATGCCTATATCGATAATATTCAGGAAGCAAACAAAGTGCTGGTAAACGAATTTGGCAGTACCATGTACACTGTAGCTAAAGACGTAAAAATTCAGGTGGAATTTAATCCGGCTTATGTCAATGCATATCGTTTAATCGGTTACGAAAGCCGTTTACTGAACAAAGAAGATTTCAACGACGACACAAAAGATGCAGGTGAATTAGGTTCAGGTCATACCGTTACCGCCTTATACGAAATCATTCCTGTTGGGGTAAAAAATAACTTTGGGGGTGTTGACAAGCTGAAATATCAGAAAACTACAGCAACAAATTCAGACGAAACCAGCGTCAATTCTTCCGAATTACTAACGGTGAAGCTTCGTTACAAACAACCCAACGGAACGAAAAGCGAAAAAATAGAAGTTCCGGTGCTGGCAAGCGATATCAATAAAAAGCCGACTTCCGATTTTCAGTTTATTACTGCTGTGGCCATGTTCGGACAATTACTCCGCGAATCGGATTTCAAAGGCGATGCAACGTATTCCAAAGTGATTGAACTGGCTAACAACGGCATTGGAACTGATACTCATGGCTACCGACGGGAGTTTGTACGATTGGTGGAATCAGTCAATCAACTGGTGAAATAAATATAAGAACAGAGAACCCGCTCAGAATCTGAGCGGGTTCTCTGTTCTATTTAAAGAAAAACGTATTTCTTCATTTCTCAAAAAATCTTATACGAAATTCCCAGTTTGATAACCGGATAGATTCCGCTCCAGCTAAATGTTTTCAGATTTGCATTAAGCTGATCCACGACAGCCTGATTTGCTTCGGCTGTTGGAGAAAACATATTTGTACCGGTAAGTCCTATTACATACGATTTCATATAATACGCACCAAATTCCAGACTCATACACAAGTGGTGATCCCGTGAGATATTCCGGCCAAAACCAAATGCAGCATAAGGTGAAAGTTTTTGTTCCGGCTTAATTGTCAAACCCAGTTGACCAAGATCGTCGGGAGTAAACGTTATATCACCAATTTTTAAAGGATTTGCCGATTTGATTGTTGCTGACATATCCATATCGGTACTAACTACTCCGCCCGAGATATAAAAGGATTTTCCCAGATAAAGGTCGAGAATGGCCGATAAACCACCGGTCTTAATGGTTGGAGTCATTGAAAGCGACTGTCCGCTAAGATCTACAATAATCGGATTATTAATAGCATATACATTTTGAATAATACTGTTATCCAACTTTTCGTACGACAACCGAAGGGCTAAAAATTTATTCAGAGCTGTGGTTACATTAAATCCTACTCCATTGGTAGAAGCACTAACACCCAATGCAACACCAAAATAAGAACGTGGTTTGGCTACAGTAGTTGTTGTAGTTACTGTTGTAGTTGTTTCCTGTGTTTGTGCCATCAACATTCCGGAGACAGACACAAAGATGATTATTAGTAGTTTTCTCATAATTTTTTAATTTCTAAATTGGTTAAACACATCGCTAGAAACAGAAATTGTATAATTAATATCGATGGTTTTGTCACCATTATTTACTACAGTGAACGTTTGTTCTTGACCTAACGTTGAACCCATTGACAATTGAAAAGTTCCCACATAGTTTTTGTCAACTTTTTTCACAGTCAAAATACCAACCGCAGAAGATGTACCAAATTGTCCACGCACAATATAGGGTTGATCAATCTTCAGCGACAACGAAGTCTTACCATCCTTTAGCTTGTATGTTTGCATATTGCCAGAGACTCCAACCTGTATATTGACATTTGGCTTAATCCCAATACTTGGGCTCGATTGACTTTCAACAGTCAAATTAATATTCGCTGTAACCAAATCCGTAGCACTTGCAATGTCCTCAGCAACAGTTATGTTTTGTGTAAATCCCAAAGTTGATGATGAAAAATCCGGAGTATAGCTAAAGCCTTGTGGATAAATAGTCAATCCATATGAATCTTGTATTGAAAAAAAGTCAGATCCATAGCTATCTGTAGTTAAGTAATAATATATCAATTGTTTACTGCCTGTTGGGTTATATAAATCAAGATTTCCCCATGATAAATATTCACCCCATCCTGTTTGAGTATAATTCAAATCATGCTTCTGTATTAACAGATTTACAAGTGTATTAGGTCGGGCAATTACACCATTTATATTTATTATAGCGCTAACAGGACTTGCGTTCTTAGCAATACCCCAAGTGGATTTCAAATCACTCACATTTTTCAATGTATCCTTCAAACCGAGACCATCACCTCCCAATGAAACCACCTGCCTGATGACATCTTTCGTACTATTAATGTTACTACCGCCATCCAAAAGAGTTGTTGTTTGCCAACGATCAATTTTATCCCCTTCCTTGTAAGCTACTCCAGTTAGTTCATTTATAAAATTTGTCGTAATACCTGAAACAAATATAATACCTCCATTGTTTCCAAAATTAGCAACCGGAGTTTTCACTCCACCAATTGGTGTAATATAAAATTGAAGTGAAAAAGCAAAGTATTTGGTAATTTTTTTATACCAATTACCAGTATGAGTATATAAGGGCCAACCGTTTCTATCATCTCCCATAGATGAGAAATCGTATGATAATGAACCTATCAGGGTATTACCTGATGCATCCAGAAAGGTAGTACCACTAAGAAACTGAATAGTACCTTGGAAATTTCCTAATACAGAAGTAGTTCTTGAAATTCTTCTTGGTGCCAGACTAATCTGTGTGCCTCCACTAATCTGACCATTTGAATTTGTATTGCCAACAATAACATTAGTTGAACTATAATAACCCGCAGGTGGTGCTGAAAGATTAATCATACTTAGCGTGATATTGTTTGTCCCCGGATTAAGTAGAAATACCTTCTGTGGATCACCAACATAACCGGCCATCGTTGGCGTAATAACGAATTCAATAGGATTAGAACGCAGCGCAGCAGTATCAACCTTATGTGGGTCTACCACCAAGTCAAGCAATCCCCATTTGCCTGTATATTCGGTCAAATGAGCACCCATATTGTTGTACATCAATGCTGCATCTTTACCAGATATGGTAACCTTCACATCCTGATCTTCTATTGGAAGATTAGTTGCAGCATCTACAAATTTGAGATGCGCCAATGTATTAAACTGAGGTGTTCCAAGAGCAATTTTTACGCTATCCAACGAGGTCTTGAGTTTCGTCAAATCCTCAGTCAGTGTACAATGCGAAAATAGCATAGGCATCGTGGCCAGAGCTATGTAAACGAGCAATTTGTTTAGTTTTTTCATTATTATTTTAAATTTAGTTTGAAATTCGGTTATAATCAGAATTCAGTATTATTATCATATTGTTACATTACGATTTGAACAATGTTTATGTAAAACCAATTGAATCTATTTTAATGATATGTCCACAACAATAACAGAATGTAAAAATAAAGACTGAAAATGAATTTTGGATTAACTTTTTACAAATATAACAAAAATACATTTATTTTAAAAAATAATTTAGTTTCATTTTTTTGCGCAAAGCTATTTAATTTACTACAATAGCTAATAGTAGTCGTTTTTAATGGAATATAAATGCAATAGCACATTATTCATGAAAAAATCAGGGATAACATTTTAAAATCTACATTAGGTCAACTTTACTAATACTAAATTTAAAATGGTTTTGACCAGAATCAGAAAACCAGATTGTAGCAGTTTTTAGTTTACAGAAGTAGAATTTATCACATAAAAACAATGATTTTGATTATTTTGTTTAGTTTCCTCTCGTTTTTTACATCAAACTTGTTCCCATTTCTCTATAATACTCTCTCTATTAAAAATAATTCTCCTTCGAATTTACTTTCTGACCCCAAATCCGCTAACATGAAGATTTAAGTCAGAGCAAAAATATATTGTTAATACTCTAATGAATTAATACTAATTGTTCAGTATTATTTCAAGAAAATCAGGTTAGTCTTTCCAATAAGATTCTTACAATCTGACATCAGAACCCTACAAAATATTGAGAAAATATTAGTTTGCAGAATAAAAACAGAAAATCAGAAAGCACTGCCAGTACTTTCTCATTTTTGCTTTAAAAAGTTGGAAAACAAATCTTTAAACAACTGGTCGCAATTGAGTGTTTTTAGTTGTATCACTAAAATATTATCTCTACATTTGTGGAGCAAATACACTCAAAACAGCACAGAATGGAGTCAATTTCATCGTTTGCCGAACTGACAGCTCATCTTACGGGACTGAACTGTCGTAAGCGGATGGCTGTGGCCAATGCGGTGGATGCACACACACTCGATGCTGTTTTGCAGGCTGTTGATCTGGGCATTATCGAAGCCTGGTTAATTGGCGATGTGGCTTCCATTGAATCACCTCACCTGTTCGAAGAACATACCCTATCCCCTTTCGTTCATATTATTGATGTGCCTGAAGTAAAAGCCGCAGCTATTGAGGCTGTGCGAATGGTGAAGGAGGGCGAAGCCGATATTCTGATGAAAGGACTGGTCAATACCGACGTACTGCTCCGCGCCATTCTAGACAAAGAAAAAGGTATTTTGAAGCCCGGAACTGTTATGACCTACAATGCCGCTATGG
>CAZTDH010000160.1:1366-5027 GCA_964612615.1 uncultured Paludibacter sp. | reverse complement strand
CGTAATAAGATTTTATACCTATCGCTGAAAGTAGTGATTTTGTGAAATTTGACAAAGCCTTACAATCGCCATACGAAGTTTTATCAACAGTTGCTGCATCAAAGGGTTGCCAACCACCTATTCCAATAGAAACATTTACATATCTGGTTTTCTTCTGCATAAACTCATATAAAGTTTTTAGTTTTTCAAAGTCGGTTTTGCAATTTGCAGTTAATTCTTTCAACATTGTAACCGTAGCTTCAGGAAGTTTATCTCTGTCTTTATTAAGAGATGAATTCCACATTCCAAATTCTTTCCATGTTTCAGCTGATCCTTTTGTGTCGCAGTAAAAAAATGAATTAGGAGCTATTGTTAGAAATGGAAACTCATATTTATCAATAGACGAAAATGGCTCATTTATACGCGCTTTCAAATTGCTTAACGACCATGAATAGATATCGTTTTTATCTGTTGAACTTTTCTCAACTGGTTTGGGTAAGCTATATTCTTTATACCGAATGGCGTAATTCTTTGGCACTTTTAAAACGTATGAAGAATTTTCGTAAGAGGTATTTTCAGCTGCATGTTCCCACGAGGGCAAGAACAAGCTTTGTTTAAAATTCATTTGATAACTATACTCCACTGTAAACGGATAATTCAGGTATTTAGGATCTATCCGTTTAATACGATTGTCCTGATAGAGCGAAAATCCATCGAACATACTATAATCCTGAATATCGTCGACACCTAATGACTTGACTTTCTTCCCCTCCTGGTCATAGACTTTGCCACTCAGGCCTGATATTTTCATCATTGGACTATAAGATTCCATAAAATAACTATCATGCAATCCATTCTTATTCAGAATAGTACGCACTTCGATAATATTGATTAAAACTTCTTTTTCAGATTTCAGTTCTACTTCTATTTTATTCAATCTGAATACAGTATGAGCATTTTCTTTTAGATTTGCCGGTATATCAGCAAAGGCATATTTTAGTTCTTTAGCTTGTAATAATGAACTAATTATCAAAAAATTGAATATTAGACAAATTGTTTTCATATAGTTGTTTTATCAACCTCTAAAGTCATTTCAGAGGTTAGTAGTTTGGTTTTGTTTCTGGATTAAACTTTTCTTAGTATTATCATCTCGGCCTGTTTCTTTACTAATTCATCGAAAAATGCCTTTAAATCCTGATATTCTGGCTGATAAAACACCGGCTTATTGACGAACAATTTAAATAGCACCTGTATCTTGTTTTCACTAACATTTGATAATCGTTGCAAGGTGGCAGTGTTTTGGGGTAAAGCCATTTTTATATTTTTCGGAAGTTGCTCAACGGTATATCCTTCTGGAATACTCAAGTAAAACACAAACGTTTTTTCGAAACCAGTTGTAAAATCGACCGGATAAACACGTTCAACAGCTTTTAGAGGATTCTCAGAATAACTATCAAAAAGTATAGGTTGTATAAAGATCTGATCACTGGTTTTAGTGATTTTATTTTTAATATTTACCTTATAAGTTTCTTTTACAGGCAATTGAACACTATCAAAATTTGCAACACTGTATTCATCGATTGACAAACCATGGTATTTGCTCTCTAAATCTTTCAGATAATCATCCTGACTGTTCTTCTTTTTATATGAAGTTCGGAGTTGATAAGCACTATAATCAAAATATGATCTGGTCCAATTTCCTTTTAATTTTCCATCAGGACTCAACTCTAAATCAAATATTGATATTTCTTTATCTTTCTTGGGAGTAGTTAAATCAATCCATTCTATTGACTCTTTACGTAATAATAAACCTTTACCGTTTATTGCTCTTTTTGGTAACAATCCTAATGGTAAGTTTTCATCTGTAGCATCTAATAAGTAGGTTTTATCATCAATAGTCACGTGAGCCAACACATAATTAAGTTTGTCGAGACTGACAGAAAATGCTGGAATCAGTCCATTATCACGAGTACTCATTACAACCGGATTGGCTTCAATATCTAATTTTCGAAGTAAAATAGTCAAAATCAAATTAATATCAGCAGAATTTCCTATCTGTTTGTTAAAGGCATTACTCAGCCCTTCTTTAGAACACCAAACTGATTCTTTCATGTTCCATTTTATCTTCTTGACCAATTCATATGCTTTTGCAAGCCGTTCTTCAGGTGAAGAATTGGCAGCTTTTAGTCCTTTAGCCGTTTCATTTAAATATAAATTGAATTGATCCAGTTTGCCTCCAAAATCGTCATCTTTTCTAAGAATTTCTTTAACAGCCTCCCAATCTGTAGCATAATCTTTGTAATATACACCCGGAACATGTATGCTAGAAAGCTCGATATACATACGTGACAAGTAGTTCTCGGCATTATTTACTAATGCTTCTGATTTAAAAGCAGGCACATTTTTTGCAACCCATCTATCATCGGCACTTTCGGCAAGTGGAACATAACCTGTGAAGTTTTTTCGAAAGCTATAATACAGACTTTGTTCTAGAATTAACTCACTCCATCTAACAGGAATAGTTTCCTGAAAAATCCAATAGGGAGGTAATCCTTTGAAATAATATTCAACATCTATTACTGAACCGACTTTCACATTTGGCATGGCTGCCTTTGCTCTGTATACATCTCTTGTTCGCTTTTCAATAAAGATACCATCCTTACCCAGTTTAGTTACTACCGGAACTCCGTTTTCAAGGTTTACTGTTTGCCCTTTGATGATAATATTTTCGGTGGATGATGGTGCAAAAACATCGCCCCATGATTTTCCTTCTTCTTTCAAAATCTTAATTCTTCGTTGATGTACGAATTGCATTTGGTTAGAATCAAAATAGCCATAATTACACAATATCACTGCAGAAGCACTCGAATCGGCGGAATATACTTTCATTTCAAGGTCTGACTTGTCAATTTTTCCATACTTCATTGGTTCTTTTTGTGCAAATAGCGCTGTTATCAACAAAAGTTGTAACACAACAATCATTAGAGTTATTCTCATAAATTTGAAATTAAATTTGTAATGTATTTTGCAAATATAATATTTTAATTTAACCAAAAACAAATATTTTCGAATATTTTCAAAAGAAAAATAAGCATAAAAAAAGCCGATTTCACAATCGGCTTTTAATCAAATAATTAACGCATCTTTAATCAAATAATTTTTTTTCTGCCTCCCGTACTTTCCGGAATGTAAACTGACTTAAGATATCATCTTTATAAATACAAATTTCGTTGTTGCACAAATTTCCAATGCTGCCTTCATGAGTATGTTTCACTGTTTTATCAGGTTTAAAGTTACCTGCTTCAATTTCCAGACCAACTTGTTTGTATGCATCACGGAACGGCACGCCTAATGACGCCAATCGGTTTACCTCTTCTACACTGAACAGGTAATCGTAACGGGAATCATTCAGAATTTCGGTATTTACTTCCACCTGCGCCATCATCATTGCTGTCATTTCGAGACAATCATTCAGTTCTGTAAATGCTGGAACAAACACTTCCTTGATAATTTGTAAATCGCGGAAATAGCCCGATGGCAAGTTATTGGTAATCAACATTATTTGTTGTGGGAGCGATTGTAATTTATTACATTTGGCCCGTGTCAGTTCAAACACATCCGGATTCTTTTTGTGCGGCATAATGCTCGAACCTGTTGTAAATTCATCTGGTAGACGGATAAA
>CAZTDH010000160.1:0-1266 GCA_964612615.1 uncultured Paludibacter sp. | reverse complement strand
ACATCCATTTCGCGGTCGCGACCAATAGTAAATGCCTCAATTTTAGCATTCACTTGTGTACTTTTTTCCCAGAGTTTTGCCATAACATTCTAATTTATTGGAGCTGATAATGTATTCGCCAACAATTCGGCAATGGAGTTTAGCCCTTCCTGCAACTTCTTGTCAACCATCATTTTAATCATCATGGGCAGGTCAGCTTTCAATGTCAGTTTCATGCGGGTGTCATTCTCGGCAGCAGCTTTCAACTGAATCCACACATTAATTTCAACCGGAGCATTTTCCGAAACCATCTTGATGGATTTAAACGGTTCACGTTCCACAATTCGGAAACCCATTTTTCCAAATCCTTCTACTGCAAAACTACAACTGTCTGTATCAAATTTCAAATCTCGAGCCTTATCCATCAATGAAGGATTATTTGCCAGTTTCTCCAGATTTTTCAGATCACTCAAAATACCAAAAACCACTTCCTCGCTTGAGGAAATGGCCTTTATCTCGCTTTCGTATGTTGTCATTTAATTTTATTTACTATTTAAACATTTACATTTGACTATTCAAATAGTAAATAGTCAATGAAAAAATGGTCAATATATATTATTCAGTTTTCCATGTCGATGGATTTTTACGCCACTCCTGAAGAGTTTCCATATCATCGGCTGTAATATATTTTGTTGCCAACGCTTCTGCCAAAACAGCTTCGTAGTTACAAAGTGTGGTTAGTTTCACCTTAGCTTGTTTGAATTTTTGTTCTGCTACAGGGAATCCGTAGGTGAAAATGGCCAACATGCCCAATACCTCAGAACCATCGTTACGAATAGCATCTACTGCTTTCAAACTGCTTCCACCGGTCGAAATAAGATCTTCTATAACAACTACTTTTTGTTTCGGACGTAAATCGCCTTCAATCATGTTTTCCAGCCCATGATCTTTTGGTGTAGGGCGAATATAGACAAACGGCAAACCCAATGCATCAGCCACCAACGCTCCCTGCGCTATTGCACCGGTAGCCACACCGGCTATCACTTCCACGTCAGGATACATTTCCAAAATAAGACGTGCCAATTCAAGTTTTATATAAGTACGGATTTGAGGATATGAAAGCGTTTTGCGATTATCGCAATATATGGGTGAATTCCAGCCCGATGCCCATACAAATGGGTTGTTAGGTTGCAATTTTACAGCCTTAATTTTCAGTAGTTTTTCTGCTACGCTTTTTTCTAATGTTTTCATTATGAGATATTTTAATGTTTAACTAACAACCAAATC
>CAZTDH010000159.1:0-5038 GCA_964612615.1 uncultured Paludibacter sp. | reverse complement strand
GTTTATTACCGTTATTCTGAACGTTATCTGGCAACGAATAAAGTAATTACGGAAGAAAAAACAACTTTCAGGCTGAAAAGTATTAAAGTAAAAACCACTGCTTTTCCCGATTCAACCCGAACTTACTCAGTTGTACCGAATCATTCTTTGCAAACCTGTCATTTGGTAGTAAATCCGAAAGGAATTTTATGCGGTGTGAATGTGACTTGCGAAGCTGAGAAAACAAGCAATCCGGCTACTGTGCTACCAACCAAAGAAATTACAAAGGACCAATTGCTACCACTGGGTGAAGAGTATATGATGGCAGGCTCTGAAGCTAAATTAGCCGAAGGAGTTGCCAAACAGATTTACCGTATTCGTGAGCGGCGGTTAAGTTTACTGACAGCGGATGTTGACAAACTGCCGGCTGATGGTGATTCGTTTAAAACCATGTTGGATGGTCTGAACAAACTGGAACGTGATTTAACTGAGCTTTTTGCCGGGAAAACAACTGTGGAAACCCAAACTCAAACGCTAAACTTCACACCTGTAAAGCCGCTGAACAATCAGGTTTTATTCCGCCTGTCTGCTCTGAAAGGAATCGTTTCTGTAGATGATTTAAGCGGTGTTCCGTTTTATATCAACATAACACCGGCAACCATCGCTGTTAATCCGGCTGACCCAAAAGCAAAACCCGAAAAACCGGCACTTTTCTGTGTTTTACCTGTATCAACACAGCTTACGATTGGAGACGGAATCAATACATTGTACAGCAGTGAATTCTATGTTCCACAATTTGGCAAAATAATTCCTCTACCCGAAAGTTTGTTTCGCAAATCAGGCATAAAACTGCATATTGACTGCCAAACCGGACGTTTATTGAGTATTGAATAGACAGAATCAAAAAATTCAACAGAAAGCATTGTTTCTTAATCGGAATGGTGCTTTTTTTTATATCGTTTGTTGATTTCTCCACCTAATATGCTAAAAAATGAACATGTAAATTTTATTTACAGTCTATATTTGTGCAATATAATTTCAAAATCTATTCCAATGAAAAAAATCGTACTCTTTTTCTTATTTTCGGTATGTTGCAGTGCTGTAAAATTACATGCCGGTTCAACACCTGCTGTAGCAAGTTGGCCACTCATAGTTTCCGCCGCTTCAACATCGGCAGCCTCAACTTCAGGTCAGATAGATGCTGTTGCAGAGACCCTAGGTGGCTCATTAATTCTGGGCTCGGGAGCAACTGCCAGCATTGGCACTCCTGCAATGACATTTCAGCGTTTAAAAGAATCTGCTGCCACAGGTTGGCCTGCGGAGACGGCTTATAACAGTTCACGTTATGTTCAATTTTCGGCATCACCAAAAACAGGAGGCATTCTGACTGTTGATACAATATCGGTCACCATTGGTTCTTCGGGTGGAACTTCTGTTCTTCGGGCAGATATTCTTTATTCGACTGATCCTAATTTTGCAACTTCAACCCAATTGGGCACAACTATAACGCTTGGTAATGCAACCTATTCACACGTAAAATTCTCGGCACTGAATATTGTTTTAAATCCGGGTCAATCCATTTATGTTCGTATTTTACCATGGAATTCTTCGGCAGCAGCCATTACGGGTAAATATCTTGCCATTCTGAACATGGCAATCGGAGGTTCATCTGTTCCGATTCCGGTATCTTCAAGTATTATATGGCCATGTATTTCCAATGTAACTTCAGGCGTGACAACAGGAACCATGATGGCAGGAACAACAACTTTGAGCAATCTGACAAATTACGGAAGTCAGTCCTATAGCGGTCTAAACGGACAATCACTTTATACAGGAGCTGTATGGCAAACCGAATCAGCACCAGCAGAAGGAAGATACATTCAGTTTGCGGCTTCACCAAAATCGGGTGGCACTTTGGTTGTCGACAGCGTCAGAATGAAACTTGCAGCCTGGGCAACGCCCGATTTCAGAGTTTCTGTTTTTTATTCCAAAGATCCGGCATTTACACTGGCCAGCGGAATTCAGCTTGGAAATGATATAGCTGTTTCAAACGGAACCTTTTCAAAAACACTTTCGACATTAACGTCAAATAATACATTCAACAGCGGAGAAAGCATATATCTTCGTTTGTACCCTTACCATATAACTACTTCGGGCGATCAGTGGAAATTACTGGGATTGGATAGCATTGCCGTATTTGGAGAAGTAACCGGAATTACAGCCGACCCACCAACTGTCAGCTCGACTGCTATTTCAGGCATTTCAACCACCTTTGTATCAACCGGTGGAAATATCACAACCGATGGTGGAGCAGCAGTTACCGACCGTGGAATTGTTTACAGTACGACTTCCACCTCTCCGACAACAACGGATTCTAAAGTTCAAACCGGCACAGGTTCGGGTATTTTCACTACTCAATTAACCGGTTTGACTGCCGGAACGACTTATTATGCCAGAGCGTATGCAACAAACTCAGCCGGAACTTCGTACGGAAGTGTTCTCACTTTCACCACCATGGCTGCATTGACTGTTCCGGTTGTTACAACTACCAGTGTGTCATCCATTTTGGCTATCACTGCCAATAGTGGTGGAAATGTGACTGATTGGGGTGGGTCAACAGTTTCAGCACGTGGAATTTGCTGGAGTACATCACCTTCTCCAACCATTGCCAATTCAGTTACAACCAATGGAAGCGGCATCGGCTCATTCATCTGTTCGTTCTGTTCATTATCGCCTTCAACCATCTATTATGTAAGAGCTTTTGCAACGAATGATACCGGTACAGGTTATGGTGCAGAACTGTCATTTACTACTCAGGCTACTGCTCCGGATGTTGAGAAAACGGTAAACAAAGATGGTTCGGGCGATTATACTACAATTCAATCTGCATTTTCCGCTGTTTCTGATAATTATCCCGGTCGATGGATAATTCATGTGAAACCGGGCACTTATTATGAAAAATGTACACTGGCTTCCACTAAATCAAATGTATTTCTGATTGGTGAAGATCCGACTACAACCATAATTACCTACAATGCCTATGCCGGTCAGAGCAATGGTGCCGGAGGAACATGGGGTACGAACAACTGTTTCAGTGTGGCAATCGATGCGAGTGATTTTCTTGCTCAAAATATTACATTCCAGAATACGATTAAAAATGATGGAGCAACCGGTTCGGGTGGTGAACAGGCTGTGGCATTACGTACCAAAGGCGACCGTCAGCAATATTATAATTGCCGTCTGTTAGGTTATCAGGATACATATTACACCAACAGCAACGGACGTATTTACATGAAAAAGTGTTATATCGAAGGCAGTGTTGACTTTATTTTTGGCAATGGAGTTATGGTTTTGGATAGCTGTACTACCTATGAAAACAGAGATGGTGGTGTGGTATGCGCCCCAAACACCGATGCAGCTTCAGCTTTTGGATATGTTTTCCTGAATTGTACACTTTCATCGCTTCCTTCCGGAACGGTCGGATTTAATAATGTTGCCATGTCAAGTTTCTATCTTGGTCGCCCGTGGCAAAATAATCCAAAAGCAGCATTTATAAAATGTGTTGAACCAGCTACCTTAAATGCAGGTGGCTGGACAGCCATGACAACCGCATTAAGTCCTAAATTTTACGAGTATAAATGCACCGGTGCAGGTTCGGGTTTTGCAAGCCGTTCTACCAATGTTGATTATCCCGGACTTCAACTGAGCGATGCTCAGGCACTGAATTACACTATCAGCAACATTTTTGCCCATACAACTAATTCTGCTTTTGCCTGCGACTGGATGCCTGCAGTTTATGTAGCTCCAAACCATACAAAAGTAGAAACGGTGAGTGCAGATGAAGTGAGTTTGTTAGGTCAAAACAGCCCGAATCCATTGGAGTCTTCAACAATTATTCAGTATACAGTTCCTACAGCTGGTCAGGTAAGTTTAAGAGTCGTAAATCTGTTGGGAGCAACAATGCTTATGTTGGAAAATGACTTTAAACAAGCAGGAAACTATGAGGTAAAACTGAATCGGCAAAATCTGATTAGTGGGGTTTATTTCTATACACTAGAAACTGGTAATATCAGACAAACTAAAAAGTTAGTAGTGAAATAAACTTGATAAATCTCTTGACTAAACAGGCTATATTCCTAAATGTTGGAATATAGCCTGTCTGTTTTTTCCCAGAGAACTATCTTAAAACCTTTTCTTAACCAACACTTTCAACCCATCAGAAACCGTTTTGACATGAATTTCTGTTCCTTCCTCATAAGGTTCGCCATCATAGTGAAAAGGTCCTGACTCTTCCCGTTGTAGCATTATTGATTTAGCACGCAAAGTAGTCATAAACAAATCTTTGTCGATATTCTTTGCAAAAAGATTCAATGCCAGAGTTGGAATAGCAATTACCGGAAAATTACTCATAATGGAAATATCTATCTGACCATCCTGAACACTTGCCTGTGGAGCAATATAAGCGTTATTACCCCATTGTGAAGCATTTGCAAAGGTCAGCACGAAGGCCTTTACATTCAAGTCGATTCCATCACCCAGTAAATGATAGTTTTGCGATTTATAGCTGAAATATCCGGTAATAATTTTTTCGATATAACTCATAATGCCACGTCTTTTTCCTTTGGCAAATTCAGTACTTACATACGCATCGAATCCGGTTCCACAAGTACAAAAAAATGGGCGTTCGTTTACCAGACCGTAATCCATAAAAATCGGTTCGGAATGATTTAATTGCTGAATAGCTTTACGGATACTTGTGGGTATACCTAAATGCCGTGCCAGACCATTTCCCGAACCAATTGGGATTATTCCCAGCGAAGTATCGGTGTGTATCAGCGAACGGGCAACCTCATTTACCGTTCCATCACCGCCTACAGCCACCACAATCTGAAAACCTTTCTTCACGAAGTCTTTTGCCAATTCAGTAGCATGTCCACGCGACTTCGTAAACACAATTTCCGGTTTGCCAAAGCTTTGATCCAATCCGCGTTTTATCATGCCGGAAAGATCTTCTTTTCTTCCTGTTCCGGAAAAAGGATTAATAATAAAGGCTATTTTC
>CAZTDH010000158.1:0-5048 GCA_964612615.1 uncultured Paludibacter sp. | reverse complement strand
ACAGCCTGATTGCTCCAGCCTTTCAAAATCCCCTGCAAAAGAATAATCAACACAAAGGAAATTGAAAGAACAAATACGTTGAGCCAGGTTTTCAGACCGTTACCAATTAAGCTTCTGAAAGCTGTTTTGAATAGTTTCATGGCTATATTGTTTAATGTATTGGAGTCACAACATCATCAGCCACAACTTTTCCATCCTGCAATCGGATTATTCTTCTCAGATATCCGATAACCTTTTCGTCGTGTGTAGCAAAAATGAAACTGGTTTTCAGTTCCTGATTTAAATTCACCATGGTTTGCAATATATTGTGCGAGTTGGCTGAATCGAGGTTTGCAGTCGGTTCATCAGCCAGCACCAACATGGGGCGTTTTACCATTGCACGGGCAATTGCCACACGCTGGCATTCACCACCTGAAAGCTGTGCCGGACGAGATTTCACTTTGTCAGTTAATCCAACCCAGGCCAGTGTTTCCATAACCCGTTTTTTACGTTCATCAGCACTGATATCGAGCAACAATAACGGAAACTCAACATTTTCAAATACCGTATAAACCGGCAATAAATTATAATGTTGAAAAATAAAACCCAACTTTTCCTTTCGGAGTTGTGCAGCTTCTTTTGGTGTCAGCTTTCCCACTGACTTGCTCAGAACCACGACTTCACCCTCTGTCGGAATATCCAGCGAACCGATAATATTCAACAAGGTTGTTTTTCCTGAACCGCTGGGACCAACCAGTCCTGTGAATTCTCCTTCGGAAAACTGCAAATTCACACCATCAAGAGCGGTAAACGAACCCGTTCCAACAGGGAATTTTTTGACTAAATTCTTTACTTCTACAATTGTTTTCATGTTACTTCATTTATATCCCGCGCAAAGGCGCTAAGACGCAAATTATTTATTTGTTTTTTATTCGTATATTTTGTTTTTTTGCGACTTTGCGCCTCTGCGTGAAGTCCTCAAAAATTATAATTCACCATAATCTGTATCCCTTTTCCGGCAAACATATTCCGGCTTTGAGACTGAGCGGTCACCAACTGAACATTATCAGGATTCCAATACCCGATAGCATAAACATTAAAGTTATCGTATGTTCGACTCCAGCTCAGGTAATTCATCCATTTATTCTGATCGGTAAGATAAAACACCATTCCAGATAAATTATCCAGCATTGATAAGGGATAAGTCAGCATCGCACCAAGTACATTTACTGCTTTACCTTCAACCAGAAATTTATCGCCGGCATGATACCGGAAATACTCAACCGTCACTCCTAATCCACTACCAATTGACAATGTATAATCAGCTCCCAGGTTCCACATATCCTGCATTTTTGGCAAATATGGTGAGGAGAAACCCTGTGTTTCTGTAGATGTTACGCTGGATTCAAACCACAATCCGATTCCAACATCCCATTTTCCATCTAATCCAATCCGGGTTTCACTGAATTCTTTACCCGACCCTATATTATATTGTAATGTTCGGTTATGTGTGCTTATAGCTATTTCACCCGGACCTGCAGGCATTTCAAACCTACCTCCGATTTCAGGTTTCCATTGCGACGAGCCCCAAAGTTCATAGCCTTTCGGGTTTTTATTGCCAATCAATCCCCAAAGCCACAAATTAGCATTGTTTTGAAAGAAATACTTCCCCAACACGCCATAAACGCCGTCGGTCAGTTGCAAGGGGTCACGCACATCCATGGCATCGAACCACATCAGTGGGCGAAACATCTTGGCCGAACCAAAATTAATCTTCTGCAAACCGGCACGCACTTCCCAGTTCTCGCCCGAATACCGCATCCAAACCCGATAAGGTTTTAGTTGTCCCAAAATCGTATCGTTATGAAAACCCATATAATTCAAAGAACCATTTATGTTAAGCGAAGCTTCAAAATCGAGTTTTGATTTAGCCGAAAACTTAAAATCGCCAAGTAAAGTAGGTACAAACCGTCCTCCAAATTGCGTTGGCACTTGTGACTGTAACTGCCCTATTCCCCATGCTGTCACCTGACCGTTGAAAGAAATATGAGTAGAGTCGGATTTCTCCGCCTTCAAAGCAAGTCCGGTTATTAGGAACGTAGAAAATATTATCAGTTTTAATCGCATACCCAATCTTAAATCTAAAATCAATAAGTCGTAAATCATTTCACAGGCATAATACCGTAAAGTGCATATTCCGCTAATTGCCTGGTCATTGATTCAGCATCAGGAAACATGTTGATTAACTCAGGCTTACTGCACAATTCACCAAGTTTTTGGATAATCCACATAACGAAATCAAGGTTTAGATTTGGATTCATTTCTCCTTTTTCCTGTGCTATTCTAAAAAATTCACGCGAAATATCTGTTGACTCTTTCATGAATTTTTGAAAATAATCATGAACTTCTCCTGCTTCCGGACTATATAAATCGGCTATAAATTCCAATGAAATGGCTTCGCTAAATTTAAGCTTTTTATCAAGCATTATTTTCGTTTTTTCTCCAAATGAGATATTAGACTCGAAAACTTTCATATTTTCCGATTTCATATTTTCAATGGTTTCATTCAGTATGAACAAAACCAACGCATTTTTATTCTCATAAAAGGTGTAAAATGTTTTCCGACTGACGTTTGCTTTTTTGCAAATCTCGTCAATCGTTACTTTTTTAAAGCCATACCTCCAGAACAGCTCTTTGGCTTTGACTTCTATTTGCTCTTTCTTTGTAAGTTTCATAGTTTCCAGTAAACAATAACGCAGCAAAGTTACATATTTTATTTATTTGTCAATATTTTGTTACCTTTATTTTTCAATAATTTGAAAAATTATTATTAGATAAGCTTATTTATCCTGAGAACAAGAAAAATAACTACATTTGTAACTTATTTTAGTCACTTAATTTCATGCTTAAACGGTTATGAAAAAAGAATACACCTTAGACGAATTACTTCACAAAGCAGCTTCATATTGTTCCATTTCAGAGCACTGTACTTCGGAAGTGGAAGAAAAACTGAATGCCTGGTGCGTTGGTTGCGACGACAAATCCAAAATTATTGACCGCCTTATTGCAGAAGATTTCATCAACGAAAAACGTTATTGCGTTCATTTTGTGAAAGATAAATTTCGTTTCAATAAATGGGGAAAAATCAAAATATCGTATGCTTTGAAGCAAAAAGGACTAAGCGACGAACTGATTAATGCTGCATTATCTACCATAGACGATGGTGAGTATGAAGAAATGCTTGCATCTATACTAAAAACTAAACTCAAGGGTTTAAAATACGAATTTGAATACGAAAAACAGGGAAAACTTTTCAATTTTGCTCAAAGTCGCGGGTTCGAAAGTCAGGTGATTTATCGGGTGGTAAAATCGATTGATAAATAACAATTTAAGGCAGAAACAAATGAGATATAGTAGAAAAGAAGAAAGGTATAATACCTTCACCCATTATTTGGGTATTGGTTTTAGTATAATTTTTGGTGGTAGCTTAATCATTCATAAAGCCATACCATCTCATAATCCTTGGGCGATTTTTAGTGATATAGTTTTCATCATTTTTATGACGCTAATGTACCTCGCATCCACACTTTACCATGCCGAGAGAGATTTAAAAATAAAACAGAAACGTCGCAAGTATGATCATGCAGCCATTTACACTCAGATAGCAGGAAGTTATACACCGTTCACATTGGTAGTTTTACGATTAAATGGTAGTTGGGGTTGGTCGTTATTTGGAATAATCTGGGCTGCAGCTATACTGGGAGTTTCGTTGAGTTTTATGAATCTTAAAAAAGGAAGCAAACTTGAAACAATCTGTTATGTAGCCATGGGTTGGGTGGTGGTGGTTGCTTTCAAGCCACTGATTGACTCACTGAGTGCAACTAATTCTATTTCAGTATTGTATTGGCTTATTGGTGGAGGATTATTTTATACGGTTGGGGCAATTTTGTATCGTTTCAAACAAATTCCGTACACCCACGCCATTTTTCATTTATTTGTGTTGGGCGGAAGCATTTGCCATTTTATTGCTATTTGGCAGATCAAAATTTAGCACTAACTAATAAATCCACCACCCAAAATCCTTCCATCTCTGTAAAACACGGCCGTTTGCCCAGGAGCAATTGATTCGAGTGGTTCTGACAATTCAACTTTTGCTCTTCCGTTTTCCATAAAAGCAACCCTGCTCAGGGTATTTTGTTTACGGTATCGGATACGGCAATAAATATCAAAATTCTCAGTAAACAGGTTCTTATCCACCACATTCACGTTCTGAATCTGAAACTCTGTTTTGTACATGTTTGCCAATGGAGTTAATACAACTTCATTTGTTTCTGGTCGAATTTCCTTTACAAAAACTTTTCGGTTTAGGTGAATCAAACCTCTCCTCTGCCCTACCGTGTAAAGCGGAAATCCTTCATGTCGGCCAAGGACATTTCCTTGTTCATTTATAAAATTACCTGAATAAATAAACTTTTCTGGTTCTGACAGTTGTTTTTTCAAAAACGGACGGTAATCACCCGAACAGAAACATGCTCCAAGACTGTCTTTCTTTTCCGAAACGCGTTTATAACCACGTTCAGCAGCTATAGCACGTACTTCAGTTTTATGAAACTGTCCGAGCGGAAACACAATGCGTGAAAGTTGTTCCTGCGAAAGTCCCCAAAGGAAAAAGGACTGATCTTTGTCCGGGTCTGCCCCTTCAGTAACAAAATAATGATTGTTTTCCTGAATAATATTTACATAATGTCCCATGGCTACTTTTTCGCATCCAAGCCGGTCGGCTTCATCGATTATCAGTTTCCACTTTAATTCATTATTGCATTTCACGCACGGAAAGGGTGTCCGGCCACTCAAGTATTCATCCACAAAATAGCTAATCACCTTTTCCTTAAAAGCATCACGGGCATCATACACTATATGCTCAATTCCGAGCTGCTGAGCCAGTCGTTGTGCATCCTGTAAATGGTAATTTTCGCCTTCTTCCCAAAAACGAAACGTTATGCCCACGACTTCATAGCCTTGTTCCAATAAAAGAATGGCAGCAACCGAACTATCGGTGCCGCCACTCA
>CAZTDH010000157.1:0-5110 GCA_964612615.1 uncultured Paludibacter sp. | reverse complement strand
CAGTTTTCCGCCCTGAACTCCCTGAATAAGGAAGCTTAAGTCGAAGCCTATGTAGGTAAATGTATTGGTTATTCCATACGTGAAATCAGGAAATGGCGTACCAAGTATTACACGGTCAAGCGGATCAATAGCATTATCACCATTGGTATTTACAACTTTCAATCCTCCAACTAAGGGAGCAAATTTGGTATAATTAAATGCTACTCCATTTTTATCGGTAACGGCTTTGGCCGCAGCTACTTCTGTGAATGAAGACCATACTCCATCGCTTTTATAGCCATAATACTGAATGGATGGCTGACCAACAATGGCACGATACACTTCACTGCGTTCTCCAAAGTTGTCCTGATAGCTTCTGCCACCATAGTCAAGCAATGTGTTTTTGCTCGTTGATAAATTTGCATTGGTTTTCCAGGTGAAACCTCTTGAATCAATATTGGTGGTAGTTAATTCAAATTCAAGTCCCTGATTATTAACCTTTCCGATATTATTCCAAAAAGTTTTATGGCCTGTAATATACATAGACGGTTGTTGTAACAACAATTGAATGGTATTTGAATTGTAATACTCAACTGATAAATTCACCCTACTATTGAAGAATCCGAAATCTATCCCGACGTTTTTTTCTTCAGTCTGTTCCCATGTAATATTTTCATTTCCAAGGAAATCGTCACTAGAAGCTAAGCCGGCAATCAGATTTCCGTTTCCGGAACCTGTATTGTAGTTCGAAGTGTTAAGTGTATTCATATACGAATATTGAGGAATATTATTGTTTCCGGTTAAGCCGTAACTGGCACGTAATTTAAGGTTCGACAGCCAGTCAAAACTTTTCAGAAAGCTTTCTTCGGAAGCCCGCCAACCGATAGAACCGGCAGGGAATGTTCCCCATTTATGACCTTCGGCAAATTTGGAACTACCATCGGTACGAACACTTGCCGAAAATAGGTATTTGCCTTTATAGGCATAAATCAATCGGGCAATAAATGACTCCATGGCTTCAGTATAATAAAATGAAGTTACTCCATTAATTGCAGATGTGGTACCACTTGCAGGTGTATCCATTATTAAAGCAGATGCATAATTAAAGGATAAGATGTCTTCGTCAGGGAAACCAGTGCCAACAATTTGGTTGTACTTGTTAGCAGTTTGTTGATATGTTACACCAAGCAAACCGGTAATTTCATGATTGCCCATCTTTTTATTATAATTCAACGTGTTTTCTGTCAATAATTCTGTGTGTAAAGTGGTTTGACGTGTCAACGTATTTGGGACACCAAAACTTGAAGCTCCGGTTTGCTGTCTGTTGTTATACTCTTTATATTGAGTATAGGCGCTGTTCGACGTTTTGAATTGTAAACCTGGAAGAATATTAACGGTCATGTAAGCACTGCTTTGTAAACGATAGTCGTCGGTAGATATGTCAGTGCGTTCATTTTGAGATGTAGGTTGTTGAACGGTTGAACCAGACAAGCTCGATCCAACGATATTCCAGTATTCTCCATTCAAGCCCGGACCACTTATATTGACAGCACTAAAGTCGTTTGCCTGAGCCCAATCACCGGCTGTTTTGCCTGTTAAGGCTGCCGTTGCGGCATTATGACGGACAGGTAACCACGACGGATAGCGCATGAAATTTGTGAGGTTAACAGCTGGTTTAATTTGCCTGCTATAGGTTGGAGTTATATTCACACCTATGCTAACAGCCTTCGAAAGATTAATATCTATTTTTGTACGAAGACTGTATTTGTTGTAGCTACTTAAACGCATGATACCATCTTCACCCTGATAATTTCCGGAGATAAAGTATTTCATATTTTTATCTCCACCTGACGCACTTAACTGATAGCTCTGATTTGAACCATTTTGACGCAATGCCTCGTTCATCCAGTCAGTAGGTTGATCAATCAGATATTTTTCAACTAACCAGGCTGCTTTATCAGCATCAGGTAATAGATTGTATTTCATACTATTAGGAGCTGAAGTTGCATTGTATGCAACACCATCAACCAATGGATCTTTCATGCGCAAAGCAGCTTCATCGTAAAACATTTGAACGTATTCTGACTGATTCATTAAATCCGGAATTTTCAATGCAGTACGAATTCCCGAATACATTTTGAAATTATATTTTGGTTTTGCAATATTACCACTTTTTGTAGTAACCAGAATTACACCACCTGCAGCGCGTGAACCATACATTGATGCAGAAGCAGCATCCTTCAATACTTCAATGGATTCAACATCGCCCATACTAACCGAAGCTAATCCATCCGGAATCGGAACTCCATCAACAACAACCAAAGGACTTGAAGCAGCACTGATTGAACCCATACCACGAACACGAATTTTCGCAGCTTCACCAGCTAACGGATCGTTTTGCTCAACACTAACACCTGCGAGTTTTCCCTGAAGTGCCAGCTCAACTCTTGAAACAGGAATATCTTCCATTTTTTCACCTTTTATGGAAGAAACTGCACCGGTTAAATGTGATTTTTGTTGAGTACCATAGGCAACTACAACTACTTCATCGATGTTTTTACTATCTTGTTCCATAACTATATCCAGCTTTTTGCTTGTGCCAACTGCCTGAACAATAGTTTTGTAACCAATGTAAGAAAATGAAATTATCGATTTACTGTCAGGTGCCTGAATGGAATAGTTTCCGTTTACGTCAGTAATTGTTCCGGTTTTAGAACCGATGATTTTGACATTTACTCCGATAAGTGCCTCTTTGGTGTTGTCGGTAACCGTTCCGCTTACCTTAAATTGGGAAAATGCCGCCAAAGTATTCATACTTAAAAGTATGAATAGCCACATAGTATTCCGTAGAAATCTTTTGCTGTTTCTGCTTTTTTTCATGTACGTATTAATTTTATATGTTTTGTTGAAAGATATGATTATTCAGTTCGAATTGGCATACCAATAATTTGGTCGACCAAAAATACTACATAGTTTTAAATGCACAAAAGCTTTTTTGTATTATTTTGACCTTTCTGCTGTAAAACATATTTTCACGTTAAAAAACTTGCGGTCACTTAATAAAAAAACCACTTTTTACAGTGGTTTTATAGGTCGCTTATTTCTTCTCTGAGTTTTTTGGGCAAACCGGCAAATACTAAATCATAGGAGTGATTAATCAGTTCGAAAAGGAACTTTTGTGAAATTGAAGGTTCAATTTTTACTGTATTCCAGTGCTTTTTGTTGAAATGCCAGGCGGGAGTAATTGCTTCGTATTCTTCGCGAAGCTGAATGGCACGTTCCGGATCACATTTCAGAGTTATCTGAGTTTCGGGGTTGTCAAGTGGTATAAGTGCAAACATTTTACCTTGTACTTTCAGCACCAAAGTCACTTCGTCGAACGGAAAATGATCTGTAACCGCTTTCAGGCTCATGCAATATACATGAAGTTCTTCGTAATTCATAGTTTATAAATTTAGATTACAAACATACAAAAAATTCCAAATAAACGTCCAATTGATATTTTATCAATCGGACGTTTTAATGTGAACGTACTTTATTTTATTTTAATAGCCAGAGATTTGGTAATATCGCTTGCAGGCATGGCAAACGAAATTCCTTCAATGCCCATTCCTATAAGTTTAGCATTTACAATTCCAAGCAATTTTCCTTCCTTGTCAATAAGCGGTCCACCACTGTTCCCGCGACTAATACTGGCATCGGTCTGAATAATTTTAGATCCGTTAGCTTGTTTGCGAATAGAAGAAATAATCCCTTTCGTCAGTGTTTGAGATAAATCCTCGGCAGAAGGTGTGCCAATAACATAAATTTCTTTACCCATACCGGCTGACTCTGTTTCCGAAATATCAAATGGTACTATGTTGTTTTTTTCAATTTTCAACAATGCCAAATCTGATTCCTTATTGAAACGAATAATTTTAGGAGTATATTTTGATCCATCGTTCAGGATAACTTCGAGTTTAGCCGTATCTGTAATTACATGGTAATTAGTTACAATATATCCATTTTCGCTAACAAAGAAGCCGCTACCATGTCCTTTTGGAGTTCTGACAGTAACAGTAGATTGAACTGCCTGTTCAATAGAGGAAACGTGATTTTTTGCAGTTTTTAATTCTATTGATTGAAGCGTATCCACAATACTGGTTTTGGGTAATTTCAATATGCTACGGAACTTTTCTTTATTCATAAGTGTATACAAACTGGTTTCCATTGCATCTTTTAGTGCATCTTTGCTATAAGTAGAGTTAGCATCTGAAACATAGCTGACAAATTCACCTGATTTAGATTTAATTGTATCTGTGTAAATTGTTTTTTTGTAAAAGTCAAGTATATCCCACTTAATTTTGAGTTCTACATTAATAAATCCGGTCTTTCTGCTATCTGTTGCTCTCCCTGAATTAGGAATATAAATCCATTTATACCCAATTACTGTTGCATCTAAATAGTCATTCTGATTATAATTCGATCTAAGCACCAGTCCGGTTGTATCAATAAATCCGTTTTTTTTCAGACTAGTATTCAATTCATCAGAAAAATAGGTATCATCTATTTTTAACCCATTCACAGCTTTAATATTTACATTGTTCTTTATTTTACCCTTTTTATAATCTTTGTAATTTAGAACATAGTCTTCGGAGCTTTCCGGGGTTAAATCTATTGCCACTTTATTCAATCTGATTTCTTTCGAAAGAGAATCTTTTAGTGGAATACGCATCATATTACCATTCATGTAAATTGTCCTGTCATATTCCCAGAATTTCGGACTAAACAGCGTTAACATATAGCCAAAATAACCTCCAATTGAACCAGATACCAAAGCAAACATTGGAGTCATTTCAGCTCCAATTGCGGCTGAAAATGCTGTGAAAGGTATACCAATTAATGCGGCATTAATTGCGATTGTTCCAATACCTTCACCGGATAATTTGTAAGGAGTACAAACGCCGTATTGAGTTTTAAAACCATCCCGGGTGATAGTAATTTGCTGAGGTTCTCCGTTTCGTGGGAAAATATATTTGTTGTCTTTTATCTCGGGGTCTTTTTTGTTAATCTTTATAGTGGCTAAACTATCTTTTAGGATAGTAACCTTTTGGTTTTTGTCAACCAGAAAACCTAAACTACAACCTGAAAG
>CAZTDH010000156.1:0-5164 GCA_964612615.1 uncultured Paludibacter sp. | reverse complement strand
AGTAAAATTTAAACGTTAATAACTTAAATCTTTTTTATACCTCAAAAATTATCTTCTTCCACCTCCGCCGGAACTACCTGATGAGCGACTTCCGCCACCGCTTGAACTGCTGCTACCAGAACTCGAACTTCCGCTGCTATATGATGAGCTGCTTCCACTTGAATATGAAGACGAACTTGGAGCTGTATAAGTAGAACTGCTACTGTTACGAGACACACCCGAAGATGAGTTTCCGGAGGAATAGTTTCCTCTTGATGGACTTACTGTGCTACTTCCAGAACTTGGATTTGAACGTGTTACCGACGAATTTGAGCTTCTGTAGGATGATTCTGTTGTACCATTATCGCGGGTTGCATAATTTCCGGCTGGAGCGCTGTTTGAAGTTGTTCTATAAGTTCTTGGTTGAGTATTGATTGTTGGACTGGCAGTTCTAGAATTGTTATTTAAATTTGAGCTGTTATTTGTTGTAGAATTGATTCCACGGTTAGTTGTATTTCTAACAAGTCCAATACCATTTGCCTGATTTGAAACGGTACGAGCAGTTGAGTTTGTTGATAAACGCGAATTCGAACCTGTATTTGAAGTAGAACCACTAACTATAGTATATGGATTTCTTCCCTGTGTAGTACTATAACCTCCTGCATTAATTGTGCTGCTTGCAGCATCTGTTCTCGTACCACCTAAACGGGTAGTTCCACTGCTATTATAATTTGTTGTGGCACGTCGGTTGCTCTCATCGTAATTTTTATTTCGCGAAGATATTCCGCTTAAATAACCACCATAACCGTATCCGTAATTCCCATAATAACCACCGTAACCGCCATATCCGTATGAATCCCAATAATTACCGTATCCGTACATTCCTCCATAACCGTACATACCACCGTATCCGTAGAAGCTATCATAACCCCATGAATTGTACATACCGCCAAATCCATAATAGGGTGAATTCCAACCATGTCCCCAGCCTCCATATCCATAACCAAATCCGTAAGGACTAAAATTATAGTTCCACCAGTAAGGATTTGTCCAGGTTGGAGTTACATAAGCGTAGGAATCATCTACATATACATTCCAATCATTGTTGTTCAGAAAATATATATCATTATAGCGTGGGTCGCCAATGAAAATAGCGTATTTTGGATTGTGAAACCGACGGATACGTTCTGCATATTCTTTGTCAGACTCGCTGCCATTAAATCCATTCAGATAATAACCCTGATTCTGATCATTGCTGATACTATCCATTGCAAATCCTGAGACATAAATCGTGTCGTGAATTAATACGGGGTTAGTATGACCATCATAACTTTTCAAACTAAACTGGTTATTAGTATGATATGCATTACCATCCGGCGATTGTCCGTCTACATAAATGGTGTCCTTTATTATTGTCGGATACTTTACATTCCGCTCTTTATAAACAATTTCTTTAGCACCGTTTTTGTAATTAGGTCTTGTAGCTGTATTACTCATTTGTTTTACAGCAGTTTGTACCTGAGGATTACCCGGTTTAAAATAAACGTCGTCAATGATAACGTTTTGATTTTGAGCTATTGCCATAAATGGAACACTCAAAGCCAATAAGCTGAATAATGTGAATCGTTTCATGATTTTATCTCCTATAGTTTTTGTCCTTTCGGAATAATTCTTACAAAATACATTTCAACAAGAATCGTGCCATTGAATAGTAATTCTTTTGACTTCCAAGTTTGAATAATTCTTCATATTTACTTTTTTTGAAGTACTCCGGCAATTCATTCTGAAGCCTCGTCATCCGCCCTTACTTCCTTCCAATTGTTTGATAAAATTCGGATTAACAAACATCAATTCTAAATCAAATTTCAATAATTACTATTACTCTCAATATCACAGATTCTAACTTTGGTGAATTAACGTTTCGTGAATTCAGTTTAACTCTGGAGTCAAAGTGCCAACTTGTTCTTCAACTTTCTCTCGGTTTTCTTGCAAAATACACATGTACACACTATCTTTGTGTACGTCAAGATCACTGACTCGTTTCATTAGATTACAGCTTCAAAATTATATACTTGTGACATTGACCACTATAATTAATTGCTTATAAAACAATTTTGCAGAACTAATGGCTAAGGTGTTCTTGATTTTTATTTCACCTGCTAAAAAATCAACCATTTTTTTATGTAAGTTTGCATAGATTAAAACTATAGAGTATGACTTTACAACAATTGGAATATGTAATGGCGTTGGAGAAAACCCGTCATTTTGTGCGTGCTGCCGAACTTTGTGGCGTAACTCAGCCAACCTTAAGTGCCATGATTCAGAAACTGGAAGATGAACTTGATTGTAAGATCTTTGATCGATCGCGTCAACCTATAGAAACTACCGAAATTGGAAAACAGATTATCGATCAGGCACAGGTGATTCTATATCAGGCCAATCAATTGAAGGAGAGTGTTCTGTCTGAAAAAAATACGCTTTCAGGCACGCTGAATTTGGCTATTATTCCTACTATTGCCCCTTATCTTTTGCCCCAGTTTATTGCTTCTTTCAAAAGCCTTTATCCTGAAATAGCTTTGAAAGTGAGTGAAATGCATACGAGTACTATTATCGAAAAGTTGCGTGTAGCCGAAATTGATATGGCTATTCTTTCCACACCACTCGAAGACCCGAAAATTTTGGAAGTTCCGTTGTATTACGAGAAATTTGTAGCTTATATTTCGCCTTCTGAACCGATTTACAGCCGAACTGAACTTTCTGCCAACGATATGCCATTGGATAAGTTATGGGTGCTGGAAGAAGGACATTGTCTCCGAAATCAGGTATTTAATTTTTGTAATGAGAAACCACAACATGCCTCTACTTACGAAGCCGGAAGTATTGACACTTTGGTGAAAATTGTGGATTTAAACGGTGGCTATACGGTTATTCCCGAACTTCATGTGGATTTGCTCAGTGAGACTCAGAAACTGAATTTAAGAGAAGTGGTAAAACCGGAAGCTACCCGCGAGATTTCGGTGGTTATACGTCATGATTTTGTACGCGAAGCTGCCTTAAATGCTGTGGCTGAATGTATTAAACAGATTATTCCGTCTCACATGCTCGATGCCCGTTTGAAGAAATTTGCAATAAAACTTTGATTATTTAATAATAAGTCTCTGAATTTAAAAGAATTGCGATAAATTTCGAGATGCTTTGATTTATAAACTATTGACTACAAACTATAAACTATAAACTACTTCTTAAACCGTTGAATTAGATTATACGCCTTATATATTCCCAATTCACCTGCTTTACTAAGATCCGCCAACCCTTTGGTATCTTCGCCAATAAACAGATAGGTCAAACCGCGGTTATAATAGGCTTCAGCAAAATCTCCATCAATCAGAATAGCTTTCGTGTAGTTTAAAATGGCAGTTTGAAAGTCTTTTTGGGTACACAGTATATTGGCTTTGTTATAATACGCAAAACTAAAATCTGGATTAAGATCATTCACTTTCGAATAATCGGTCATAATCATGGTCACGTCGAACATTGCCTGATTTTCAGATGTTTGCTTTTTTGCCTTTGGTTTTTCGTCGGTCGAAGTTTTAGCATTGGCATCCACAGCATTTTTAGTATAATCCACTAATTTATAACGGATATTGGCCCGGCAAAAGTAAGCCAACATAAAGTCAGGACGTAAAGCAATGGCTTTATTCAAATCTTCAATGGCACTACTAAAATCCTGTACCATCGCAAATTCCAGTGAGCGGCTGAAATAAATATCCGCATTCTGATTATCATTTGCAAGTTTAGCCGAAATTTCATTAATCGCTTCAAAATGACTGTTAACCAACTCGGCGGTCAAGGGTAATTCATTATTTGTAATTTTGAGAACTGTGCTTAGTTTTTTTAGTTTATTGTATTCCTGTAGAGTGGGATAGTAGAGGTTTGTATGTCTTATTTCGTCCGATTTGGCATAATATGTCAATACAAAATTACGCTCATTTATTACATCGGTATATTTGTCCTGCACAGCACCACGGGTAGCATCGGTATATTTTGAATCGCTTTCGGCATCGTCCATATTTTGTGCTGCAAACCGGTTGAAAATTTCAGTTTTGCGACTGGTGCTGCTTTTCTGCGTATTGGTTGCCAGTTTATTGGTAGCCTGAATGTTTTCTTTGTTTTTACGTGTTATATAGTCTTTGTTTTTCTCAATATTACTGGCCATCTGCTGATACTGGAAAGCAGCTTTTTGATTACCCAAAGCTGATTCAGCCTGAGAAATTCCCATATAGGCAGGCACAAAATACTGGTATTTTGCAATAATCTTTTTGTAATCTTTAATTGTTGATTTATAATCCCTTAATGAGTATTCAACCATTGCTTTCTGTAATAAAGCCTCTGTCATGGTTGAATCAAGCTTCAATACAGTTGTCAGGTCAGTCAGTGCATTGTTGTAATCGCCCAAACTGGCTTTTAATAACCCACGGTTGTAATAAATCAGTGCATTATTCTTTTCCATTTTCACAGCCGTATTATAATCGCTGAGTGCCAGTTTATAATTCTTCTTTTCAACATTCAGAATACCCCTGTTGATATAATCTCCTACATAAGTGGAATTGCGTTTAATAGCCTGTGTATAATCTTTTAATGCTCCAGTACGGTCATTCCGTTGCATTCGCAAAATGGCTCTGGCACTATAAGCCATAGCATTTGTACTATCTTTTTGAACGTATAAATTGAAGGTTTTTTCAGCCTCAACGGTATCTTTCATTTCCAGTTGCAGTCTGCCTTTTTCGTAGAGTAAGTTGGTCGATTTTGGACTTAATTTTAAATAGCTGTCACAATCGTCCATTGCTCCCTTGTAATCTTTGATGGCGTCGCGTGCATCCATGCGGTTCATAAGTAAATGCAAACTATTGGGGCTAAATTCCAAGGCTTTTGTGAAATCAGCTATTGCTTCTTTATGGTAAGTGAGTTTTCGACGGGCAAATCCGCGGGCATAATAGGCTTGAGGCAAAAATGGATTTATTTCAATAGCTTTCGAGCAATCTTCGTCGGCACTCTGGTAATCGCCCAACTGAATTTTAGCAATGGCACGATCCAAATAAGGTTCTGCCAGATAGGGTTTTATTTTTATTACCTGATTAAAATACTGAATAGAAAGCACATAATCCTCAAAGTATAATGCATTTTG
>CAZTDH010000155.1:0-5176 GCA_964612615.1 uncultured Paludibacter sp. | reverse complement strand
GAAATTCCTGAATTTCAATTCAATAATTACACCTACCGCGACATTCAATTTGATGGAAAATACGACGGAAAGGGCTTTGATGGAACTGCCGATTTGAAGGATGAGAATATTGATACTCACTTCGTTGGTAAAATTGACCTGACTCAAAAACTACCAATTTTAGATTTTAGTCTGTTAGTAAACAATGTAAATCCGAATGCGCTGAAGCTTACCGATAAATATCCCGGAGCAACGCTTTCATTCAACGGAAAAACCAGTATTATTGGAAATGCACTCGATAATATAAATGGTTTTGTTCGGTTTGAAAACATAAAGTTTACAAACCTGAACAAAACCCTCAATATTGACAATATTCAGGTTGTTTCACGCATTGAACCGGACAAAACGAATCTCAGCATTACTTCCGACTTTCTGAATGGTTCATTAAACGGTGACTTCCATTACAGTACAATTGCGCAAACTATTAATAAAATTGTGCTGAATTATTTGCCTTCACTTGCCACACTTGAGAAAAATATAACTGAAAACGAACCAAATCATATTGATTTTGATTTCAAGCTTTCGAACACGAAAGAAATTTCAGAAATACTGGTATTACCTTATTCACTGGAAGGAATATCAACCCTGAAAGGCTTTATCGACGAGAAATCGAACAAACTGGATATTTCGGGTAACATCCCCATGTTGAAATCGAATAAGCAACAGATTGAAAATATCTCCTTACATATTGACAATCCAAAACAGCAATTACAAATTACTACGCGGGCACAACTGGAAACGAAAGATGAGATGTTGCGCATTTTTCTGAGAGCTACAGCTGCTAAAGACACCATTGGAACTCAACTGGGTTGGCAGAACAACCAGCAAATTACCAATGCCGGTGAAATTGGAGCTGTGGTGCATTTTAAGAATGAAAACGGCAGTCTGGCTACTCAACTAAACATTCATCCATCGCAGGTAATTATTTCGGATTCCACATGGAATATCCATCCTTGCCAGATTAACCTTAACCCCGATAGCACAATTCGGATTAAGAACTTCAATTTCGATAGTCACAACCAGTTTGTTCATATCAACGGTATTGCTTCCAAAAACAGAAATGACAGTGTTCAAGTGGTTATGAATAAGCTTGATCTCGACTTTATTATGGGGCTTTTAAAACTGAAAGGAATCAGTATTGGCGGTATTGCAACCGGAAAAGCAACCTTATTAAGTGCCCTTGCACAACCTATCTTTGAGGCAAATATCAAAGTAAAAGGGTTTAATCTTAACCATAAAGTAATTGGCGATGCGAATGTGTTTTCGACCTGGGACAAAAATACAAGTCAGCTACTGGCCAGTGGATTTTTTATCGGCGATAAAAACGATACGATTGTAAAGGCTAAAGGTTTTTACAACCCGGCCACTGATACAATCGATATACATTATGATGCCAAACGTTTCAGTATTGAGTTTCTGACACCTTATTTCGAATCGGTTGCTAAAGATTTTAAAGGTTTTGCGAGTGGAAATATCAGAATGTACGGTCCATTAAAACATGGAGTTAGTTTTGAAGGTGATGGCTTTGTATCCGGTGGACGTGCTACAGTTCGAACATTGAGAACTACTTACTATATTGATGATTCTGTTCATTTGACAAAAAAAACAATTGAATTCAGAAATATAAAAGCCTACGATCAGGAGCGAAATCCGGCAAATGTAAACGGAAAACTGACACATAACGGATTTTTTCAGCACATGAAATTTGACGTGAATATTTCCGGTCAAAATGTGTTGGCACTCAACACACAGGCTGAAGACAATGATTATTTCTTTGGAAAAGCATATGCCAATGGAACGGTTCATATATTTGGTGACGAGAAAGAAGCCAATATTATTGTAAATGCAGTTTCGCAGCCGAATACCAAATGTTATATCCAAATGGGTGGTGCGTCTAAAGCTTCGGATAACAGCTTTATCAATTTTGTGAATAAGCGTATTTACTCCAAAAAAGATTCTGCTTTGCATAGCAAACCGGGCACTGCCAGTGATATGAATGTAAAAGTAAATCTGCAGATTGAAGTGAATCAAAATGCTGATATGGAATTGATTGTCGACCCCAAAGGCGGCGATATGATTACCGGAAAAGGGAATGGAAACTTACGGGTTGAATTTGACACTTTCTCTGACATAAAACTCTATGGCACTTTTACGCTGAATAACGGTTATTACCTGTTTACACTTCAAAATTTGATTCGGAAAGAGTTTAAAATCGATCAGGGAAGTACACTTGTCTGGACCGGTAACCCACGAAGTGCATCGAGTAATATCCGAGCCTTGTTTCCACTCACAGCATCATTGAAAGATTTGGATGAAACGCTCTTAAATTCGACAACAAGAACCAGTGTGCCTGTAAATTGTGTGCTGAGACTGACCGACAATATCATGAAACCTACTGTAAAATTCGATATTGATTTACCTCAAAGCGACGAGGGCGTAAAACAGCGCGTTCGGAATATTATCAATACCGACGAAATGATGAATCGTCAGATTCTTTATTTGCTGGTTTTCAATAAGTTTTATATGCCGGATTATATGAAAGCCGCTGCAACTTCTAATCTGGGTTCCAGTGAAGCCATTTCTTTCGCCACTTCTACGGTAAGTGCACAGGTTAATAACTGGATTTCGCAAATGTCAAAATCAAATAATCTTTCAGTGGGCATTGATTACAGAACCAACGATTTGCTGAATTCCGATTTACAAACACAGGTTATTTACCAACCAAATAACCGACTGATAATCAATGGAAATTTCGGATACCGATTTGATAATCTTTCTAACAACTCCAATAAGTTTATTAACGATGTAGACTTTCAATACCTGCTGACCAAGTCAGGGAAATTACGTTTTAAAGCCTATAATCACACCATCGACCGTTATCAACTCAGTAAAGCTACGCAAACCGAAGGTGTCGGTTTTGTTTACAAAGAAGACTTTAACAGCGTGGGTGAATTATTTAGTTATTACTGGAATCTGTTGGTAGGTAAAAAGCAAAAGAATGATGAAACAAAAACTCCTCAGAAGAAATAACGGATTAATATTCAGCTTTTTATTTGTTTGCGTATCGGTTTTCTCGCAATCCATTGAAGAAGTGTACGTAAAAATGCCGGATATTCTGAATCCTACTCTCAGCAGTCAGAACAGGCTCGAACTACTCGAATATCATAAAGCACACCAAAGTGACAGCACGATAAATCGCTTTGGAAATCAGGCTCATCTGATATTAATGGATACGTTGAATGACCGAATTTTGGTGAAAAACACAGCGTCTTCAACTTTCGATATAAAAATAAATTACTCTACCGATTCAGTTCCATATATTGGTGTTATCCGAACAGTTTGTGCTCCGGTATGTCATTCAACTGTTGAATTTTACGATACAGCCTGGAATCTTATTCCACTTCAGTTTATCGTGCCAAAAGCCATCGAATGGGTTAGTTGGAAGGGTGTAAATTCGGATATTACTGATTTAAGTTGGTTGAAAAAAACCCTGGATATCAGCTTTATAAGCCTGAGTTTTGGGAGTGACAACAATGTAATAACGGCTAAAAATAATACGCTGGATTTTTTAAGTGCGGAAGATTATAAAATAATCAAACCATTTCTTTCGGATAAAATTCTAACTTACAAATTACAGAACAGAATGTGGGTTTACAAACCATAAAAAAAGCTCAGAACAAATTGTTCTGAGCTTTTTTTATAAACATTTTCAGTTCTTATTTCTTTTCGCCGCGTTTTGCATAACGGTTCATAAACTTATCAACACGTCCTGCAGTATCCACCAATTTAGATTTACCGGTATAGAAAGGATGTGATGAGCTTGAAATCTCCATTTTAACCACAGGGTAAGTTACACCATCGATATCGACAGTTTCTTTTGTGTTTACGGTAGAACGAGAAATAAAGGTGTCGCCGTTTGACATATCTTTAAATGCTACCGGACGATAATTTTCTGGATGAATTCCGCTTTTCATATCTGTATTTTTTAATTTATTTTCTTTCTTGTTGATTGGGCTTGCAAAAGTACTAATTTTCATCTAATTATCAAACATTTTCTTGAATTTTTATTTTCAAGACCAAACATTTGACAGATATAACTTACCATAAATCACTATTGCTTTGAAATATAGATATTTACGAAAGCTGTATATCAAAAAAATCCCTGTTGATCACAAATGTTCAACAAGGATTTTTAAATCAATTATCCCGGAAAACTAGAAATTTACTTTGAATTCTACTCTCCTGTTTTTAGATCGTCCTTCATTTGTTGCATTATCAGCAACAGGAACAGTCTGGCCAAATCCTTTTGCTGTAAGTTTGTCAGCAGCAACACCTTTCTTCACCAAATAATTCTTGACAGCTTCTGAACGTTTTTGAGAAAGAAGGAGATTCTTTTCAGGAATACCTTTATTGTCAGTATGTCCGTTTATTTCAAGTTTGTACGATGGATTTTCAATCATAACTTTTACCACCTGATCTAAGATCCCGAAAGATGTTGGCTTAATAACATCCTTGGCCGATTCAAACTGAACGCCTTGTAGGGCTTGTTCAAAGATCTTCTTAGTTTCTGCTTTCACTTCCGGGCAACCTTTGTTAGCAGCTACACCGGCAACTGTCGGACATTTGTCAAGATAATCAGGAACACCATCGCCATCGGTATCAATTGGACAACCTGTTGCATCCACTTTTACATCTTTAGGTGTGTCAGGACATTTATCTTTATAATCAGCAACACCATCGCCATCAGTATCCAACGGACAGCCTTCTGCATCTACTTTCACACCTTTTGGTGTATCGGGGCATTTATCAAGATAATCAGCAACGCCGTCAACATCTTTATCTAACGGACAACCAGTTTTATCAACCTTAATACCCTTAGGAGTATTCGGACATTTATCTTTGTAATCAGGAACTCCGTCGCCATCTGAATCTAACGGACAGCCATTGGTATCAACTTTGGCTTTCTTTGGTGTGTTCGGACATTTATCAAGATAATCAGGAATACCATCGCCATCGGTATCAAGCGGGCAACCATTTGCATCTACTTTTACGCCTTTAGGAGTATTAGGGCATTTATCGAGTTTATCAGGCACGCCATCACCATCAGAGTCTTTTGGTCCAAGGGTAATAATCAAAC
>CAZTDH010000154.1:0-5187 GCA_964612615.1 uncultured Paludibacter sp. | reverse complement strand
CATGGCTGATAATAGTAATGTTTTTTTCATAATAAATTGTTTTTAAAATTAATAATAAATTGTTTCTGATTGTGATGCAAATATATTACTTCTCGATGAATACAATGTGGAAAAATAAATTAAATGAGTGTATTTTTTGACGCAATGCCCAAAAAAGGGGGAAATAATATCGCTTTGAGGAATCAATTCCTTATTTTTGCGTAGGAATCTATCAGTAATACAAATATTATGAAAAAATCGCTACTACTCATCTGCTGTTTAATTCTGGCTTTAACTGCCGGAGCTCAATACCATTTTTCCTTCTCTCATTATACATCTGATAACGGCTTATCGCAAAATAGCATCACGGCTGTAATGAAAGATCACAATGGCTATATGTGGTTTGGTACACGCGATGGCTTAAACCGTTTTGATGGATATAACTTCACCCTGTATAGTTCGAAACCAGATAAAAAGTTATCGATTTTAAGTAACCGCATTTTATCCATCAAAGAAGACAAATGGGGTTGTATCTGGGTAAAAACATACGATGATATTGTTTACCGTTTAAATCCTACAACAGAAGAATTAAATAGAATTGAAATGGGAAACGGTGAATTACTGACTGAAAAAATTCGTGAAATCTCTACTTTTCCTTCGGGTACTGTTTGGCTGGCAACGTATGAAAACGGGTGTTATAAAATAGAAACAAATGAAACTACACAAAAACTTGCTATAACTCATTTAAACAAAAAGAATAACTCACTTCCCAATAATACAATAAGATTAATATTTGAGGATCAGGATCATAATACCTGGTTTTTGACTCAAAGCGGATTGAGATGCTTGGAACAAACCGGAAAAGCACACGATTATTTTATAAAACAGACTTTCTATTCATTTATCGAGAACGAGAAACGAATTCTGTTTGGGAGCGAAGGTAAGATTTATCAATACGAAAAACGCAGCAAAACATTCAAAACCATCGATTTGCCTGATAATATAATCGTTACCAATTTAGCCAAGTTCAATTCCAGCAATTACCTTTTTAGTACTCAGGGGAAAGGATTTTTTACTTTTGATGTTTTGCAGGGTAGCTTGCAACAGTTTTCGAAAGAGAAATATCCGGTAATGAAGACCAACGATATTCAGAGCATTTATATTGACAGAGCCGGAGATGCATGGTTAGAAATACGGTCGTCGGGGGTACTTCATTTCTCACCGCAAACGAATAAAATTGTTTATTTCGACACTAAAATGAATGAAGGTCAGGTTACCAACCCGAATTACCTGATTTTCGAAGACGAAAAAGATGTACTCTGGATTCAGCCTTATCTGGGATTCTTCTCCTGGTTCGACCGGACAAACAATCGATTGGTTCCGTTTTACAGTGCCTACAGCGACGATATTAATGTGCTGTTTTCGTATGGTGTAAATCATGTTTTGTCCGATTCCCAAGGCGTTCTGTGGATAAGCACCAATCGTGGAAACGGATTGTTTAAATGTACTTTCCTGCCCGATTATTTTAATCATTATTTGTTCCAGAATCATTCAGTGTACAGTATTTCCAACGAAACGCGTGCAATGTTTGAAGACAATAAAAATCGACTTTGGGTGGCATGTAAAGATGGTTCGGTACATGTTTTTGATCAAAACAAAAAAGAAATTGGCACCTTAAGTCGTGATGGTCGGATTACAAACGGGGGCGATATGGAGGTGTTGGTTTACAATTTCCTTCAGGATAAATCCGGAAATATATGGTTAGCAACAAAAAAACAGGGTTTGTTCCGCTTAAAGCCTTCAGGTTCGGGAAATTCATTCCGAATTGAGAATTTTGTTCATAATCCATCTGATATTTATTCGCCGGCAAACAACGATTTTTATTCAGTAATTCAGGATAATGTGGGACGAATATGGGCAGGAAGTTATGGTGGAGGATTGCATTTAATTGATGAGCAGAACGGAAGAGTCCGATTTATTCATGCCAAAAATGAGCTTGCAAAATATCCCAATTCCAATTGCGCTAAAGTCCGTCAGGTTTTTGCCGATTCAAAAGGACAAATCTGGGTTGCCACTACCGAAGGTGTTGTGGTATTCGATGCCGGATTTAAAGCCATAAAAGATATTAAGTTCAGGTATTTCCACAAAAACGACAATGACACCAATAGTTTGGCTGCAAACGATGTGTATTGTATTTTTGAAGATGTCGAAAAAAATATGTGGTTTGGAACATTCGGTGGTGGACTAAACAGACTTAAAACGGGTGTTTTAATCAATAAACAACCTGAATTTGATGTGTATGACCGGGCAAAAGGGATGCCTAACAATGTAATTTACACTATAATTGATGATAATCAGGGGAATCTGTGGCTGACCACCGAAAACTCAATCGTGAAATTCAGTAAGAAAACGGCAAAAGTAGAATCGTTTGGCAAAGGAAATGAACTTGAAAATGTTGAATTTTCAGAAGCTTCAGCCTGTTTACTTCAATCGGGCGAGATTTGTGTTGGTTCAAAATCAGGCTTTTATTCCTTCAATCCCGATGCAGTGAAACGGCGCGTTATCAATGCGCCACTTGTTTTCACCCGCTTATTGCTATTTAATAAGGAGGTGGAAATTGGCGATAAAGAAGAAATTCTTGAAAAACCGCTTGATAAAACAGAACTAATTGAGTTTCGCAGCAAGCAAAATGTATTTACACTTGAATTTGCTACGCTGGATATGCGCGCACCGGAGAAAATTCAGTATGCCTACAAGTTGGATGGATTCGACCACGACTGGAACGAGGTGCAAACCAAGCATTTTGCAACCTATACTGCTTTGCCTCCAGGCACCTACACTTTCCACGTAAAATCGACCGACAGCGAAGGCATCTGGCTTCAAAATGAACGGATAATTAAACTTAAAATCTTACCATCATTCTGGCAATCGGGATTTGCAAAATTTATATACCTTGTGTTTATTATAGCAATATTCCTTACCACCCTGTACATTTTCATCACTATTTTTAAACTGAAAAACAACGTTCAGCTCGAAAAGCAAATGACGGATATGAAACTCCGATTCTTTACCGACATTTCGCACGAATTGCGTACACCACTTACACTGATTTCGCTTCCGGTGGATAATATTCTGCAGGAAAATCACGATCCGGCTATTCACGAACAACTTACGCTCGTTAGGCGGAATCTTGACCGCGTGATGGGACTGATTAATCAGATTCTCGATTTCCGGAAAATTCAAAATAATAAAATGAGGTTGACAGTCGAAGAAATCCATTTTGCTGATTTCACGCGGTTGTGCAGCAGTAATTTTCTGGAAATTGCCCATTCAAAGAATATCGGATTCCATTTGGTTGACGAAACAAATAACGCCAAAGTATGGGTCGACCCCGAACGCTTCGAATCAGTTCTTTCAAATCTGCTTTCCAATGCCTTTAAATTCACACCGTCGGGTAAAAACATAACAGTGAAAACTACGATAACTGACGATGCAGCTGTATTATCTGTTATTGACGAAGGAATTGGAATAGCTCAGGAAAAAATCAACTTTATCTTCGACCGCTTTTTCAGCATTCCAACTTTTAGGAATATTGCTCAGAAAAGTACCGGCATAGGACTTGATTTAGTAAAAAAACTGGTAGACCTTCACCATGCCACCATTCATGTCGATAGTCAGTTGGGCAAAGGAACTACTTTCGAAGTTGAGTTCAAACTCGGTACTGATCATTACGATGACGATGTGGATTTAATTGTTTCGAATGAAACGAATCCTATGGCAGATGCAAATGAAACCAATCTGTTATCGGAAACAGAAAAAGTGGAACGTGTAAGAATGGCACCACTTATTTTGATTGTTGAAGATAACGATGAACTTCGGCATTTCCTGAAAAAAAGTTTGAAAAAGAAATACCGGGTAGCTGAAGCTGAAAACGGTTTGGTAGGCTGGAATAAGGTAGAGCATTTAATGCCCGACTTTATCATTGCCGACCTGCTGATGCCCGAAATGGATGGACTTGAACTCACCAAAATGATTAAAACCGATTCACGCACATCGCATATTCCTGTTATTCTGCTCACTGCTGTAACCGATATGGAAAGTAAGGTGGCAGGTATGAAAGCCGGTGCCGACGACTATATTACCAAGCCATTCAGCTCGGAATTTTTGCAGGCACGCATTGAGAACCTAATGACCCAACGACTTCAGTTGCAGCATTTCTACCGGTCGCAATACATTAGCTCCAAGCCTGATTTGACCTTGCCACCGCTGGATGTGAAATCGCAGGAAGATCATTTTATGCAGCATCTTATCAAACTGATGAACGAGAATATCGAAAACTTTGACCTGAATATTGATTATCTGGCATCGGAACTGAATATGAGCCGCACCGTTTTCTTCAACAAACTGAAGAGTCTGACCGGCTTATCGCCTGTTGAGTTTGTGCGCGAAATACGTTTTGAACGGGCAGCTGAATATATCCGTAAAACGGAACTCTCGGTTTCCGAAATCTCGTATAAAGTCGGTATTGAAGACCCACGTTATTTCAGTCGCTGCTTCAAACAAAAATTCGGCACAACGCCTTCGGAATACAGAAATCAAAACCCCGAATAAGTCATTACAAAGCACAAATTACGAAAACAAGCTGCTAAATCAGCAAGGAAAGGCAAAGAAAAAATACACTTTTTCTTTGCCTTTTGCGTATCTTTGCGCCCGGTATGCCCAAGGCTCCGCCATTGGGTTAGGATATATTGCCACTTCGTGGCGAATATTGTGACACCAAACAACAATAATATCCATTCATAATTCATTAATCATTAATTAATAAGTGGAATTAGCTTTTTTATTACTCGGTCTTTGTGCCGGCATCATGTCGGGCTTGTTTGGCATTGGTGGTGGCATCATTATGGTTCCGTCGCTCATTGCCTTCTTCGGTATGGGAATACTCAATGCCAATGCCACATCGCTGGCGGCTATGTTGTTGCCGGTGGGTGTGCTGGGAGTTATTGCTTACTACAAAGCCGGATTTATCAACGTGCGCAACGCCCTCTGGATATCGTTAGGCTTGCTTTCGGGTTCATATTTCGGGGCTGAGCTGGCGGTTACACTCGATGTAAAAATACTTTCTAAGCTCTATGCCGCCATTTTGCTCTATGTGGCCATTGGGTACCTGGATATTCCCAAATTGCTGCGTAAAAAAGGTCAATCCAC
>CAZTDH010000153.1:0-5206 GCA_964612615.1 uncultured Paludibacter sp. | reverse complement strand
GGAAAATCAGTGTATTTACATTCTTGCCAGCCAGTTTAGAGAATGGGAATTTTTTATCACGTAGCTCTTTGTTCAAGGCAAATGCAACTTGCATTTCTCCATCCACAATCATTTCAGGATACGTTTTGTGTAAGGTTTCAACTACCTGATGTACACTTGCCGGACTACCGGTTTTGTCTGATCCAAAGTTTGAGTAAGAAAGCATAGCCATTACCGGTTCATGAGCAAAGAATTTCACGGTATCGTGAGTCAGCTTGGCAATATCAATCAATGTTTCAGTCGTTGGGTGACGGTTGAATAGCGTATCAGCCAGGAAGAAAGTTCCCTTTTTGGTATTCATAATGTGCATGGCAGCCATATATTTCAAGCCCTTGCGCAAACCAATAACATCTTTTGCGGCCTGAATTGTATCGGCATATTTAGTATAAACACCTGTGATTAAAGCATCAGCTTCACCGGTTTCTACCATCATCATACCGAAATAATTACGTTCGTACATTTTTTCGTATGCTTCATCGAAAGTCATACCTTCACGACTACGTTTCTCTGAAAGAATTTTAGCGTAACTGATTCTGCGTTTTTCTTCACGGTCGTGACGAAGGTTTACAATTTCAATTCCTGTCAGATCAATATCATTTTCGGCAGCAATATTTCCGATTTTTTCTTCATTTCCAATCAGTATTGGGAAACATATTCCTTCTGCCAAAGCCATTTCGGCAGCCTTAATCATATTGATATGATTTGATTCGGAGAAAACAACACGTTTTGGAGTTTGACGGGCTGTGTCATAGAAATGACGCAACATTTTATTATCGTGACCCATCATTTCACGCAATTTATTATTATATCCTTCCCAATCGGTAATTTCCTTACGAGCCACACCCGATTTAATTGCTGCTTTAGCAACTGCCGGCGAAACAATTGTCAACAAACGTGGATCAAGTGGTTTAGGAATAATATATTCACGTCCAAAACCTAAACGTTTCAGGTTATAGGCAGCATTTACGACATCAGGAACCGGTTGTTTGGTCAATTCGGCAATAGCAAGTACTGCAGCCAGTTTCATTTCCTCATTAATACATTTGGCACGTACGTCCAAAGCACCACGGAAGATATAAGGGAATCCCAACACATTATTAATCTGGTTTGGATAATCTGAGCGTCCCGTTGCAAAAATAATATCCTGACGGGCAGCCATAGCATCATCGTACGAAATTTCAGGATTTGGATTTGCCAACGCAAAAACAATTGGATTTGCATTCATTGAACGTACCATTTCTTTAGAAAGTACTCCTGCTACTGATAATCCGAGAAATACATCCGAATCTTTTACCGCTTCAGCCAGTGTAGTAATTGTTCTGTCGGTTGCAAAAGGTTTTTTGCGCGAATTCAAATCAGTACGTTGTTTATTGATTACGCCTTTTGAATCAACCATTACAATATTTTCAAGCTTCGCTCCCAACATCATATATAATTGCGTGCACGAATTGGCTGCAGCACCGGCACCATTCACAACGATTTTTACATCTTGAATCTTTTTTCCAACCAGTTCCAGTGCATTAATCAATCCGGCCGACGAAATAATCGCAGTTCCGTGTTGGTCATCGTGCATTAACGGAATATCCAACTCAGCTTTAAGTCGTTCTTCAATTTCAAAACATTCAGGAGCTTTGATATCTTCCAGATTAATACCACCAAAAGTAGGAGCAATTGCTTTTACCACCTGAATAAATTTCTCAGGATCTTTTTCATCAACTTCAATATCAAACACATCGATTCCTGCAAAAATCTTGAATAACAGCCCTTTACCTTCCATTACAGGTTTTCCGGCCATTGCACCTATATCACCCAAACCAAGAACCGCCGTTCCGTTTGATATAACGGCCACCAGATTACCTTTGGAAGTATATTCGTAAGCTGCATTCGGGTCTTTTTCAATTTCCAGACAAGGCTCAGCCACACCCGGAGAGTATGCCAATGATAAATCGCGTTGAGAACTGTAAGGTTTGGTAGGTACAACCTCAATTTTGCCCGGTTTTCCCTGAGAGTGATAGAGAAGAGCATCTTCTCTTGTTAACTTTGCCATGATTTTTGAGTGTGATATAAATTATATAATTAATTAGTATGATTTTTTAAAAATTGTCGCAAAATTACAAAATAAAATGTCAATATGAAAGTAATTTAGAAGAAATTAGTACATAAAAATTACTTTTCGAAATGATGATCATCGTATTTAGCTTTGAAATCATGTCCCCAGAAAAATCCACGATTTTTAAACTCCTGAACAACAGGATGTGAGGCGTAAAAAGTACCATTCACAGTGGTATCACGATGTGCTTCTTCGGGTTTGTCACTGCGGTATTCGTAGATCTCTTTCCACCTCACCGGATTGAAAAACGGATTCACGTCTATTGCCATACCTGCAGCATGCTTAGAAAAGGCCTCATTACGATAACAAAAGCTGTAAGTATTATTATCCTGCATCGACAAATCGTCAAACCAATGGTATTTTACTACCGGTATTGCATGTTTAATCGTAAACTTTGATTCTAAAATGAAGTTGAAAATTTCTTTTAAGTCATTTGCTAATGCTTTGTTCGTTAGAATTTGTCCGTTATGCAACTTTTTATCAGTTGAATAGTACTGAACATCAATTAGTTCTAACTGATTGATGATTTCTTTAGGTGCTTTAGTTCCGGCAATAGCTTCTTCAAAAGTATAATGACTGTCAATAATAACAGTATCGCTGCTAATCGAATCTTCAGTAATAACTGTATTTGAATGATTTGAATGATTTGAATGATTTGCAATATGAATTTCCTTTTTAACGGGTTTGCACGAAATCAACAAAAAATATGTCAGTAAACAAACAATATTGAGCCGGTTAAGCATTATTTCCACTTATTATTTTTACTCTCACAAAGTTAGTCTTTTAATGCTAATCTATACTTTTCCCACATTAATATTTTACTGAAATTATTTTGTTTAACGTTTTAGTATAAATAAAAAGAATTGTAGCTCTATAAATAATATGTACTTTTGCATAAGAAAAATTATATCCGATTCCATGCGTTTAAATTCTCTTTCCATACTCAATTACAAAAATATCCGCGAAGCAGATTTGGCGTTTTCACCCAAAATAAATTGCTTTATCGGAAACAATGGTATGGGGAAAACGAATATACTTGACGCAATTTATTTTCTTTCCTTTTGCAAGAGTCACTCTAACTCAATAGATTCACAAAACATCATGCATGATGCTGAATTTTGTCTGCTACAAGGTAAATACAGCTTAGGTGAGAATACGGAAGAAATTTATTGCGGGATGAAACTACGCCAGAAAAAGCAGTTTAAACGAAACAAGAAAGAATACGAACGCTTGTCAGACCATATTGGATTATTGCCGTTGGTGCTCGTTTCGCCCGATGATTCTGTGCTTATTTCAGAAGGAAGTGATGAGCGCAGAAAATTTGTCGACGGTGTTATTTCGCAATACAATAAAACATATCTGAATAATCTGCTTCAATATAATAATGCACTGAAGCAGCGTAATGCCATCTTAAAGTCTGAAGTTCCTGTAGATCATTCTGTTTTGGATTTATGGGAAGACCAAATGGCAGTTTATGGCACGTATATTTATGAACAACGTCGTAAGTTTATCGATGAATTCGTACCTATATTCCAAAACTTCTATACATACATATCATGTGGTAATGAGCAAATTAGTCTTACCTATCAGTCGCAACACGAAGATAGAGACATAAAAGAACGAATGATTCTGACGCGTGAACGCGACTTTGCACTGGGATATTCTACTCAGGGCATTCATAAAGATGAGCTTGAAATGAATCTGGATGGCTATCCTATTAAACGTGTTGGTTCACAGGGGCAAAATAAAACATACCTCATTTCACTAAAATTAGCTCAATTTGATTTCCTGAAACGTACACATAATTTATCACCACTCCTCTTACTTGATGATATTTTCGATAAACTGGACTCAATACGTGTCAAAAAAATTGTTGAGTTGGTTTCTGGCGAAACCTTTGGACAAATCTTTATAACCGATACCAATCGTGAGCATTTAGATTTAATTCTACACCAACTTAACCAACAAGCCAGCATTTTTAATGTAGAAAATGGTCAAATTAAGTAATTTCTAATTACAAATTGACAATACACCTCTATTTCTACTGATATTATTGGTAAATAAATATTCATTTTTTGTGTAACTGCTTATTTAGGGTAAATTTCATTTTGGAAAATATTTTCCCAAAATGAAATTTTTATTTTATTGAATATCTGATAGTTGAAAAATATTTCGGAAAACATTCTATTTATTATGACAAATATTTTTGTTTGATATTGTATATAATAAAATATTTGTCTAACATTGTAGTCCGATTTCAACACAACAATTTATATCTATAAAACCCTCATTATAATCTAATAAAGAAATTTTTATCGTGGAAACCAAAACATTTTCTCAAGAAGAAATCAAAGAAGCATCGTTTGAATATTTCAAAGGCGATGATTTAGCTACAAAAGTATGGGCAACTAAGTATGCGCTCAAAGATTCATTTGGTAACACTTATGAATTAACTCCTGACGATATGCATCGCCGTCTGGCAAAAGAAATTGCCAGAATTGAAAAGAAATACCCAAATCCGCTATCGGAAGATGAACTTTTTGAGTTGTTTCGTGATTTCAAATATATTGTTCCACAAGGAAGCCCAATGACCGGAATTGGTAACGATTTTCAGGTTGCTTCGCTTTCTAATTGTTTTGTAATCGGTTTTGACGGTGACTCGGATTCGTATGGTGCAATTATTAAGATAGACGAAGAACAGGTGCAGTTGATGAAACGTCGTGGTGGCGTTGGTCATGATTTATCTCACATTCGTCCTAAAGGTTCACCGGTAAAAAATTCAGCCCTTACCTCAACAGGTATAGTGCCATTTATGGAACGCTACTCGAATTCAACGAGAGAAGTTGCTCAGGATGGTCGTCGTGGTGCGTTAATGCTTAGCGTTTCTATCAAGCACCCTGACTCTGAAACTTTTATTGATGCCAAAATGGAATCCGGAAAAGTTACAGGTGCTAATGTGTCTGTAAAAATTGATGATGATTTTATGGATTCGGCTATAAATGACAAACCATACAAACAACAATATCCTGTATCGTCTGAAACACCCTGGTTTACAAA
>CAZTDH010000152.1:0-5207 GCA_964612615.1 uncultured Paludibacter sp. | reverse complement strand
GTTACTACCAAAGGAAAAAACAAAGAAGCCGACCGAACCTATAAAACCCCGACTGAACCAATTTTTCCACAAATGAAACTGATTATTCTGGCTAACCGTTCTTCCGCTTCGGCTTCCGAAATTGTAGCAGGTTCAATTCAGGATTTGGACAGAGGCGTTATTGTAGGCGAACGGACTTTCGGCAAGGGATTGGTACAGAATATCCGTCCGATTGGTTTTGGAGGAAACCTGAAGGTAACTACTGCCAAATATTATATTCCCAGCGGCCGTTGCATTCAGGCCATTGATTACAGTCACCGCAACGAGGATGGAAGCGTAGGACATATACCTGATAGTCTGACTTCAGAGTTTAAAACCCGCTCAGGTCGTAAGGTGCGCGATGGTGGTGGCATTATTCCAGATACACTGACCAAGGACGAACGCAAACTGAACGTGGCATACTATATTTTTGCACAGAATCTGTATTTCGATTTTGTGACGCAATATGTGTTGAAGCACTCTGCAATAGCACCACCTGTTGATTTTAAACTTTCCGATGAAGATTATAAAGCGTTTACCGATTACCTGATTGCAAAGAAATTTACCTACACCACCCAAACCGAAAAATACTACAAGGAATTGCTTGAAATGGCTCAGTACGAAGGATTGGATGCACGTGCCAAAGACGAATTTGCCGCTCTGAAAGCTAAATTAATGCCAGAAGTATCAAAAAGTCTGGAGGAAAACAAATCCGATATTGCAGAGCTTCTCAGCCTCGAAATTATTAAGCGATATTATTTCCAAAAAGGAGAAATCCAGTATTCTCTCCGTACAGATAAAGAGTTAAAAGTGGCACTCGATTTGTTGAAACCGCAAGGAAAATACTCTTCGATACTTAGCGGAAAAAAATAAGAAAAGAATGGCTTGGTATATAAAAATCCTCAGGTTTAGGTTGCTTTAAATCAATAGAGTCATGAACTGCATACTAATCAAAGGTTTTTATGTAAGTTTGTATCCAGAATTATTCACAATTATTAATTTCAAATTTAATTGAAATGGAAAGTTTACAACAACTCTTGACAACTCTATCCTGGCTTTTACCACTTATTTTGTTTTGTGTGATATGGGATTTTGTATGGAAATTTATCGCCTTATGGAAAGCCGCTAGAAACAATGAAATAATTTGGTTTATTTGTATTGCAATTTTCAATACGTTGGGTGTTTTGCCAATAATTTATGTAATTTTGAGCAAAAACAAATCAGAACAATAGCCTGATTGAGTGGATATTCTAACTTCTGTAAATTTCAGTTTTCAGCCTTAATTTCCAGTACATCACACAATTTGGTGGTGTAGCAAGGTGATAGTTTTTCATTCTTCAGTTTCCATTTTCGGTCGAATCCTTGGGCGGCAATTTTCACCTTCTGTTTTCCATACGATTCGTTCAGACTGTCCATTACGCCCATAATTTTATTGAATTTATCGCGGTTGCGTACATCAAACAAATCGCCCTGAAACGGTCGCTCGGGTACAATTTCGGTGATAATTACACCTGCCTTTTTGTAACGATAGCCGTCTTTATAAATTGATTTCAACGCAGCAAGAGCAAACCGGATTAATTCGGTGGTATCGCTTGTAGGAATAGGTAGTGGTAATACGGTTTGATTAGCGTACTTGGGTTCATTGGTGGAAAACGGATTGGTGTGAATAAACACCATAACCACCGAAGCCAGCGAATGTTGCTTGCGCAATTTCTCGGCACACGAAGCCGCAAAATTAGCCACTGCCTCCGAAATGGGTGCAAGTTCCGTCAGTCGTTCGCCAAAACTGCGCGATGTGCAGATTGATTTTTTAGTAACAGACCGATCCATTTCAATACAAGCTGTACCGCGCAACTCCAACCAGGTTCGTTCGCCTGTTACGCCCATGGTGTGACGAACCCAACTTTTGCTTCGTTGAGTAAAATCCCATGCGGTATTTACACCGTAATACTGTAGTTTCTTTGAATACTGCCGACCAATACCCCAAACGTCACCAATCTTAAACAATTTCAGGGCTTTCTCGCGTTTTTCGTCGGTGTCAATCACACAAACGCCCTTGTAATTTTTGTATTTTTTGGCAAACTTACTGGCTACTTTGGCGAGCGTTTTGGTTGGGGCAATACCCAAACTGACTGGAATTCCGGTATTGCGGGTGGTGGTTCGGACAATCTTTTCACCCAACGCTTTAAGATTGATATTTTCAAAACCATCGAACAACAGAAAAGCTTCGTCGATGGAGTAAATCTCAATTTCAGGGACAAACTGGCGAAGAGTGGTCATTACACGGTGCGACATATCACCATACAACACATAGTTAGACGAAAAAACGGCAACCTTATTGGCTTCAATCAGTTCTTTGAGTTTGTAGGCCGGTTCGCCCATTGGAATTCCCAACGCTTTTGCTTCCGATGATCGCGCAATCACACAACCGTCGTTGTTGGAAAGCACCACGACAGGTCTGCCATTGAGCGACGGATTAAAAACCCGCTCACAGGACGCGTAAAAGTTATTGCAATCGAGTAAGCCGTACATTTTTCAGTGAGCAGTTATCTGTAAATAATTATCTTTTGATGATATAAAAAATCAAGCCTTTCTTTTGTGGCTTTTAATTGAGAAAGTTACCACGCCCCAAATACAAAAATTATTATCTTCGGTCACTTTTATAGGTTGAAAGTTAGGATTGGCAGGGATAAGATAAACGGCATCGGCTTTAATTTTTATGTATTTCAATGTGAATTCACCATCGATAAAGCAAACAGCCGTGTCACCATCCTGAGGTTCAATCGACTTATCAATCACCAAAATATCACCATCCACAATGCCGGCATCTTGCATCGAAGCACCTTTTACCCGACCGTAAAACGTACTCGAAGGATTGGCAATCAACTCCTTATTCAAATCAATTTTCAGGTCAATATAATCCTGAGCCGGGCTGGGAAATCCAGCTGCAATCCCACCATCTACCAATGGCAATTCCAGCACGGTTGCGGTATTGACCGAATAAAAATCTATGGTTGACGAACTTGCTATTTTGTTGCTAATTTGCATGTTATCTTTTGTGGATTTGAATTTTATATATTCATTCCAAACCGTTACAAAGAAACGCATTTTGTTTCAGAAAAGCCTGAAATCTTATCTTAAAACTTGTATAAGGTCTGGCCAGAAACGAGCATTTTTTTTTCACAGACGAATGTTTTTTTGTACTTTTGTATTCTTATTTATATTGCCTGAATATTTTTTATTTATAAACAGAACAATCCCGGACATGAGCATCATTCAGATTAAAGACAAAAAATTCTCCTTATCTATTCCCGAAACAGAAATTCAACAGGCAGTTCGCGAAGTAGGTGAAGCCATTAACCGCGACATGGCCGACAAGGACCCGCTTTTTATCTGTGTACTTAATGGTGCCTTCATGTTTGCCGGTGATTTGATGAAAACGGTGACTATTCCAAGTGAAATCACGTTTATCAAACTCTCGTCGTACGAAGGACTTTATACTACCGGGACCGTGAAAGAAATTATCGGACTGAATGAAAGCGTGGTAGGTCGCAATGTGGTGGTGGTTGAAGATATTGTGGACACAGGCATTACCATGGAACGTATTTTGGGCTCTCTTAAAGCCAAGGGTGCCAATGAAATCCGTGTAGCTACTTTTCTGCAAAAACCCGATGCTCTGCAACGTGACATTACGGTAGATTATATCGCCATGAAAATTCCAAACGATTTTATTGTTGGTTATGGGCTTGATTACGACGGATATGGTCGCAATTTGAAAGATATTTACACAGTTGTTTCAGAATAAAAATAAGAAAATATAAATATGCTGAACATTATAATTTGTGGTGCGCCCGGCTGTGGAAAAGGAACACAGAGCGATTTGATTGTAAAGAAATACTCATTAACCCATTTATCCACAGGTGATTTACTCCGAAAAGAAATTGCTGAAAAAAGTGAACTGGGAATTATTGCCGATAGTTATATTTCCAAAGGCGAATTAGTTCCTGATGCAATGATTATTGATATTTTATCAAAGCACGTTGAAAATCAGCATGATGAAAGCAATGGTATTATTTTGGATGGATTTCCACGTACGGTTGCTCAGGCCGAAGCACTTGAAGTGATGCTGAAAAATCTGGATAAAGAAATCTCGGTTTTAGTTGATTTAAGGGTGACTGAAAATGAGTTGATTGACAGGTTGTTGATTCGTGGAAAAACTTCGGGTCGAAGCGATGATAATATTGAAACCATTAAAAAACGTCTGGATGTTTATCATAAACTCACCGAACCGGTGAATGATTTTTACAAAAGTAGAAGTAGTTACACGCCTATTAATGGTATGGGTACAATTGAAGAGATTTTCGGACGTATTTCCGAAGTGATTGATTCAATACTAGTATAATTTTCGATTTTATAATTACGATTCAATGTTGTTAAGGTAAGGAATTGATTTACATACTTGAAAAATAGTTCTTTGGAATTTTTGCAGTTCGACACATTGATTGTTTTCTGATTATCTCATCGTGTAGTTCAATTCAACGGAATTTGGACAGATTTTACAAAAGTATAGACAGTAGTTCAAATCAGTATCGAACAAAGAAACCTTACTCCATGAATTACAATAATTTATAAGATAGTACTAACTTAACGACATTGAATCGTAAATCTAATATGGCACTTTTCTACGTTCCAAATCTAGCTTCCGGTCATGTTCTTCCCGAGGAAGAATCGCAACATGCTGTCAAAGTATTGCGCTTGCAGGTTGGAGACGAGATAGTTGTTGTGGATGGAGTCGGTGGGTTTTATAAAGCGAGAATCACAAATCCACACCCGAAACATTGTGGTTTTGAGATTGTTGAATCACAAAATGAATATGGGAAACGTGATTACAAGTTGCACATTGCCATAGCACCTACCAAAAATATTGAGCGGTTGGAATGGTTTATCGAAAAAGCTACCGAGATTGGAATTGATGAAATAACGCCGGTTATTTGCCGTTTTTCCGAACGCAAAATTATAAAAGAGGAGCGGTTGGAGAAAATCATAATTTCAGCGGCTAAACAATCTGTCAAAGCTTATTTCCCAACATTAAATCCACTTTGTACTTTTGATGAATTGTTGAAAAAGTACTCTGCTTCTCAAAAATTTATTGCTCACTGCTACGATGAAGATAAAAGACTTCTTCAAAC
>CAZTDH010000151.1:0-5224 GCA_964612615.1 uncultured Paludibacter sp. | reverse complement strand
TATCCCTCAAACGCTGAGCATTTATGGATTTCGTCAAATACAATCGCTGCCATGCTGGCTTAGAGGTTAAGTCATCAACCCAACTTGCAGGTTCAGGTACTTGATCACTAGCATATAAACTCTGGTCACGAACAGCAGGTGTAAATGGCTCATGTACAGCCTTATGTGACAAGTATAGACAAAATGGCTTTCCGGTATTTACATTGTTTGTAATAAATTTTAGGGCAAAATTATTCAGTTCGTCAGTTATATAACCATTATCAGTTGTGTCTTTTCCATTAATATTTAGTATATTACTATTGTAATTTCCTTGCCCTGAAAATGCACACCAATAGTTGAACCCAACACGTGGACTTCTGCTATCATTCATATGCCATTTGCCTATAAAAGCTGTCATATATCCGTTGTCCTGTAGAATTTTTGGAAAAGAAGGTGTTACATCCGGATTAAATTCCCGCCCTTCCTGATTTGTGATAACACCATTTGATTGAGGATACATACCGGTTAAAATACTTGCTCTGGAAGGAGCACTCAATGAATGAGTACAATACGCATTAGCAAAATGAACTCCTTCATTTCGCAATTTATCAATGTTAGGAGTTTGAAGATATGGATATTTACCGAAAAAGCCCATTGCATCCCAACGCAAGTCATCCACCAAAACAAAAATAATATTCGGCTTAGGTTGCGCTACTGCAGCTTGTTGCAAGAAAGGAGAGGCAAGCAATATAGGAAGTAAAGTTTTATTTTTCATTATTTAATTTTCCATTAAAGAAAGTCATAAAGCATTAGAATTTACTCTTTTTTATATTGCGACCCAAGATTTCTTAAACAACTTGTTATGGGAGTATATTATTAATTAACGATAGTGAATGTTTCAAATACAATAGCCCGGTCACGAATAACCATTGTGTCTCTTACAACATGTTTTTGATTGTTAACAGCGTCAATGTATGAATAATTCAGATAAATAACATCTTTTGGAGTTCCGCCCCAAATATCACCATTATCTTTGAATGTACCGATACCAATCGGAAGCTTTGTAATTTTATTAACTACTTTACAATTTCCTAAACCATCAAAACCCACTGTCATGGAAAGTGTTCCGGCATTACCCGTTGTACGTCTAATTATGTTTGAAAGCGTAACAGAATCCTTCGCTGAGGTTGTTAACATTGTAACCTCATCACGTTCAACATATGGCTGATGATAAGTTACTTTTGAATTAAATGTGTAAACACCATTAACCATCGTACTCAAACTATCAACTCCACGTCTGAGATAATTACCATGGTATTTATTAATATATTTAATACCAAATAACGTATAATCCTTTGGTAATATGCTCCAATTAGCAGCAATACCTCTTTTTGGGGAAGTAATACCTACAGCAGGTGTTCCAACCAGAATTGTATCAAGACCTTCGACACTTGTAATTCTCACCGGAACAACATAATTTGTATTCTGAGTAGGTGCAATTGATTTTGGATCATCAAAGAATGCATCATTCAATTGAATTGAAATGATAGCCTTTGTATCTCCTACAGGGATAATAGCCGGACTTGCTGTCTGAATTGTATAATAAGCAGCAGGCAATGCCAGAACATTCTTAACGCCTGATAATAAAGTTGTATCCACTGCAAAGTAAACTTTTCTAGCTTTCGTATTTGCCTGTACACCAGTCATTAAAGCTCCAATTTCAAAAATATGATTATTGTCGTTAGTATTGAAACCAACATCATATTTCCCAAGAATCAATGTTCTTGCTGGGGTTTGGTAAGGAAAATAGCAGGAAGTTTTTCCATAATCTGAAAATGTAATTGGATCATTCTGACACGACATGATACCGAAAACAACTATCAAAAACAGTAATAACAATTTAATATTTCTCATAACTTTTATAATATATTTAATTTCTTATAATCAAACTTTTTACCAACCTGCATTTTGAACTAAACTTGGATATTTCTGTAATTCGTTATACATCCATGGCATATACCTATATTTGTCGCCGGTATACATTCTTGGTTCAACATCAATTTTAGTGTAAACATTTGTAGTAATTCCATTAACAAGCGCAGGGGTGCATGAATAACCTGTAGCTGTTTCGGTTAATGGTAATCCCCAACGTCTTAAATCCCAAATACGGAATCCCTCAAAACATAGCTCAAGCCGACGTTCGTTTTGAATTAAAGTACGCATATCATCTTGATTATTAATATTATCTAAATATTTATCTGTTGTTAACGACATTGCTCTTTTCCGAATAGAACGTAAAATATCTCTGGCTGACTTTGTAATAGTGCCTTCCCTATAATCCGGTCCACCTATTTCATTTTCAGCTTCAGCAAGAATTAAAAACAATTCAGTGTAGCGGAAAAATGCAGTATAATGTTTTTGAACTGTTGCAGTGCCTGAAAAAGGAATTACTACATCCGGGCGTAATAATTTTTTAAGATAATAGCCTGTACGAGTCGATTGTGAAGGTACAGCATTTATTCCATCCAATGGATCGCTCGTATTTGTATAGATATACTTACCATTATAAAAACTTCCATTGTAAATCACATATTTAGCTAATCGTGAATCACGGTTTGTGTATGGATCTTGTGGATCATAGGTATAAGTTGGAGATTGTCCGATTGGATAACCATCTTTCATATAGAATGCATCAACAAGGTTTTGTGCTGGATTAATATAACCTTTACCATTTAGTGAGGGCGGAAAATTATTTGCTTCCTGTGTTGAATTTGAGGAAACAGAAGCTCTCCATAAAAATTCAGAATTAGTTGCACTTGCATCGGAATTGTAGAATTCAACACCTGCACTTGGCAAAACATACGATATAGCCAACAAAACATTTGAAGCATAATTGGCAGCTTCTTTATATGCATTTACATCATTAAGATAGGATTTACTTGCTGCAAATAGTTTTACCCGCGACTGAAGTGCCTGTACTATTTTCCCATTCAATCGTTGATCGTAATTGATACTATTTGCAGTTAAATAATATTTTTTATTGTAAATCAAATCCTTTGTTGGAATATTGGCAGAATCGCCTGGAGCAAGATACACATAAGGCAAATAATTAAATGCGTTGTTTAAATCAGTCATAATTGAATCAATGGTGGCTGTAAAAGTCAATCGGGGAATATTAAGATTACCATCTGCAGGAATAAATTTTGTATAATACGGTATTCCCAATAGATTTCCAGAAGCATCTTTTCCCGCATTTGCTTCTAAAATATAGAAATGAAGTAATGCTCTGAGTGCCAACGCTTCGCCATGCAAACGCCTGCTATACAGATAGCTCAAATCAGAAATATCCATCCATTTAATGCTATCGACAACGGTAAGGAATCTATTTACATAAAATATTCCCTGGTATTTATCCCAACGGGTAATCGGATTAAACATTGGCGAAAGTTCCCCCGAAGCCATCCGTCTAAAACCATTCGTCAATTGGTTACTGACAGCATCATCCGTTGCAGCATCAGAGAAAATATAAGCATTTACCAGAGCTGAATATCCATTTAACATGAGACCTTCAGCACTTGCGGGATCTTTAAGGACATAATCGGCAGTAATTAAGTTTTCATTCGAAGGAGCAAGAAAATCAGAACACGAATAAAAGTTGACAACAAGTAATGCAAATATTGAGTATTGAATTATTTTTTTCATAAAATTTATTTTTTAATTAATCATAATGACATTCTTAATCCCATGGTGAAAATTTGAAATTGTGGATTTCCACCAACATTAAGCTGGAGTATATCTTTATTCGGCGCAAATTTAAATAAGTTCTCAGCAGTTGCATTTATACTGATTCTATTAAATCCAATTTTCCCAAATACTTTTGCCGGAATTTCATAGGTTAATTGAACTCTTCTGATGTCAAAGTATGATTTATCATAAAGCCAGAAAGTTGAATTTTGAAAATCATTAGCACCTGATGTTGTAGTTAATCTTGGGAAAGTAGCACTTGAAGAATTTTCAGGAGTCCAACGCCCTAAAACAGTTGTATTGTATTTATCCTGACCATTTACCCAATAATAACCATTTTTTATTGCTTGTGCTCCAGATTGCATAATGCCTAATACAAACAAACTAAATCCTTTGTAACCAATCATACAATTTAATCCAACTGTATAAGGGAAAGAATTATTGCCAATCATTTTCTTATCTTTTGAGTCAATTATACCATCTTCATTTAAATCGATATACTTAATGTTTCCCGGGAAAACTTTACCATATTGTGGTATAGCCTTTCCATCAGCCAATGTTCCATTAGTATTAAAATCAGTTGATTGATAAAATCCATTCGCAACTAATCCTACAATTCTGCCCGTTGATTGTCCAATTGACGACATCCAAGGGTATAGCTGTGGAACCTGATCTAATTTCAAAATACGAGAAACAGTGTAGAGAAAATTTGCACCCACATCAAATCTGAAATCACCCACATTTTTCTTATAATTTAATCCCACTTCAACTCCTTCATACAGATTTTCGCCAAAATTTTGATACGGCACAAATGAGTTTTGAACTGTAGCAGTAGAAGTGTTAAAATACGAAGGGTAAATTGAACTTGGCTGCATAACTATATCAGCCATATCTGTTCTGAAATAACTTGCCTCAAACCAGATAGAATTCAAAAACTGAGACTCCAGTCCAACTGAAATATCTTTTCTTTTTTCGAAACCAAGATTCAAATTTTGTCCGTTTTGCTGGACAGTATATTTCCCAGAATATGTACCATCAGCCCAGGCAAAACCTCCTGAATTTAAATTGTCATATAAATCCTGAGACATGAAATACTTTGAAAAATCAATGTCTGAATTTAATATCCCGGCAATTGCTCTTAATTTTAAATAACTAACAATTGGATTGTTTTTTAAGAAACTTTCCTCAGAAAGAATATAAGAAATTGCTCCTGTTGGAGATATTGCTCCACGATGACCGGGAGCCAGATATTTTGAACTTGAGTAAGTGGTTGTGATATTTGCGTATAATTTATTTTTAAAATTATAATCAAAATCCAAAGCCACATGACTTTCCACATCGGTTTGTCTTGAATTCATTGTTTTATAAGAATCCGCATATCCAAGGAGCAATATATTTATAAAGTGATCTTTGCTAAGTTGCTTTTCATAATTAATCTGGGCATAAAAACCGGTACGAAGTGCAAAATTATTTATAGCAACTCTTTCAGTTTGGTCTTTTT
>CAZTDH010000150.1:0-5265 GCA_964612615.1 uncultured Paludibacter sp. | reverse complement strand
AACAGAAATATCAACAATTTAAAATCACTTGTAGTCTAAATGCACTACGGGTTAACTTATATAAACTCTAATAAATTATACATATCCTATAAACAATCAAAGGTTTTCAGCTCGTACATGGGATGTTTCACATCGTGAACATCCCTAAATGTAAAATTAAACCCATATATCAAACAAAATCTCCCTCAAATTTCGAAAATCAGGGCAAATCAAAAATAATTTGCGAAAATCTACGAAATTTGAGGGAGAATATTGTTAGTGCTGACCTACAGTAAAGCCTGTATTTACAACACCACTTTAGTTATCTGATTACCCATTTTTAGCACAACCAATCCTTTTGCAGATACAGGTATGCTGTTAAGGCCGTCAACTGTTTGTTTGATAAGCAGTTTCTGTCCTACTGCATTATACAATTCTATTACCCGACCGGATTCGGCGGTAAAGCGTATAACGCCATCGGAAGCAGAAACTGAAAGAGAATTCAACGTCGAAGAAAGACTAGTTGCAAGAGTCGATGCAGCTACTTCGTTTGAAGCAACAGTAGTTACAGTTGCATTTTTAGCTACAACAGTATAATAATATGTTGTTCCACCTTGCAGTCCTGATAAAGCATAACTATTTGTACCAGTAACAGTAAATGGAGAACCAGAAACTTGAACATTATTTGAGCCAGTCATTGTATGAGAGCCAAGATTTGTGATATAATCTGTAGCTTGCACATCCCAATCAGCAACATCATAAGTCGCTTTTGGTGATGTTATTGAACTCTTACGAATTAACGTTTGGTCAAGACCCCAGTTAGCTACCTGATTAAAAACTCCTACTTCATCTATTTGAGTTCCATTTTTAAATAATGCTACTGCATCGTTACCATTGAATAAAGTAACTGTTGCATTTTGCAAATCAGTAACTGCAAGAATACTAGCATTGGAAGAAGAATTGGCTATTACATAAACATCGTTATTGGCTAAAGTTCCGGATAAAACAAGATCATTTAAATAAGCACCAGCACCATTTGTTTGTTTTTTCAATGTATAAGCACTTAAATCAACTGGCACTCCTGTTCCGTTAAATATCTCTAATGCTTTATTGTTGCTTGTTCCTTCAACATACTCCGAAATAAATAAGTCCGTAGCTGCTGATCCTCCCCCTGATTTTGTATAAACACTTAATAAATAATCTGTTGCACCCGGCACAATATCCCAGTTTGCAGTAAAACTACTGTTGTTCTGAGAACTTGGTTGATTGGCTACAGGAGTTGCCAACCCCGCACTTGCACTTAAACTTCGTGTAACATCAGTTGCACCTAAACTATATAAAGTCAGTGTTGCTGTATGTGTTCCGGTCGTAGTTGGAGTATAAGTAATTGTAATGACAGTGTTTGAAGCAGTTCCACCTGTTTGAGTAACCGAGTATTTTGACAACGAAAACTGGTCAGCATTTGTTCCTGTCAGAGCCAAACTTATATTTTCAGATAAATTCATTCCACTTACATTTATAGTCTTGGTACTTGTAGCTCCCACATTGGCTGTAAATGCAGCAACAGATGCTTCTGCAACAGTAATAGTTGGTGTATTAGGATAAACATTTAATGTGTATGTTGCCGTATTAGCACAATGTGTTGCGTCGGCAAGCTGAGAAGCTGTAATTACTGTAGTTCCGACAGTTAAAACTGAAACTAAGCCCGATGCGGCATCAACACTGGCCACCGCAGGAACAGAACTGGAATAGGATATAGTTCCTGTACTTGATGTTGCTGGAGTTAATGTAAAAGTAGCATCTCCAATAATTTTATTAATTGTTGGAGAAGCAAATGCAATACCCGAAGACAAACAAGCTACGTTACCACTACATGCCACATTCTGAGTGGTTGCTCCGGTGGAAGTAATAACAATATTCTCAGAATTATAGTTATTTACAGCTAAACCTGCTTTCAAACGGGCATAAATAGTAGTAGTTGCCACTGTTCCACCTGAGTTTGTCAACGTAATCGGACTTGTAGCTACAAATGAAGCACCTGTGCCCGTTGAAATCTCATAATTAGTCGACCCTGCAATACTAATATCATTTGTAAGATTACTTCCGCTCACTGTAAATGTTTTTTCAGCAGACGGTCCACTACCATAATTATAAGTAAAACTAGTTAAAGAAGGAACACTTAATGTTAACGACGGAGATGAAGCTGCTGAGGTAGAAGTAACAGTCACATTATCTAAACTAATTTTTGGACGGCTACCTGAAGGAGTTCCTACCACGGTTCCACCATTATACTCATAAAAGCGAAGTTTTACTGTAGCCTGATTATTTAAGGCAGTAGGTAATGAAATTGAAACAGAAGCTGAACTTGCTACATTATTTGTGGCTGTATAAGGAAGATTAGTTCCTGTAATCTCTGTCCAAGCTGTCCCATCTGTTGAATAAAAAAGTTTCAAAGTTGCAACTCTATTTCCAGTACTGTTAGCAATTGCTGCAACATCAAATGAAATAGTTCCGGCATTACGTCCTGTAAAGTTTAAATTTAAATCACATGCCACGGCACTAGAATTATCAGTAGCACCGGTTGAAAGAAAAACCAGTTTTGTTGATGTAGCTAAGTCATAACCAATTGCTCCACCACTAGCTACAACAGCTAAAGTACCATTGGTTGCTACTGTTGTTTTAGTTGCTACAGGGATTGTTCCTGTTGCTAATACAGCTAATCCATTCCAGTTAGTTGCATAGCCTGACCAACCGGTAAAAGCTTGTGTATAATCTGCTGAGGCCATTGAATAATATGTTTGTCCCCACGCACTTACGCTTCCCACCATTATCACAATGGCTAAAAGAATCGATTTTAAAAAAGTAGTTTTTGTCATGTTGTTATTTTTTAATGAGTTATATAATAAGTTATTGTTTTTGTTGATTTTTGCACAAAGATAAACCGAACCGGTTTAATGGCAGAATAAGTAGTATTACAATTCTATGAAATTACATAAAAAGAGAATTTTAATACCAAGACAGATGACAAAGATAAAAATTTGATTCAAATTATGCAACAAACTGTTACTATTTTAAGGCTTTAGTTAGGTTAATCACACAAAAACGGCTAGGGCATTGATTTCCGTATCAGGCAGGTTACTTATAAAAAACATTTCGTTTTCGGGTTTTGTTCAAATACGTTGTTTACATACGGAATTCAGAGAATCCGGTCATCAAAAAAAAGTGCAGTGAATTACGTCACTGCACTTTCTCTCATTTAGAAAACTAACACCTATCTGACCCTATCAAATCTAATCTATTTCTTTTGTTTATTCTAAATTATTGAATAATTATAGTTGTTGAAACATTATCAGTTGAAGTAACTCCCTTGGCAACATATGTTCCGGCTTTCAGTCCTGTACTGAATGAGGTTGTGCTGTTTGCATTGAAGTTGTATGTTTTTTGCAATTTGCCTGTAGAAGCCAGGTAAATAGTCAATGTTCCTTTTGAAGAATCGGTATTCTTTACCGTAACTGTTTTAGCAGAATTGGTAATGGTGATTTTATGTAAAACTACAACTGGAGGAGGAACAGTTACATTTCCGGTTAGTGCCACGTTTATAGCTGTAACATTAGGTGCCGTAAGAGCAATATTTTCGGAATAAGAACCTGCTGTTAATCCTGATTTCAGACGAACATAAACGTTGGTAGAAGCAACTGCACCACTTGTAGGAGCTAATGAGATAGCTGAAGTTGTAAAGCCTGTGTTCGAGGTGAGCGATATTTCATAATCTGCCGGTGGAGTTACTACTAAATTACCGGTCAGATTAGCTCCCGATACAGTTAGTGTTTGTACAGTTGATGGGCCTGCAGCCTGTACATAAGTAAAATCTATTAACGAACTTACAGAAGCAGTTACAGTTGCAGGTATAACTGTTGAAGCTATCAGTTTAAAGCGTTTTACCGGAGTAGCATTGGTGGCTGTAAAAGTATAAGTAGATCCGGTGGTAAACACATTCACTGTTTGGTTGGCTACAGAGTCAACAAGATACAGAGCTGTATAAGTTGGCGATAAAGCCTGATTGGTAAATGTCAGTTTATATTGTGTATCCGAACCGGCCTGAAATGCAATATAAGTATTGTTCATATCAGGTACTGCATCTACCTGAAAATTACCAACAGCTTCCACTGCATACATTTGTGTTGCCACTGTTCCGGTCATTTTATAACCATCCCAACCGTTGTCGAATCCACGGGTAGTACCCGGAACTGCAAATACCCACATTTGATCTGAGCTGGTAGCTCCTGAAACATCTATACGAATACCTGTATAAGTAATTGAAAAACCTTGTAACGACATTAATAATACTGCTAAAGTTACAAGAACTGATTTGAAGTTAGTTGTTTTCATAATCGTAAAATTTAAAAGTGAATTAATAGGATTTGTTTACCTGATTGGTACATGGCAAAGATATGCTATGTTTATTATTACGTTGATATACAGTGCTTTGTAGTACTTCAGGGGTGTGTTGTAGCAATAACTACTTTCAAAATATATTCCGGTATATTTTAGAAAACCAACATCAAAAAGAAAGGAAAAACAGCTTATTTCAGCATTTTGGGGATAAAGAAAAGAATTCAATATTTATTTGTCTTAAAAATAAGAAGAGCTACTAATGCTCATTGTAAAAACTATTACAAATACGGATAGAATTTTGAGATTGAAAAAGATAAAAACGAATTAAAAACAAAATAATGTCAAAAATCAGATAAAATATGTTTACATTTATTAACTCATAAAGAATGGTAATAAACATTATTTAATATGATGTTTTTATTAAAAGAAGAGAAAAAAAGGAGAAATAGGGCATAAAACATTAAATTAAGTTGCCTTGAAGAAATAAATATTAAAGCGTAAGATATACTATGACAATGATTTTTGATTTTATAATTAAACATCATGTAGCAAAATATACAATAAACTGATTTACAGATATATATGTACACAAAAAAAGCTGCAAATCTGCAGCTTTTCCTGAATATAAAAATATGATTTCCTTAATTTTGTCCGAATGAACCACCCACAATATCGAGCAATTCGTTGGTAATGGCTTGCTGGCGCGATTTGTTGTATTGCAGCGAAAGTTCCTGTAGCAAATCTGAAGCATTGTCGGTTGCCATTTGCATAGCTATTGTTCGTGCGGCATGTTCCGAAGCATTGGAATCAAGCAAAGCGGTATAAATCTTCAACCGAAGCACCATAGGTACCAATTCCGACAGAATAGTCGGGCGGTCGGGTTCTACAATA
>CAZTDH010000149.1:0-5305 GCA_964612615.1 uncultured Paludibacter sp. | reverse complement strand
CCAATTCCTAAAAATTCGAAACCAACACTAACCTTACGACCATCACCGAGCGTATAATCAAGCTGTTTATATTCAATAACAGTGTCATAAATTCCCCAAAAGTCAAATCCAAAACTGCCATCTTTGGCTTCCATGCGGTAACTGAATTTACCTCCAACAGTAAGATTATTTTCAGCTTTTGTTGTATGCCAGTCGTCCGAAGCAGCATTCCATTGCTCAACATCGGTTGGTGAGGTAAAACGCCTCCATACCTCTTCCAACGAGGCGTTGATACTTGTGTGAACAGTTATTTTTTCCATTTACTTAGCTATGCAGTTAAACATCCATTGAATACCAAATTTGTCGGTACAACTGCCATAATATGCACCCCAAAACATATCCTGAAGTTCCTGTGTTACTTGCCCACCTGAAGCTAATGCTTCAAAAAGTTGCCTGGTTTCTTTGCGGGTGTCAGGCTCCAACATGATTTGAATGTTGTTGCCCATAGTTACGGTGAATCCCATTGATTCCGGAGCATCAGTACCCATCAGCACATGACCGCCGGTAATAGGAAGTTCAATGTGCATAATCAGGTTTTTGTCTTCTTCGGCCAACTGTGGATTTGGAAAATCACCCATTCGGGCTACTCCTTCACCCGAAAATTCAGTTCCGAAAACTGTTTTGTAGTAATTGAAAACTTCCTCTGTATTGCGTGGAAAGTTTAGATAAGTGCTTGTACGAGCCATAAGTGGTTTGTAGTTTAATTATTTTTCAGCTAATAGTTTTTCAATATCCTCCGTAATTTCCACCGGTTTCACGGTTGGTGCAAAGCGTTTCACTGGTTTTCCGTTGCGGTCGAGCAGAAATTTAGTGAAATTCCATTTAATGTCATCCCCCATAGTGCCGCCAAGAACTGTTTTCAAGTATTTGTAAAGTGGATGAGTATTGTCACCATTTACATCAATTTTGGAAAACATTTGAAATGTTACATTGTATTTGTTTGAGCAAAATTTGGCAATTTCAGCTTCATTGCCTGGCTCCTGGCTCATAAACTGGTTGCATGGAAAACCTAGAATTACAAGCCCTTTCGACTCATACTTTTTGTAAAGTGCTTCAAGTCCTTCGTATTGAGGTGTAAATCCACATTTGCTTGCGGTGTTTACTATCAGCACTACTTTGCCTTTATACTGACTCATGTTGATTTGTTTGCCGTCGATTGATTTCGCTTTAAAATCATAAAGGTTTTTTGTTACAGCTGTGTTTTTTTCCTGTCCGTTGGAATTAAAAACGAAAAAAAGCGATAGAAATACTGTTGCAATATTAAGTTTCATAAAAAAATTGTTTTAGATGTTTTGAGATTACAAACAAATTGTTTGAAGTTTTGTTCGATAAGCCTAATAATCATAAAAAAAGCTGCTTCATTTAATTGAAACAGCTTTTAAAAATGATGATTTTTGAAAATTTACATTTCAGTGATATTTTTGAAATCCTTCCACTGATTAGCATTCTGATAAGCACTTTTAGAACCGTTAGGAACGAATAATGTACAGTTTGTTTTGTTTACGTTAAAGAATACCGACCAGGAAGTAGTTCTGTTTTCAACCGTAAATTGAATGGGTGTGGTCGAGTGCTCGTAAATAGAAGTCAACCCGGTACAATTCGTAAAAGCATGGTCATAAATGTCAGTTACCGAAGCAGGAATATTTACTGAAGACAATCCTGTACAATTCATAAAAGCGCGGTCGCCAATGCTGGTAACCGAAGCAGGAATGTTTACCGAAGACAATCCGGCGCAATCAATGAAAGCTCCCGAATCGATGGTGCCAACAGTTTCAGGAATGATAAAAGCACCATTCTTAGCTGGGGGAAATTGTTTCAGTGTAGTTTTACCGGCATCAAATAAAACCCCATCAATGCTTGATAAAGCAGGATTATCGGCAGCCACATCAAAGTTAGTGATGCCCGTGCAACCCTGGAAAGCAAAATATCCAAGAGAAACAACCGAATTTGGAATGGTGAAAGTTCCGGATAAGCCACTGCAATTGGAAAACGCATAGTCACTAATTTGAATTTGTGTTATTGAAGGAGGAATGATTATAGAAGTCAGGTTTTTGCAATTCGAAAAAGCTGCATAATCTATCAACATAACCGAACCTGGAATTTCAAAAGTTCCTGTTTTATTTGGGGTACAATATTTTATTGTCGTTTGGGAATAATCATAAAGAACTCCGTTGGAAGTCATGAAGTTCTGATTTTCGGGAGCTACATTGAGTGTACAATTGCAATCCTGAAAAGCATTCACACCAATACTTTGTAGCGATGCAGGTATATCTATTTGTGTCAAACTACTGCATGACTGAAAAGTTGCATCGTTTATACTTGTAAGTTTAGATGGCAGGGTTATAGTCCCAGAAAGCGAACTACAACCAATAAAAGCAGTTTCACCGATATAAAGGAGTGAATCAGACAGTTGAATTGATGTAAGTGCGGAGCAAAAGGCAAAAGCAGAATAACCGATGGTATCAACTTTAGCTGGAATAATCACTTTGTTAGTTAATCCGCTACAACGTGCAAAGCATCTGTCGCCTATGTTTTTCAGTTCAGCAGGAAAGTTCAAAGAAGTTAAACCTGTACAACCGACAAAAGCTGATGAACCAATGACTTTGAGGTTTTGTGGAAATGTAATTTTATTTAGCGAAGTTATACTTGAACCTGTTTTTGGGTTGTAAAATGCATAATTAGGAATATAATTTGCCTGATAATCGTATATTTCAATTCCCCCGGTACCTTCATAGCCTTTATAAGCCACAATTGTTACATTCGACAAATCAAGCTCCTTTAACTCTGACATGTGATCGCGAATGGTTTTGAAATCACGACTATCCATTTTGCCACTAATTTTCAAGGTATTGATTCCACTCAAATTGGTTAATGCAAGTGCATTAGCTAAATCTCCCGGTTTGTCAACTACTACTGTTTTATTGACAAATGAAAAAACATCTTTATCACTACATCCTGTAAAACTAATAATCAACAGAATAGAAGCAAGTAATGTGAATAAACTTTTTTTCATAGAAAATTATTAATGATTTGGGAATTTTATAAATTATTCCGACAAAAATACATAATCTTTTGAAATAGACAATCTATTCATAAAAAAATCCTGCTACGCAAGTACATAGCAGGATTCATAAAATTTAAGTTCGATTATTCTACGTTTATACTTGAACTAACGTTATCGGTTTTCTTTACTTTTTTAGGATGACCCTTGCAATCAATGTCGCTCGCTCCTTTGGCTTCAGCATTAAGACTTTCGGTGGCGTATACATTGGCATGAGTAGCTCCGGTGACACGAATATCAGCATTCTTGGCTATCAATTCGGTAGCTTCAATTTCGCTGGCACCTACTCCGTTTACTTTCAGTGTCTGACACGTACCTTTTAAATCAACTTTCGATGCACCTTTGGTTTCCAGATTTAGTGTACCTGCTATATTTACATTCAAATCGGCCTCGCTGGCACCTAATAACTCAAGCGAAAAATCTTTGTTAACCAGTTGATTGTCTGTATTTATTTTACATGCGCCTTTTGCAATTACATTTTTCAACGAATCTGACGAAACAGATACCCTAAGTGTTCTGTTCAGCAGAAAATGTTCGGAGTAAATATGCAGTACACCGTTCTCTACTTTGGTAATTACTTTCGAATTAAAATCTTCAGGACTTGAAACAACTACATTTTGAGCAGAATCTTTTTTGAGCGTCAATTCAAAATTGCCTGATATTTCAATTGCATGAAATGGATCTAACGTACGAACCTCATCAACCAAAGGTTTATCTTCATCACTCCATGTGAAACTAAATGGATGACCATCGTAATGGCGCATGTTGACTAAAGCTCTTCCACCAACACTGAAGAACATAAATAAACCTGCAAACCAAAGTATCAGAATTACCCACGAAACCGTGTGATTGGATTGATGACGACCCGAAATCAAGCGAATAGCCCAGTAAATCAATATGAAAATCGGTCCACCAATGAGTAGAATTAACGAAATGATTAAGAATATCATTTTTTCAGGACTAATCATTCCCCAGTTTGACAGCCCATCTAATCCAAAACCATGAAAGACTGTTGGTTCAAATATCACTAAGAAAAGAGCCAGAATTAATGCGCCTATCACAATAACTCCCACCATGCCCATCAAAGCACCTACAAAACCGAAAATAATCTTGAAGAACCAGCGCAAAATATCCAAAACCCGCTCACCGAAAGTGCTTGCAGAACTTTTAAATTTTTCGCTTTCCATGTAGTTCTTAACGTTGTTTATCTCAGTTTTGATGTTCTCAACAGTCACATCTTCGCCCTGCATTTCAAGACGTTGCGAAGCTGTAACAGCTGCAGGAGCTACAAACCAAACCACAATATAAATCGGAATGATAAATCCTACTCCTAAGAATACCAGCAGCACGAGAATGATTCTTATCCAGGTTACATCAATGTTGAAATAAGCTGCCAATCCTCCTGCAATTCCTCCCAGAATTGAATTTTCAGGGTCGCGGTAAAACCGACGAGACTTTTGTTGCTTTTTGTCATCTTTTTGCGCTTTGGGTGCTTCCTCTTCTTCGTCGGTGTACTGACTAGGCTTGCCCATTATTTCAATGATTTCTTCCACATCCGAAAGAGTAACCACATTCTTGTTTTTCTGAAGTTTTTCGGTAAAAAGCTCAGCTATTCGGGCTTCAATATCAGCCATAATCTCTTTCTTTTCATCTTCCGACTGAAAGTGATCTGAAATTTCGTGAAGATAGCGTTGAAGCATATCGTATGCATCGTCATCAATGTGGAAAACGATGCTGTTCAGGTTTACTGTTAATGTTTTTTTCATAACTCTTTATTTTTGTCTTTTACCGCAAAAGGGCAAAGGGTCTGTTTATTTTAAATATATAATTGAATTAGTTATTTATGCAGCACCTTCCGAAGGATTTGGCGAAGCTTTTATTTTACTTACTACCTCGTTAATTTCCTCCCAGGCGCTTTCCAGATCATTCAGAAATTCAGCACCCTTTTCGGTCATTTCGTAGTATTTTCGTGGAGGACCCTGTGTCGATTCCTCCCATCGGTAGTCCAGCAATTCGCTGTTTTTGAGCCTGGTAAGCAAAGGATATAATGTCCCTTCTACCACAATTAGTTTAGCGTCTTTCAGTTCGGCAATAATATCCGAAGTGTAAGCAGACTTTTTCCGAAGAATAAGCAAAATGCAATATTCCAGATAGCCTTTACGCATTTGCGATTTAATATTGTCTGCGTTCATTTTAATCTTTTTG
>CAZTDH010000148.1:0-5313 GCA_964612615.1 uncultured Paludibacter sp. | reverse complement strand
CTACCAGTTGACCTAAATTAGTTCGGTCCAGTGTTTCTTTAATGGCTGTTACCGTGTATGTATCGGTTGTTTTTGAAACCACAGTGAGGCAAACACCATTATGCGCCACGCTTTGGTCAATTTTCAATTCATTCGTAAAACTACAGGACATGGTAAGGTGTAAATTCTCCTGATCTTTCTGTAATGCAACCACTTGAGCTGCTTCTTCAATTATTCCTGAAAACATATCTTATTTATTTACAATTTAATTATTTGCAATTTCAGTTTCAATAATCCATTTTTTTGATTCACAGCATTGGTTTCCAAATTGTAAATCGTAAATGAATAAATTGTCAATTACGTGTGACGCTCTTCACTCCTTTCACCAATCTCAATTTTTTCACAATACCTTCCAACTCGTTAGTATCGTTTACCATAATCGTCAGATTACCCTGAAACAGTCCGGCATTAGAATCAATAGAAATTGAACGCAGTGATATGTTTTTTTCCTTGGAAATGAGCGAAGTAATATTCGTTACAATTCCGATATCGTCGTGTCCTACAATGCGCAATGTTATCGGATATTGTGAACCAACCGATTTGCCCGACCAGCGTGCCTTTACAATGCGGTAACCAAACCGGGCAATCATTTGCGGAGCGTTGGAACAATCCGTTTTGTGAATTTTAATTCCGCCAACAACCGACACAAATCCAAAAACATCATCACCATAAATTGGATTACAACATTTAGCAAGTTTGAAATCGACTCCTTTCAAATCTTCGCCAATAACCAATACATCATCTTTGCCTGACGTATCAACCTGCTGAATTTCCTTTGAAAAAGAATCTGCTCTGCGAATTTCAGGTTGGTCTAAAACGGTTGGTTTATCCAAATCGACATAAGCATCACGTACCACATGTACATCCAGCTTCTCACGAGCTATTTCCTGATAAAAGTCGCTTACGGTTTTAAAACCTTTCTTTTTTGCCAAACGGGAGATTTTTCCGTCATCGAGGTCTATTTTCCAGTTTTTAAAGCGGCGAATCAATGTTTCACGACCCATTTCAGCATCCTTATATTCAACTTCCTTGAGCGCCTGACGTATTTTATTTTTAGCTTTCGATGTAGTAACCACATTCAGCCATGCCGGATTCGGTTTTTGAGTTGGCGAAGTCAGCACTTCCACCTGATCACCGTTATTCAGCACATATTTAATCGTCATATTCTTGCCATTCACCTTTGCTCCAACGCATTTACTACCCAAGCCTGAGTGAATGGAAAAAGCAAAATCGAGCGCAGTTGCTCCTTTTGGCAATTTATGCAAATCGCCGTTGGGCGTGAAAACAAAAACTTCTTTATCGTATAAATTCAACTTGAATTCGTCCATAAAATCGACGGCATTCAATTCGGGATTTTCAAGTATTTCGCGAATACTTTTCAGCCATTCATCCATGCCGGATTCACTCTTTATGCCTTTGTATTTCCAGTGAGCTGCCAACCCCTTTTCGGCCACTTCGTCCATTCGAACCGTACGAATCTGAACTTCTACCCATTTACCTTCAGGACATAACACCGTAGTGTGCAAACTTTCATATCCGTTTGTTTTCGGAATGGAAAGCCAGTCGCGCAGACGTTTCGGATTAGGTTGATACATATCAGCAACAATAGAATAAGCCTGCCAGCAGGCGGCTTTTTCCTTTTCCAGAGGCACATCGAAGATAATCCGAATAGCAAAAAGGTCATAGATGTTTTCGAATGGCGTATTCTGTTTCTTTATTTTTGAATAAATGGAATTTATAGACTTCGTTCTACCTTTGATAGAAAATTCAACACCAATATCATTCAGTTTTTCCTTTAAAGGCGTAATAAAATCGGATATAAACTTATCGCGTGAACGCTTGGTTTCATTCAGCTTATGAGCAATTTCGCGGTAGATCTCACGGTTAGTATGTTTCAGCGATAAATCCTCAAGTTCTGTCTTTACAGCATACAATCCCATACGATGCGCCAAAGGAGCATACAAAAACGAAGCTTCACGGGCAATACTCTGGCGTTTATCCTCAGGATAATCATCCAGAGTTCGCATAATTTGCAGATGTTCGGCAATGATAATCAGAATCACACGTACATCTTCGGCGAAAGTCAGGAATAGTTTTCGGAAATTTTCAGTTTCGAGCGATGCATTACGGGCATAAAGTTCTTCCACCCTCATCATGCCGTTTATAATGGACGAAACCTGTGTGTTGAATTTCTTTTCAATTTCAGCAACGGTAAGTGCTTTTTTTTCAACCAATTCGTGAAACAGCACACTAAGAACTGCTGCTTTTCCAAGTCCTATTTCATTCAGAACAATTTCAATAATTTCAAATTTGTCGGAAATAGTATGCCCGGGCAAGGTACCTTCCAAAGGATAGCTGGCAAAATACTTAGCCAGAATCGTTCTGATTTCCTTCCGCTCAGCTGAATTGAAAAGCGCTGGAAATGAATGAATCAGATATTTATATTGTGTTCGAAGTGAAATACTCATTTTTATGCTGAACTGTTATTATCAAACAGTCTGAAATTCCTGGTTTCCGGTTCTTTTTTGTAAATCAAAGTGCAAAGATACGATACAAATTCAAGAACTTTTAAACAGAACACGAAAAAATGAGAAAAAAGAATCCAAATAGAACAGTATTGAATTTTCTTTTCTAAATTTGCAAAACTTAAGCGAAACATGGAAAATAGCACGGCAAACTCATACAACTTATCCATTCGAATTGACTCGGATGGATTTTCTTTGTCAGTTTTTGATCAGTCGGACTCGCTACTCACAACCAAAAGAATCAATTCAGCACTGTTTACATTGACTTTGCCAGAGCTATTAAAATTGATTGATACAGAGACTCAGATAAATTTCAATAAAGTTAGGATAGTCACAGAATCTGAGTTGTACGTCATAATTCCTGTTGACTTATTCAATGTTGAAGAAGCTGCTGATTTTTTATTTCTGGAACACAAACCAGCTCAAACAGATAGTATTTTGTTCAACAAACACCCCGAATCGGGCATCGTAAATGTTTTTGCAATTCCCGGACTAATACATGAAGCGTTGAATCAATTGTTTCCCAATGCCGCTATTGAGCATCATATCAGTCATTTAATAGCTGAGAATATAAAATCAAACACGGGAAGTTGTGTATATTGTCTGGCACGAAATAAACGCCTCGATATGGTGGTAGTCAAAGAATCTAAATTACAGCTAATCAATAGTTTTTCTTATCAAACTACTGAGGATTTCGCTTATTTCGTATTGAATGTGTATGAAAAACTGGCACTTGATATGCATAAATGTCCGGTTTGCTTATTGAATGCAACAGATAAGCCCGAATTAGGAAAAATTCTGGAGAAATATCTGACGGTGAATGTAGCCCCAAAAATAACCAATTAATGAGAATTATAAGCGGAAAATACAAAGGTCGTCGGATTTCAGCACCAGCTAATATTACAGCACGCCCAACAACCGACTTTGCAAAAGAAGGACTGTTTAATTTATTGAACAATCGCATTGATTTTGAGGATATTGATGTGCTCGATTTGTTTGCCGGAACAGGTGGCATTAGCATTGAGTTTGTTTCGCGCGATTGTAAAAATGTGATAAGCATTGAGCAAAATGATCGTCATTGTAACTTTATCCGTAAGGTATGTAACGAATTGAAAATAAACAATCTGTCACTAATGAAAACAGATGTATTTAAGTTTATTGATACCTGCCGCACTCAATTCGATATGATTTTTGCTGATCCCCCCTACGAACTGGATAAACTTGCGGAAATTCCCGATTTAATCTTCAACCATAAACTGCTGAAACCCGATGGACTCTTTGTGCTGGAACATTCAGCCAAAAATAGCTTTCAAAACCACCCGAATTTTGTTGACCACCGCAATTATGGCAATGTGAATTTCAGCTTTTTTGAGAACAAATTACAATAATACCAGTTCAAAATCCCGATTTCTACACATTCACCACCTGCAAAAAGTTAAACTATCTTAAACCACAAAGATTTAACTCTACAAAAATGCATTCAAAGGTCTGAAACACTGATTTTTCAACAAGACTTTGTGCTATTGGCTTTCATAATTAATCCTACTTGGAATTGGATTTTTTACTACAAGGCATTTTGAAGCACCAAACATGCCAATAAAATGTAATTACCCCTCCTGACTAACTTTCTATATTCTTTTTGAATCTGTATAACGTTGAATCTGTTTGTTCAATTTTCGCATAAAATCATTTAAGAAGCGAAAGCATTTTTAATTCAAAACAGTAGCTGAGAGCTTGTAGTATTTAGTGCCACATGATTCTACAAACTAAATGAATTCCAGACAATTACGCCTAAATAAAAGGCAGTATTTTTATTGGAATATATCTATATATTTGCATCATAAATAGTGGAAAGAACTCTTTCGAACAAAAAAAATTCACAGATTATGAAAGCAACAGAAAGCACTTCAACCTTACTGAAACAAGCAAAAGCAAATTTATATAATATTTTGCTGACTTCAACCGTAATCATCTTAGTATCCGTTTTCTTTGGTGCTGCACTCTTAAGCCAATAAACCGTATTCTGTTAATCAGGATGTTTGGTGAAAGACTAACGAAATTCTTAATTATCATAAACAAATCGATTATGAAAATACAAGTGACCAACTCCGACCTACATGTGATGTTAAATGAAAATGCCAATATTATTTTGTTGATACTCTCAATTTTCATGTTGATAGTTCTTTTTATTGGTGCTGCAATCATTATTCAATAAATCAAAATTTGTCTATTTATACCATAAAAAAGGCTGAACAGAATAATCTGCTCAGCCTTTTCTTTCTATTTTAAAATTTTACTGTCTTTTTAGCACAATTGCTGTTCGGGCAGGAATATATAATTTAAGCCATTCTTTGCCTGCATATTCTTTTGGTGCAGGAGTTGTAATATGAAGAACACTTTCATCTATCAGATTAAATCCTCCAAAAACAGTTTCATCGGTATTCAATACAATTTTATAACTTCCCTTTTCGGCCAGAATACCGTAATCGGTAAACGAGTTAGTTCCGTTAAAGTTGAAAACAAATACCAAATCACCACGCTGATAAGCTAAAACCTGATCTCCTTCATTATCCCAAAGTTGATAGATTGGTGTTTGATTGAATTGAGGTACAGAATTGATCAAATGAATCATTGAGTTATCAAATTTACCCAATGCATTATATAAATTCTTTTCATTATCTACCAGCTCCCATTGGCGACGGGCGTATTTGTGCGACCAACCATTTCCTTCACGCGGAAAATCAATCCA
>CAZTDH010000147.1:0-5359 GCA_964612615.1 uncultured Paludibacter sp. | reverse complement strand
AAATTCTCTTCCATTTTGTTTTTTTTGCATTTAACTATACGCAAAGATAATTATTTTTTCAAATAAAAAAAGTCAGATTTATTGCTACAATTAAGTAGAATCGTTACTTTTGAACGATTAAATTTTAAAACAAAACATCAATCACAATGTTCAAACCATTCTTACAATAGCTTATTTATGTCAATTCAGGCTAAAATCATATCTTTCTTTCTCGGAATAACGAACGCGAAAAGGTTGGTAGAAAAATCTTTTCAAAATCCACCCAGATCCACCAGATTTTTTACTCCCAGTAATTTAAAAAAGACGTTCAAAGTCTCTGAATTTGAGCTAATGAATAAATCGGTTGTCACTTTACAACCCCAAATCAATCCGGAAAATATCCATTTATTATTTTTTCATGGTGGGGCTTATGTGGTTGAAGGTAATGCCATGCATTGGAAAATTATTGAAACTATAGTAACAAAAACCAACTGCAAAGTCAGTTACATTGACTATCCGCTCGCACCTGAATGCAACTATAAACAAACATTTGAAATGGTACAACAGGCATACGATTTGCTTATCAATGCATTTCCGGATGACCGGTTTATGCTGATAGGCGATTCGGCAGGTGCCGGACTGGCACTGGCTTTTACTCAAAAACTGATTAAGGAGAATGCACCGGTTATACCAGTAAAAAACATTCTTTTTTCTCCCTGGCTCGATCTTTCTATGCAAAATCCTGAAATTAAAAAACTGGTATTTAAAGATAAGCTCCTACCTTTGAACGGTTTGATTGATGCAGGCAAGAAGTATTCAGGAGGTGATGATACGAGTAATTACCTGTTATCACCCATTAATGGCGATTTTGCGGGAATAGGCAAAACCATTGTTTTTTTTGGAACATGCGAACTCTTTTACCCCGACTGTAAACTATTGGAAGAAAAAGTAAAGACTATTGGAAATTTTAGTTTTCATGAGTTTGCTGGTATGCAACACGACTGGGTCATCTTTCCAATTCCTGAAGCTACCGAAGCTTTGAATTTGGCTATTGAGTTTATAAAGCACTGATTAATAGTTTTTTTCAATAATGCTATTTCCAGTATAAAAAACAACTTTTGACTGAATGATTTGTTTTAAATTAAAACAAACAAACTCAACAATGAAAATATTAAGAATAACATTCACTGTACTTTTCTTATTTTTCGTTCTATTTCAATCAATTGTTATTATGGCAACCAACAAAACAGAAGAACAAAAATATACTGTATTACAGAAAGACAATGACTTCGAAATACGGTTTTATCCTGCTGCAACATTTGCAACTATCCAATCCAAAGCAAATACTTACAGAGATTTATCTTCACCAGGTTTCCGAAAACTTGCCGGATATATTTTTGGAAATAACGAATCGTCCGCTCATATTTCTATGACTTCTCCTGTTCATATGGATGTAAACGACACACTTTCTTCTATGAGTTTTGTAATGCCTTCCGCATACAACAAAACTAATTTACCCATTCCCAAAGATGAGGCGGTTACAATAAACGAAGTTCCGGAAGAATATGTGGCAGTTTTACGTTTTGGTGGTTATGCCAACGACGATAAAATGAAACGCTATTCTGAAAACCTGAAAAATATTCTCACTCAAAAAGAAATAAAAACGATCGGTCGTTTCAGGTTTTTAGGCTACAACCCTCCCTATCAATTTATAGGTCGCAGAAATGAAATTATCGTTTCGATAGAATGGAAGAAATAATAAAAGCGGAATTCACTCCGCTTTTTCTTTTGCATGTTCCGTTGGAACTATCTTGAATAACTTATCGTTTCGTCGTATCAACTCGTTTGTTTTCATGGAGAAATAGGTTCCTTTTTCTACCTTATCCACAGGTTCCAGTTTTACGCGGATTTCAGTTACCGTATCTTCATAAGCACCTGTTGTTTCACCGGTAATCAGAATTTCATCCCCCACCGAAAGGTATTGCGCTTCAAGCAGAAATTCAGCGACACCCAGTTTTTGAAAGAAGTTGGTGCATTTGCCCACATAAATCTTTTTGTGTGTAGCTTCCGAACCATAGTTCTTACTCCACTCACCAAGCCGTTGTCCGAGGTAATAGCCGTTCCAGAATCCACGATTAAACACCTTACTAAGCCGAACATCCCACTCAGCCACTTTCGTGTCGGAAAACGTCCCGTTTAGAACCGATTCAATGGCTTCGTTGTAACAACCTACTACTGCTTTTACGTATTCCGATCCACGCGCCCGACCTTCAATTTTGAAAACACGAACACCGGCTTTCAGCATTTCGTCCACAAACCCGATTGTTTTCAGGTCTTTTGGCGACATAATGTATTCGTTTTCAATATCCAGTTCAATCTCTGAATCCTTGTCTTTCACGGTATAACCCCGACGGCAAATCTGATTGCATGCACCGCGGTTAGCCGACACGTTTTTCTCATGCAGACTCAGGTAGCATTTACCCGAAACCGCCATGCACAAAGCACCGTGACAAAACATTTCGATACGTATCAATTCTCCATTTTTGCCCCGGATATTATCTTTTTCAATAGCCTGATAAATCTCCGAAACCTGCTCCATATTCAGTTCCCGAGCCAGCACCACCACATCGGCAAATTGAGCGTAAAACTTCAGGGATTCAACATTAGAGATGTTCAATTGAGTGGAAAGATGAACCTCTAGACCTATCGAATTGGCATACATCAGCGCAGCCACATCGGCACAAATAACGGCTGATACGTTTGATTCCTTAGCCACATCAATGATTTCGCGCATCAAATTCAGGTCGTTATCATACAAAATGGTATTGACAGTCAGGTAGCTTTTCACGCTGTTTTCATTGCAGATGCGCACAATTTCGCGTAGGTCGTCAGTGGTAAAATTACTGCTGGATTTGCTGCGCATATTCAGTTTTTCAATACCAAAGTATACCGAATCGGCACCCGCTTTAATGGCAGCCGAAAGGCTTTCCCACGAACCGGCCGGGGCCATTATTTCTATATCATTTCTTTTCATTTCTCTTCTTCAAAATTCCGGGTACAAAGATAGATAAACCAATTCAAAATATAGAACTCTGAAAAATTTCCTACCTTTGCACTCCGATTTTACGACTGTATGAAGATTGCAAACATAGAATTCCCCGAAAAACCGCTGTTTCTGGCACCCATGGAGGACGTTACTGATCCTGCATTCCGCTTGCTGTGTAAGCGTTTTGGGGTGGATATGGTCTATACGGAATTTGTTTCGTCGGAAGCTTTGATTCGCAGCGTAAACAGAACTCAACAAAAGCTGACTATTTACGAGGAAGAACGCCCGGTAGTGATTCAGATTTATGGTCATGACCCACAGGCTATGGCAGAAGCAGCACGCATTGCAGCCGCTGCAAAACCTGATATTATCGATATAAATTTTGGTTGTCCGGTAAAGAAAGTAGCAGGCAAAGGGGCAGGAGCGGGGCTGTTACGTGATATTCCACGCATGCTCGAAATTACGTCTGAAGTGGTGAAAGCTGTCAATATACCGGTAACAGCCAAAACCCGATTAGGCTGGGACGATGACAGCAAAATCATTGTCGGTTTAGCTGAGCAGTTGCAGGATTGCGGCATAGCGGCGTTGGCAATTCATGGACGAACCCGTGCTCAAATGTACAAAGGTGATGCCGACTGGACGTTGATTGGCGATGTAAAAAATAACCAACGCATGTATATTCCCATTATTGGTAACGGTGATGTAACTATTCCTGAACGTGCTGCAGAATGTTTCGACCGATATGGTGTTGATGCTGTTATGGTAGGACGGGCTGCCATTGGTCGCCCCTGGATTTTTGGTGAAATGAAACAGTATTTTGCTACCGGCAATTCAGCACCAATTTTATCTTTCGAAGAACAAAAAGCTATTTTAAAAGAACATATAGTCGCCTCGGTTAAGTGGCTTGATATTGATGACAACACAGCTATTGAATCGGTTTATCACCAACGACTAAAAGGAATTATTCACAGCCGCCGTCATTTGGCTGCCACTCCGGTTTTCAAAGGAATCCCCAATTTTAAAGATACCCGAATAGCCATGCTTCGGGCAGAAACTCTCTCCGAATTATTTCAAATTATTGATTCTGTAGATGAACCTACCGGTTTGCACAGCAATATTTGAGCAATATTCAGTTATTTTCAATAATTATTCTGAATTTTTGGTATTTAGAAGTAATAAATATTCTATTTTTGAGTCTTCATTCTAATAGAAATTTATATCAACCCCAAATTATTCATGTATGAAAAAAGTATTAATCCCAATTATTGCATTAGCGCTTATGACAACAGCTTGCAATTCTAACAAAAATGCAGCACTCAGTGCAGGTATTCAAAAGGAAAATCTGGATACCACAGCTTCACCTCATACCGATTTTTATCAGTATGCCTGCGGTGGATGGATGAAAAACAATCCGCTTACCGGTGAATATTCCCGTTTTGGCAGTTTTGATAAACTGGCCGAAAACAACCGCAAACAACTGCGTGGACTGATTGAAGAAATCGCTTCTAAAACAGCTTCTAAAGGTACAGTTGAGCAGAAAATAGGTGATGTGTATAACATGGCCATGGACAGCACCAAACTAAATGCCGATGGTTATAAACCCATTCAGGAAGATTTAAAACGTATTGCTGAAGTCAAAACAGTTGCTGATATTCTGAAACTTATTCCTGAACTTTCTATGTCAGGACTCGATCCTTATTTCTCTGTATTTGTGGCTGCTGACCCGATGAACAGTTCGATGAATCTTGTTCAGACTTATCAGAGCGGTATCAGTCTTGGACAGCGTGATTATTACCTCGAAAATGATGCTCACACCAAGGATATTCGGGATAAATACAAAGCACACGTTGTGAAAATGTTCCAGTTGGAAGGCTTTACTGCTGCAGATGCTCAAAAGAACATGGAAGCTGTAATGAAAATTGAAACACGTTTGGCTACAGCTGCTTATGATAAAGTAAAACTGCGTGACCCACATGCCAATTACAACAAAATGACTCTTGCCGATTTGCAGAAACTTGTTCCTGAAATCAACTGGAAAGAGTATCTAACCTCCCTCGGTTTGAAAGACATCAAAGATATCAGTGTATCTCAAAAAGAATCGTTGGTTGAAGTAGGTAAAATTCTTACTACCGAGTCTATTCCTTCACAAATTGCTTATCTGCAATGGAAACTTATTGATGAATCTGCTGCCTATATGAGTGATGCCATTTATGCTCAAAACTTTGATTTTTACGGCAAAACTCTTTCCGGAAAGAAAGATCAGTCTCCACGCTGGAAACGTGCTGTAGGTACTGTTGATGGTGTGTTGGGTGAAGCAGTAGGGCAGATGTATGT
>CAZTDH010000146.1:0-5457 GCA_964612615.1 uncultured Paludibacter sp. | reverse complement strand
CCCATGTCAGCATTTGTTTGTGGTCGGTAGTTTCAATCCAGCGTTCTTCCACTTTTCCCATTTCCAGTTTATCCAGAATGTCTTTGTTCTCAAATGAAAGCTCGGTTTCAGTTCCCATTTTCGGGTCAATGCTGTAGATTTCATCCGGTTTGCTCATGGAATGTTTCACTCCAATAAGTTTTTCTTTTGCTTCAGCCACATAGGTATAATCGTGAATACCTTTGGTTATTTGAGTAATCTTTTTGTCAGCAATATCAGCACGATAAATATCAGTTACAGCATGCCAACAACTTACAAAAAGTATCGATTTACTGTCGGAAGTCCAGGTTAAACCTGTAGAATTCTGGTCGAAAGCAATAGATAAATCCGTTTTTTCTCCGGTTTGAAGATTCATGATGAATAAACGGTTTTTGTCCGCTTCATATCCATCCCGTTCCATGCTTTCCCATGCCAGCCATTTGCCGTCGGGCGAAAAGCTTGGATTTTGGTCGTAACCCATCATGCCTTCGGTTTTGTTCTCCGTTTTTCCTGATTCTAAATGATAGAAGTAAATATCAGAATTGGTTGAAAGGGCATACGCTTTCCCTGTTTTCTTTCGGCATGTGTAAGCCACAGTTTTTCCATCGGGACTCCATGCAAGTTGCTCAATGCCGCCAAAAGGTTTCATTGGACTTTCGTAAGGTTCGCCTTTCAAAATGTCTTTTTCATTTTCAATTTTTCCGTCTTTAAAATCAGCAACAAATGGATGTGGAACTGTTTCCACCCATTCATCCCAATGCTTGTACATCAGGTCTTTTACGATGATGCCACTCGCTTTGGGCAGGTCAGGATATTTGTCAACGGTTCTTTCGCCGAATTTTACATCAGTTACAAATAATAATTTTGTTTCGTCCGCTGAAAATGAGAAGTCATTTATACCTCCATCGCGATTAGAAATTTGTTTGCGCTCGCTACCATCAGATTTCATAATCCAGAGTTGCATAGAGCCGGTTTCTGAAGATAAGAAAGCGATATGCTCTCCATCTTTCACCCACTTGGCAGCAGCTTCACGGGTGGCAGTTTTGGTAATTTGTTTTTTGTCCGAACCGTCGGTATTCATGACGAAAATTTCCGAATTTCCTTTATTTTCGGGGATGCTGTAGTATGAAACGCTGTACAGTACTTTTGTACCGTCGGGCGAAACTTGTGCGCCGGCTACCCGTCCAAACGACCATAATACTTCGGGTGTCATACGTCCGTTTTCGATTTTCGGATTTTGCTTACCGATAATTCCTTTTTCGTCTTTACTGCTGCATGCAGCTGCTGCAACGGCCAGTGCCATAAGCGTAGTTTTGATTAAATATTTGTTCATTTTGTTTTCTGATTTTAAACGGAACAAAAGTAGCTTTTTTGAATGAAAATACAAAAAGGAAAATCAGTTAGTTTAGAAAATTCAAGTAGGTTTTTAAATTATTCAAAACAAGAACTATATTTGCAGTATTAATGGTCAAATATAAATGTATGAATCTCCTCCAACTCATTTCCAATCGCGAAAGCATTCGCAGTTATAATTCTGAAAAGCCTGTTCTACAAGATGTGTTGTTACAGATACTCGAAGCCGGAAGGCTTGCACCTTCAGCCGCTAATTTGCAACCGTGGCAGTTTGTAGTGGTTTCGTCGCCCGAAAAATTGGCTGAAGTGCGTGCCACTTATCCACGGGCGTGGTTTGCCGATGCACCTCACATACTTATTGTGGTGGGTAATAAAGAAAAAGCATGGAAACGCGCTGATGGTTACAACAGCATTGAAACCGACCTGACCATTGCTATGGATCATATGATTCTGACTGCCGAAAGTTTTGGGGTTAGTACATGCTGGATAGCTAATTTTGATTATACGGCACTTCGTTCGGTTCTTAAACTTGGTCCCAATGAAGTAATCTTTGCCATTACGCCGCTTGGTTATCCAAAAGAAGGTTTTGTGAAGAATGGGATGAAACTTCGCAAACCTATTGAGGATATAGCAAAATTTATCTGATCAATATTTATCCGAATTAGATTAAAGTCCGATTTTATAGTCGGACTTTTTGTTTACATATATCTATTGTCTGTTACAAGTGGTTTTTGAGTAAATAAAAATTAAATTATACCGTAACATTAAACATAGATTAATATATTTGCAGTTTATTTCTGTTGAATTTTGTATTATAACAACATAAAAGTTAATATGAATTTGAATACAATTAAAATTATTGAATAAAACAAAATACATATCAGTTGTAAGCAATAAATTTAGAGCTTTAATGAGCATAATTCATTTATTTGTATAAAATTATATTAAATAAATCACAATAAAAACTATAATTGGTAAAATATAGCATGAAATTAATGCTCCAATATAATAATCGATTAATTTTGCCGTATATTTGTCAGTATATGAAAAGAAGGACTATATGGATATTAATCGTTTTGATGCTGCTCACATTTGTGGGGCTTATAGCATTGCAAACGCGCTATGTTCGGATTAATGCTGAAATGATTGAAAATCAGTTCAATGAAAACGTTCAGCGGAGCTTATTTCAAACGGTTAGTCTGGTAGAAGAAAACGAGGCACTCGAATACCTGAATCAAACTTTGCAGGGAATTGATTATAGCGAAAATAAGAATAAGGTACTAAGTCTGGAGGCTCAAAACATACGCTTAAAAAATAATATCGACAGTATGGCCGAAAATCTGAAACTAACTTCAGATCAAAAGAACCGTCCATCTGTACGCTTATCAACCAGTCATGGTAAAGCAACTATTCAGGAAACCTCCAGGTACTTGCAGGATAGATTTAAACAAAACTTTTCACGTTCAAAAACGATACTCGATCAGGCCGTTTTCAGATGGTTGAAAGAAATTGATGAAAAAGAAATCAGTGAGCGTGTTAATTTCGAAGAGCTGAATGGAATTTTGGAAAAAGTGCTGGTAAATAATGGTGTAACTCTACCTTTTACTTATTCAGTGGTTGACAAACAGGGTAAGGTGATTTACCAATGTCACAAAGAAATACATACAAATTTGCTTGTCAAAAAAAGTAATGTTTATACACAGCGTTTTTTTCCGTTAGAAGAGTCTAACAAAATAGCTTATCTGCAGGTAAACTTCCCGACTAAGCAGAATTATATTCTGAGTTCAATGAATTTGCTTTTGCCATCCATTGCGCTAATTGGTTTGGTGCTGGGAGTTTTCATTGTTGCAATCATTATCATTTTCAGACAGAAACAGCTGAGTAATATGAAAAATGATTTTGTGAACAACATGACACATGAGTTTAAAACGCCGATTTCGTCTATTTCACTGGCTTCGCAAATGCTACAAGACCCTGGCGTGGGAAAAACACCTGAAACTCTGAGGCATATTTCGAATGTGATTCGTGACGAAACCAAACGGTTGAGTTTTCAGGTGGAAAAAGTGTTGCAAATGGCTATTTTCGAGAAAGATAAGTCTATTCTGAGATTAAATGAAATGAGAATTAATTCGCTTATTTCAGATATCATAGGTAATTTTTCGCTGAAGGTAACCAGTAAAGGCGGAAAGATAACTTCCAACTTAAAGGCCGGTTATGATGTGGCACTGATTGACGAAGTGCATTTCACTAACGTGATTTTCAACCTTATGGATAATGCGTTGAAGTACACAGATAAACCATTGTTGTTGACAGTCGAAACATGGAATGATGCCAAAAACCTTTATATCAGCATTGAAGATAACGGAATCGGTATAAGTAAAGAGGATTTAAAGCGGATTTTCGAGAAATTCTATCGGGTTCATACTGGTAATTTACACAATGTAAAAGGCTTCGGACTCGGACTGGCTTATGTAAAGAAAATAATAGATGAACATAAAGGAACTATCAAAGTAGAAAGTGAACTGAACATTGGAACAAAATTTATAATAACAATACCAACTTTAAAAAATTAACGATTATGACAGACGAAAAAGTAAAAATTTTATTATGCGAAGATGACGAAAATCTTGGCATGCTTCTCAGAGAGTATTTGCAGACTAAAGGGTATGATGCAGACCTTCAACCCGATGGTGAAGCTGGTTACAAAGCTTTCTCACGTAATAAGTACGACTTGTGTGTGCTCGACGTAATGATGCCTAAAAAAGATGGATTTGCGCTTGCCGCTGATATCCGTGCAATGAATGCCGAAGTGCCTATTGTTTTCCTTACTGCGAAATCAATGAAAGAAGACATTCTTCAGGGTTTCAAATTGGGTGCTGACGATTATTTGTCAAAACCATTCAGCATGGAAGAATTGCTGTATCGTATTGAATCAATTTTACGCCGTGTAAAGGGCAAACGTGCAAAAGATGTGGTAGTTTACCAAATCGGTGCGTTTACTTTCGATGCTCAGAAACAAATGCTGATGTTCGGTAATGAAGCTAAAAAGCTGACAACCAAAGAATCAGAATTATTGAATTTGCTTGCTGCGAATGCAAACAATATTCTGGAACGTAATTTTGCATTGAAAACAATTTGGGTTGACGATAATTACTTCAATGCACGTAGCATGGATGTGTATATCACCAAATTGCGCAAGTTATTGAAAGACGATCAAAATGTAGCTATTATCAACATTCACGGTAAGGGTTACAAACTGATTACTCCTCAGGTAAAAGAAGATTAATTGTTTCTAATTTTGCATTAAAAAGCCTTCAGAATTCTTTCAGAAGGCTTTTTTGATAAAATAAGCTTTTGTGGGACAATAGGGGCTCAATCGGAAAAATTGTGTGATAAATTTCTTCCCGCATAAATTTTTGTAAGTCTGAAAAGGAAAAATTTCATATCTCTTACTCTTCTAAATAAGCCCTTAATACTTTAATTTTAGCATTAAAACACTCAGCTGATGCATCTACTTCGGTTCTCATAATAGTTGAGAATCGTTTCGAAATGGGATTGTATTGTGCGTGTTACTGGTCATTTTGACCAGAATATCCACAGGTACGTAACATCAATGGATTTTCACCATTCGAGAGCTTTTTTGACTTTTATCAAACGACATTTACTGAGGCATACATGACTTTTTTGGTTTAAATCTCGGTTTAACTTTGAAGTAGAAATATACCAATAGAAACGTACGATTCGTTACGGTTGGTCATTTTTTGATAGCTAAGTAAACCTATTCAATGTTGAATTGTTTAATACTCTATAATCCAATTTCAATTTCCAAAATATGCTTCGTGACATTCGTAAACAATATCTTTTTGCTGCTCTTGACGAACAAAATGTTCTGAAAAATCCGTTTGAACAATTCGAGCTTTGGTTAAAAGAAGCTATCGAGAGCGATCAATTGGAACCAACAGCTATGGTTCTTTCTACCGTGGATAAACTGTTGCAACCACATTCACGGGTGGTGTTACTTAAAGAATTCACACACGAAAGTTTTGTTTTTTATACCAATTACGAAGGGCATAAAGCGCAACAAAT
>CAZTDH010000145.1:0-5520 GCA_964612615.1 uncultured Paludibacter sp. | reverse complement strand
TGAAGTGACCTTATTTCCCATACCTCTCTCCCTGCTCAGCACCCACAATCCACTCCATTCTTCTTCCTTTTCTTGTTCCCCTTTAGAAGTGTATATCCTTCTTAATATTATTTGGTAATTCATTGTATTTTTGTATCTTTGTACTTATTAATCAACGCCTAACAAGCACTCGTATTTGATAATTTTTTCCTAAGTTTTATCAAATGTGTAATGTTTGTGTAACGTAAAGTGTAACGTAAGTATGAAATACATTTCAATTATCCTTTACAAAAGCACCCTTTTAAAGAGTGGTGAACACCCGATTGTTTTGAGAATTACAAAAGACCGGGTTCGAAAATTCATCAGTTTAAACCTCTCAGCTACTCCCGACCAATGGAACGATGAGTTTTCCCAATTCAAGAAAGACAAACGGATCAATCCGGATTACGAGAAAAACAATGCATTCATCAGTGGTCAGTTTTTAAAAGCCAAAGATGTCATTGATGAGTTCGACCGCAACAAAATCGACTGGACACTAAACCAGTTCGAAGAATCATTCCTTAATCGTGCAAAGAAGGGCAAAGTTAAGCCTTTTTTTGAAAACCACATACAAGTATTGAAAAATACTGGTCATATTGGTAATGGAAAGAATTATGAACGTGCGTTGCAAATTCTTGAAATCTTTGATAAAAAATTCGACAAAAGAATGTTTTCTGAAATAGACATTAAGTATGTTCGGGATTTTGATGCTTTTCTTCAAACACCACGTGAATCAGTTTTTAAATGGAAAAATGGTACAACAAAGACAGTACAACGCAATGGTTGTTGTGGTAATACCCGTAAAGGTTATATGAAACAATTACGATCAATTCTCAATCTGGCCATAGAAGCAAAGGAAGCAAGCCGTTCCACGTACCCATTCGGAAAAGGTGGTTTTGAAGTAGCCAAATTGGAAGAAGAAACAGAAAAAAGATATTTGCCATCTGCCTATCTTCAAAAAATCAAATCAGCTACCGAGTTATCAGAGAACCTGCAATTTGCCCGATTAGTTTTTCTGTTTTCATATTATTGCTACGGGATGAGTTTTGTTGATATGGCTCACTTGACTCCCGATAATATCAAAAGGCTTGAAAATGGTCAATATATCGTTTATAAGCGACAAAAGACACAATACAGCAAAAAGTCAAAGTCCATCAGCATAAAACTCACAGATGAACTTCAGGCAATCATTAAGGAGCTTTGCAGCATTCAAGCTCCAATTGAAAACTATCTTTTGCCAATAGTATCACGCAAGGGATATACCGGAGAGAAATTATACAAACACATTCACAATAGATTAAGTATAATAAACAACGACCTTGACGAAATGGCTAAAAAACTGGGTATTGACGATATAAATCTAACTTCGTATGTCAGCCGTCACACTATGGCAATGACCTTGCAAAACAATGGTGTGAAACGTGAGCTGATTTCTCAGTTCTTAGATCACAAAGACATGAAAACAACTAACATATATCTTGATAGCTTTGCAAATTCAGAAATTGACGAAGCAGCAAAAATTTTGTAAAATATTTGTTTTATATTTGTAATAAAAATAAGATTTATTCGTTAAGATATTTAAAATGACATGTTAATTCATGTCATTTTTTTTACCTCTAAACCCAATGCTTAATCTAAAACTATAGAAAATATCAATAATGATTGTCAGAACTTTAACTGAACTCTATTTAAAACATTTTAATTATCTTCACGGAGCTTTATGTTTATGTTGGCAATCTGCTAATTGCAACACAACTAAACAACTGGATACAAATAAATTAAAAGTACAGATTCGCTCTCATGGTATTTACAATCACGAAAATGCGATAAAAATTGATGAACCTTTCATTGTCAAAGAAAAGTTGCTGTTTAAGACACTCACCTGGGCTAATGATTTCACTGTTGAAGTAAAAAACGATAATATTTTCAGGGAATATGTTGAGCTTTACGAACAGGCACTTAAAGAGGTGGAGAACAATTTACTTGTCTTGAATGATAAAGCCAAACAAATCGCCTACGCAAATTTTATTTTACGCGATTTTAATAAAACCTTTCATCCCATTCAAACGTTCAGTCAATCCGAGCAGAATAATAAATGCAAAGAGTTTTTTAAATTTGTTTTAAACCAACAACTTATTGCTGATAATGATCAAAATTCAGCTTTACCGGATTACAGTCTTTCTGTCCGCTTAATTAATCACCTCGATTTCATTGACAAATTAATAGAGATATTTTCTTATTCAGAAATTGATCTCCTGGCATTATCAAAAAAACACAAACACAATTTATATCTATTCGATGAGATTAAAATCATAAAACCGGTTGACGCTGTTTTTCAGCCAGCAATAGAGACCGAATATATAGTAAAACGCAAAAAGAATAAATTACAACACGTAATCCTTCCAAAGTTCGACACTCAATTATCCGATGACTGTCTAATCAAAATCATGCATTACCTTTCACATAAAAAGAAGCTGATTAATCCAAATACTGACAGTTGGCTATTTTGGTTCAATCTGAAGGATGTAAATAACCCCGAACATCTTTACTGGGACGGCTCACCCACATTACTTTCAAATGTGATTCAACATCTATGTGGAAACTGTATATCCAATACCATTAAAACATCCTTTGCAACTAACATTTTTGTAAAACCAACTTGGAAATTATACCAATCGAGCAAAACCTATAAAGAAATAGAACAAATTATCACTATTTCAATGAAAAAAAACAGCAAAAATCACGACCCAAACCACGACCCATTATAAGCCTCATTTTGAGGCTTTTTCATTAAAACCACGACCTACCACGACCCACCACGAGTCGTGGCACGACCCTAAAATACTCTTGATTTTATAGTATCTGCTTACTTTTTTGATGATAAATTTGCATGCAGGAAAGCAATAGACTGCGCAGCTATTGACTTCCAAAAAATCAAAAAAACAAGCACAATTATGGATACAAAATTCCAACCAACAAACGAAACTCCCTTAGCAGCCCTTACCATTGGCCAGTTCAAAGATTTAATGGGAGAAATGGTCAAACCGCAACTGATAGTTCATTCAAATCAGGAAACTTTCCCCGACACATTCGGAAAAAAGGAATGTAGCCAATTAACCGGCTACGCAGTAAACACAATCAACAAAATGATTTGTGATAAAGCAATTCCTTTTTACAAGAGAAATGCCAGGGTTCTTTTTCGAAAAGTTGAGATTGAATCCTGGTTATTGGCCAACCGCATTCAAACCGTAGAAGAATATGTTGAAAAAAAAGAAAATCAACTGTCTAACGGGAGGACCTCAAAATGAACTTTCAGGAACATTTCGAGAAATTTGAAGCGGATCTTCGGAAGAAAATGCTCGATGATGAAACAATTATTGAGTCATTAAGAGAAGTAAATCAAAAACATGATGAATTACTGACAAAGCTCGACAATTTTATTGCTGGCTTAAACGAACCTCGAAAGTTGCCTGTCGATCCATTCTTTTCAAACGAAGAATTTATGGATTTAATGTGTATCAGCGTTCGTACGGCTCAACTCTGGAGAGACCAGGGATTGATTGGTTTCTCCAAATTAAGTGGGAAAATCTATTACAAGATGTCCGACATTCAAAAGTTATTGGACGACAGCTATCATAAATCATTGAAAAAACCATGATAGACAAAAAATAAACCCCTTCAGACTCGCCAAAGTCCTCAGGGGCAAATGAAATAATGCAAGACAAAGATACGGATTTTATTAAAGCAATGCACTCAGATATTAAAGCAAATACAGTGCAAAAAAGAGAAAATGACAACTCTTTTCCTGTTGAAGTCTTCCCGCCTGTCTTCCGCAATATTATTTTGGAAACAAAGGAAACATTAAACTTTCCAGTCGATTATTCTGGGGCTACAATTCTTGCAGCTGTTGCAACCGCTATTGGAAAAACGGCATTCTTGCAAGTCAAAAATGGTTGGAAAGAATTTTGTCCCTTGTACATGAGTTTAGTCGGTAATGCCGGAGCTTCCAAATCCCACCCATTGGATATGTTATTTGATATTCTGAAAACAATCGACAAAGAAAATTACAACAACTACGAACCATTATACACGGAGTTTTTAGAATACCAATCGTTGACGAAAAAAGAGAAGAAGAATGTATTTAAAGTCGAAGAGCCTATACTTACTAAAACCTTAATGTCAAACTTCACCCCCGAAATTCTGGCAAAAAGAATTGCTGAAAACAAAAGGTCAGTTTGTGTCGTAAGTGAAGAACTTGAAACATGGTTATTGGGTATGAACAATTATTCCAAAGCCGACCAGAGCAGCACATATTTGAGCATGTGGAGCGTCAAGAGAACAGATATCGACAGGGTTGGTCAACACCAAAAACCAATGACCATTGAGCGTCCATTTTTGTGCATTATTGGCACTTCACAACCCCGTAAACTAAAGAAAATGTTTCCAATGGATAAATCAGACAGCGGGTTTTTGCAACGTTTTTTGTGGGCTTATCCTTCTGTTTCAGAAAAACAAAAGATTACGGAAGCCGAATTGGATCTTGCTTTATTGGAAGATTATAATCGTTGGATGAGAGCATACATTGAAAACAATCCTTCCCGAACTTTTCCGGACGGTCAACCCTTGTCAAAAGTCTATAATTTTTCAAATGACGCTAAAATTTATTTCTATAAATGGCAAGCAGAAAATGTAAAAAAAGTAAATAATGCTGGTGACAGTTTACTGAGCGAAGAACTGAATAAATTTGATGTTCATTACCTCCGGTTTGCTTTGATACTCGAAATAATGGAAGGTACCTACACAAACACAATCAGTATAAAATCTGCCGAAAATGCCGCTAAACTTTGTACGTATTTCGAAAACACCATGTACAAAGTACTGGAAAAACTTGAAAACACGGAGAGTAATGCGTTGGACATGAAAAAGGTTGCAAATCTACTGTTGGAAAAAGGAATAACTCAATTGGAAGCCGCACGAATTACAGGCCTGTCACAAGCCACCATAAGTAGAAACAAATAATTTTTCACACTGTATATTGAATAATGAATATACAAGTAATAATCTGTATTTCTGAATGTTAGTGCACGTTTAATTATTCACACGTTCAAACCAAAAAAAACACAATGAATAATCAAAGTTACTGTATTGAAATGAAATTCAATGCTTTACGCTATTATTCATTATTCACTATCAACTGTAAACTATAAACTACCGACTATATACTATGTTTTCCCCTCCATACCTCCAAAAATACAAAGGCATATCCACCCGGCACACCTGCCCTGAATGTGGTCAAAAACAAAGTTTCACGCTTTATTTAGAAGGCAACACCAACGAACCAATTCACAGAACCGTTGGCAAATGCAACCGGGAATCCAAATGTGGGTATCATTACACCCCAAAACAATATTTTATGGATAATCCTTCTTTTCTTACTCCTCCCCTTGGGGGAGGTTGGGTGGGGTCGCATGCCACGTCTAATATTCCAAATACAACAAAACA
>CAZTDH010000144.1:0-5525 GCA_964612615.1 uncultured Paludibacter sp. | reverse complement strand
TATTTTCCCTTGAGTCCTATTTTTAGGTAATAGCCCATCATCCAAAGCGAAGTCTTTATCTTCTACATGAATATGGCTATTTAAAAGGTCGTAAGCAGGGCTTAATCTATAATCTCCCATTGAAGTTTCAAGAATAGAAAAATTTTTAAAGTGAGCATCACCATTTGAAAACAGATAATTAAAAATTAGTATTTTCAACAGTTTTGGTGCTTCTAATTTGTATGTGGATAGATATTTCTGCATTACTTGAAATAAATCTAAATAATTACCCAAATACTTGTAATGTACTCCATGTGTTTGTGGTGTTCTTCCAGCCAAGGATGCAAAATCATCCTGAGCAAGTTTTGTACCGTCTTTTTTTACATCGAAACGCTTAGTTATATAGGCAGGAGTTCCGTTTTTAAAGAATATCAATGCATTCTCGGCTGTCTCTATTCCATATACCTGACGGGCAATTTGCATAGTTAGATGCTCATTGGCAGGCATTTGATCCGGTTTTTTGCCAGCACTTGGAATTGGTTTTAGAATATATGTACCACGCTCACCGTCATTTATTAATCTTAACTTGTTCTTTTCAAGAATAACAGAGAATTTTTCCTGAACTCCTGAAATTGACAACCGTTTTCGGTTTTGTTCAAAAAGCTCATCCGTCTCAGGATTGGATGCTGGTGAATCGTACGGTAAAATATGATGAACAGCTTTAGCTTGAAAAACTCTTTTCAGGCATGTTTTACTATATGTGCTGAAACCAGCAGCTAGTGTACCAGGACAATATTTTATTTCAGGTAAACTCATTATTTTTCTATTTTTATTATTCTTACGGAACCTATTGAGTCATTTTTAGCGGTGGTCATCAACAAGCCAAAATAATCCTCTTTGTCAATTCTATTAAGCTTACATACCACTTGCTTATTTGAGCCTTCAGGTAGCATATTGTAAAAAAAAGGAAATAAAAATTCCGAATGAAACGGTTGTTCGCCTTTAGGTAGTGTAAGACTAATACTGGGTTTGTCCTTGTCATTCAACCAATCATCAAGATAGCAGAATGTAAATGAACCATTATCGTGTTGGGTTAAGATGCCCGCTACCTCGTCTTTAAATAATACTTTTGCTTCTCTCATTTGTCAGCAGTTATGTTTTTGAGTGTCAGACTGACTTCCATTCCAAGTACATCGGCTAACTTTTGTAAGGTCAATAGTGTTGGATTTCCTTTTCCGCTTTCAAATTGCTTTAATGTCCTTAAACCAACGCCTGATAACTCCGCTAAGGTTTCCTGTGTTACTTGTAACACTTCCCGTCGTTCTTTTATTGTTTTAATCAATTCTGTATAGTGCATCATACGGCTCTTTTTCTTGCAAAAGTACAATAAAATCTATTAATAGCAATAAAAAGAGCGCTAAACAGCACTTTATTACGGCGATTAGTGCATTTTTAATTTAAAATCACCATATAGTGCATTATATCGCTCTTTTTTGGTGTGGTTTTAGAGGCAACATTTTTTAAAAGTGTGAACATCAACATATTCTAAATTGGTAATTTATATTATCTGGTTTTAGTTTCGAAAATTGTCAATACGAAGACTTAAGAGGATAAAATTTATTATTGATTTTCAGCTTAGTACTTTGAGTTAATAAACTTCACAACATCATCCCAGTTCACAACATTATTTCTGTCCAACTTTGATTTCGAAAATGCAGTTATCCAATCACCGCCTATAATGTCTATTTCATCGGTATGATCATAATCAAATTCTTCTGAATCTGGTGCATCAAACATATATTGTGGGCGTCCAATCAAATCAGGTTCGTCAGTTTCTCCAAAGTATAGTGTATAAAATGAAAGTTCATCTGCCTCCTCGATGCCATTATGTATTTTATAATAACCGGCATAGCCTCCTTCAGGACAATTATATTCCAAATTAAAATATAGTTCAGGGAAAATTTTCCCCAAATAACGTATGAATTCTGCATTCGAGCACCAGTGAGTAATATAAGTTGCATACATTTCTGTTTTAGTATATAACACACTAAGAAAATTCATAAAACCATCGCAGCCCCAATTATTTTCACACCAGTCTTCTGAGTTATCATAACCGTATGTGTTTTTTAAGTGCTTGAGCTGTTTGTCATTTTCATTTTCTGTGAAGTTGTGTTCTTCAGTTTTCAGCTGTTGATCTTTTACTTTTGATTCAAAGTATTCAATTTCTTCTGGAATTGGCATTAAAGTTTCCATATCAAAATTACTATGTAAATCACTGCCAATGAAATTGTATAATTCGTTCATTGACTTTTCATCGCCACGGATGATTAATTTGTTGTCGCAATAATCTGCCATAATTTAAATAACGGTTGACCTATACACCGTAAGGTTTTTATTTTTAATTTATATTAATCGTTAGTTTCGTTATCTTCTTCTACATTAAATAAAATGTAATTAGTTGGATCGGAATCATCATTACATACTTCAAAATCTAAATCATCAGAATCGCTTATATCATTTACACCGTCCCAATCTAATAAATCACTTATATACTCACAATTATCCACTATCTCTATTATTTCTTCTTCTGTTAGTTCATCGTCTACATATACATTTAACCAACCACTCATTTTTACTTTAATTTTTTTCATAGTTATATATTTTGAAAAAATCACATTATTAATTTTACAATTCCTTTATCATTCATTTTTTAATTGTTATTCAATGGTTGTATTGATATATTCTTCAAATGCACTCCAATTAGTCACATTTTCTTTATTATAATCGGAATAAGAAATAGCCTCTTCCCATTTTGATCCTAAAATATCCACAATTTCATAATCATCAAAGTTTTCATATTCATCCTCATCATCTTCGTTGTAGAAATCAAAAAAAGTATAATGTTCATCATCATCATTTTTTGCAAAAACTACTTTGTTTATCGGGATTTCACTATCATAACAGGTTTCGTCTTGTACATATAAAATTCCTGCTAATTCATCCATTGGTTCATAATATTCTAATTCAAATTCTAGCTTAGGAAATTTTTCTCCTAAAAAACTAATAAAATCACTATTAGGTACCCAAGCAGTTGCATAGCTTATAAATACTTTTTCATCAGTCTGTTCACCAATGCATATGTCATCCATCTCCCATTTACAACCCCAGTTTGAATTGCACCAATCATACCAGTTGTCATAGCCATATTTTTTATTTAGATACTTGTTGTGTTCAATATACTCTTGTTCTGTTTGATTAAAACGATTAACCTTAAGTTGCATAATTTGACCACTTGCTAATTTGACTTCTTTTGTGCCTTCTGGACGGAATCCAATAGGTGAAATGGTATTCTCAATTTCTTTTGGTATTGGACAAAGATTTTGCATTGAAAAATTTTGTTCTAAAGGACCTACGAATTCATAAAATTCGTGCATAGATTTTGCATCTCCTTTAATTGTTAAGCTGTTGTTACAATAATTTGGCATAATATTAAGACGATTGACCTACGTATCGTGAGATTTTAGTTTATAATTTTATTTTGATCTTTTGTTTTGTTACTTTCATGTTTTTCCCATTAATTCTTTTGTTTTAATTGTATAGTTTCTTTGTTTCGAAAAGTTGATCTTTTAACATTTATTTCTGCAAACATTTTTTATTGTATTCTATCTTGTTGTATATCTATCAGTTGCAAAAAATTTATTTTCGATAAAAAACTTTCTAATTCATCTATAGATTTATTTTTGAAAAGTTTATTTTTTTTGTTACTTATTTATTGAATTTTTTTTCAAATAATTTAGTCTTTGCAATTAGCGTAATCAAATCAATTTCTCGGCTCAAACTTTCTTTAATATCTTCTATAGTTTTTGATGAAAGAAGTTTAAACTTTAACACTACTATTTTGAAAATAATTTTCTTATATTGATAAGGAATTGATAATATGACAATTATAAAATAGTTTATACTTGAGCGGATAAAAAAACAGCAAAAAAAGTACTGAAATTTTCAATTTCCATCAATAAATCAGCTCAATACTCTTAACTGAAAGTCATTTTTTACCTTTTTTGTATCAAATTCTTATATAACTTGAGTTTTTAAGATAAGAAAAAGGTTGACCACTAGTGACCAACCAGGTTATCGACAGTAATTCAAGATGATGTATTAATGTATAGATGTTATAAACTTGTTTTTACGGTTATGCTATGTATCAAAATACCTCAAATTCCACTTGATGGGAAAATGAGGTATTTATAATACTATGATAATGTTTATTGATTCCGGAGTCTGTAATTTCTTTATGTTATCTGATTTTTTCCTTTAATTCAATTTCACAGAGAGTTCTGAGATTCCTCATCCTATCTTTGATAAATGATTTGTCACTGTTCTCATACTAATTGATATCTTCCTTTCTCAAACTTGACTAAACCAGTCTCAATTAAACCATTGATTAAATAATCTGTATGGAATATGAGCGAGTCTTTATTAATTTCATAATATTCTTCGTAATCTTTATAATATGCGCTATCAAGATAAATATGTATTTGATTGAAAGTTTTGGGAGATTTTATATAACTCAAGATAAGGTCTTTTTTAATTTCAATATCTTTTTTCATCTTGTGTTCTCTTTGAACTTCTTTTTGGCATTCTAGATACAACAACGGGCTTAAATCTTTTAAATCTTCAATATTCGTGAAATAGAACCGATAATAAGGATTTTTAAAATGGATAACATTAGCTGGAAAAAGTTCTTGACACTCAAATCGTACATTCTTCATTGATTCCAACGCTAACATAACTAAGTAATAATCAAATTCATTATAGATATTCAAGTAACATTCTGAATTCTCGGTACAATGCACTACGTTATTATGTAGGAAGATCCAATCTGAGGTTAATTTTATTTCCATAGGTTTTTTTATCTATATATATAAATACCATAGTCGTAATTGTATTATTTAAAAATCTGATTGGCCAAGTATTTCAACTATCGATCGTATTCAAAAAACAACTGTATTCAAATAAATCTGGAAGCTTAAATGAATACTGAAATAAAGTGTATTGATTTTTTTCAAAGACTTTTTTGGTACGTTCAATTATCCTCCGTAATTTAGCCTAAAGACACAAATTATGAAAACAGCAGTTATTTATTCAAGGGTCAGTTCTACTACGGACAGACAGTCTACAGAACGTCAGGTTTTGGATCTAAAATCTTATGCTCAAAAGAATGATTTTGAAATTTTTAGGGTTTTTGAAGAGAAAATCAGTGGCGCTAAGAAAAATGAAGAACGGACAATTTTAATGGAATGTATCGATTATTGTATTTCAAATAGAATTGACACTTTGTTAACAAGTGAATTATCCAGAATTGGTCGATCCACATTACAGGTTTTGAAGACGCTGGATTTACTTCATTCCAATAAAGTCAATGTTTATGTTCAGAATCTGGGATTGAACACCTTAAACGAAAACAAAGAAATTAATCCATTGGCAAGTATAATAATCACGGTCTTGGCCGAAATGTCGTCTATTGAGAGATCATCAATCCAATT
>CAZTDH010000143.1:0-5532 GCA_964612615.1 uncultured Paludibacter sp. | reverse complement strand
CGATAACGCCCATTGGACTTGGTAAACCTGTTACAAAAGCGATCATAAAAAATAATGCAAACATCATTGCGATTGGCAATGCATAACTTTTTGATTGTTGTTTGTTCATGTGATTAATTTTTTTTAATTGATAATAAATTGATAGTTTGATTATATGATTTTACAAATTTATAATGCTAACCTTAAAACGGCTGTAAAGATAGAAATTTTCTCAAGAGTACCAAACCCGCAATTATAGGTTTTTAAACAGAAATTCGCTCATTCGGGTATATAAATGATGACGGGTTTGTTTGCCCAATATGCTGTGATTTTTATCCGTATATAGTTGCATCTCAAATTGTTTGTCCGCTGAAACAAGTTTGTCGATATATAACATGGTATTCTGAGCATGAACGTTATCATCGGCAGTTCCGTGAATAATCAATAAGCGACCTTCCAGTTTATCAGCACGTTGCAGAGCCGAAGACAGGTCGTATCCTTTGAAGTTTTCCTGAGGGCGACGCATAAAACGTTCGGTGTAGGATGAATCGTAAAAACGCCAGTCGGTAACGGGTGCAACTGCAATTCCTGCTTTGAACACCTTTTCGCTGGTGCTCATGCTCATCAGCGTCATGAATCCGCCATAACTCCAGCCCCAGATTCCAATACGGTTTTTGTCGATAAATGACTGTTTTCCAAGATAACCGGCAGCTTCCACCTGATCTTTTGTTTCCAGAATTCCAAGCTGCTGATAGCTGCATTTGCGGAATTCAGCTCCGCGCGCTCCAGTTCCACGTCCGTCGATACAAGCCACCACATATCCTTGTGTTGCCAGGTAATATTCCCAGTCAATTTTCCACCTGTCAAGTACTTCCTGCGAGTTTGGTCCGCTATACTGAACCATCAGAACCGGATATTTTTTATTTTTGTCAAAATCGATTGGTTTAATCATCCAACCATTCAGTTGGATGTTTTCGGACGTTGTAAAGTTGAAAAGTTCTTTTTGTGGAAGATTTAATGCTTTGAAATCTGCTGCCAGTTTGCTGTTGTTTTCAATTGTTCTTACTGTCACACCACCATTACTCCGAAGAGTAAAAATGTTAGGAATACCCATACTGGAAGCATTGTCCACAAAAAGCGTAAAAGTAGAATTGAAATTTGCTGTATGAGTGCCTTTACCATCTGTTATTCTTGTCTTTTTTCCTTTTAAATCAACAGAATAGATGTCCCGTTGAAGCGGCGAAGCTTCAGCTGACTGATAAAAAACCGTTTGTTTCTTCTCGTCATAACCATAGAAATTAGTTACGTCCCAATTTCCTTTGGTCAATTGTTTCACAGGCGTTCCGTTTATTTGATATTGATAAAGATGGCGGTAACCGTCTTTTTCGCTTAATACAAAAAAATAATTATTATCTGAAGTGAATTGAATATTATCAATGTTCTGATAATCGGTATAATACTTATCTTCCTGTTGAAGAATCAGTTTTGACAAGGTAGAGCGTGGATTGGCATAATACATTTCCATTTTGGTCTGGTTGCGGTTTAGTTTGAATACAGCAAGCTGATCTGCAGAATTTGTCCATTTGATACGGGGTACGTAAAATTCCCCATCTTCGTCGCCCAGTTTCATCGCTTTGATTGATTTGTAATAATCGTCGTACACACAAACACTTACAACTGAATTGCTTTGACCAGCTTTCGGGTATTTATAGCTGTAAAAATCAGGATAAAGATTCAGTTCGTCTTTGTTTTCAGACTTACCGAGGTATTTAGTGAATGAATATTGAGGCACTTTCGTTTCGTCGAACTTTACAAATGCAAGCAGTTTACTGTCCGGACTCCATTCAAAATAACGTGTTTCAGAGAATTCTTCTTCATAAACCCAGTCGGGTGTACCATTAATAATACTACCTACTACACCGTCTTTGGTTATTGGGATTTCGGTATTGAATTCCAGTTTTCGCATAAAAAGGTTATTTTCACGGGCAAATGCAATATACCGACTATCAGGCGAAAAAAGTGGTACTTCCTGCGATCCGTTTTCTGAAAGCGGAATCAGTTCATTTCGTTTAATGTCGTAAATATAATAGTCGGCGGTAAAAGTGCGGCGATAACGGTACTTTACATTCGTATAAACCAGCATTTTGGTTTCATTCGGGCAGAATTCGTAACCAGAAATTTGTTTGATGGGTGAGTTTTTTAGTCTGAAAATGCTGAAAATGGTATCAAGTGTGGCACCGGTTTTGTAGTCATATTTCACAACCGCTTTATTTTTAATTAGCGTGCTATAATGCTCTCCATCATTCATGGAACGGGGCATTTCCACGGTTTTTACTTTGTATTTTCCATCGAGTATATCGTAAAGTAGATTGGCATACGAAAAATGTGCGATGAGTGTTAAAACAAAAATGAGTTTGAAACGTTTCATTATAGAGGGAGTTTTGATTTCGACCGGTTTTACGACACAAAAATAAGCTATAAAATGGTTTTAAACAGAATCTGACCTGAAAGTTTTCAATCCGTTAACAGTAAATCGTTGTATTACATAAAAATGTTACTATTTAAAGCTTCTTTATTATGAAAAAAATAAGTGATTTTTTCGGTTCAACGGTTATGGAAGAAACCCTCGGACTTTGTCTGAGTGGAGGTGGAGCCTTGGGTTTTGCCCATATCGGGGTTATTCAGTCGCTCGAAGATCATGGTATACAGCCCACACATATTGTGGGTTCGAGCATGGGTGCTATTGTTGGAACGCTTTATGCAGCTGGTTATTCACCTGCTCAAATGCTGCAACTAATTAAAGATGATAAGCTCTACAAAGTCAGCAAACTTATGACTTTTCATCCCTCATTTTTTAAATCAGGTTTGACTGATCATAATTTGCTGCGTTCGTTGATACAGGAACTTATTCCACACAATAGCTTTGAGGGACTTGAGAAAAAGATGCATGTTTGTGTGGTTAATCTGAATAAAGCTGAATGGGAAATCGTAAGTGCAGGCAAAGAACTGGATAAATGGGTGGCTGCATCGGCCAGTATTCCGGGCGTTTTTGAAACTGTAACCAAAGGCGAAACCTATTATGTAGACGGTGGGTTACTTAATAATATGCCTGCTCAGGGCATTGCTGAATTTTGCAGGACGATTATTGGTGTTGATGTCATTCCACATAAAATTCCCGCTGAACTCAAAAAGCCGATTGATACACTGGCTTTTTCCGTTCGGACTGTACAACATCAAAATTCGAAGGCAGGACGTGATTTATGCAGTTTTCTGATTGAACCGCAGGCCATTGAAGAATTTCATGAATTTAGTTTTGATTCTTATCAGGCCATTTACCAACATGGATACAGTGCTGCAACAAAGTATATTGTAAATCACCCGGAGATGCTGCAACTGAGGAAGTAACTAAACTGCGAAATACAATTCCAGCTCTTTCAACGTGTCGGCATCGGTGTTTAAGTCCTTTACAATTACTCCTTTTTCGAGCACAACGATACGTTTGCAAACTTCTGTAACATGATTCAAATCGTGGCTTGATATGAGCATGGTCATGTTTAAGCGTGTCTGCAAATCAGTAAGGAAGCGCTTCAACCGGATTTGGGATGATGGGTCGAGTGCGGTAAATGGTTCGTCGAGAATCAGAATCTTCGGGTCGCCAATCAACGCTGCTGCAATACCGATTTTCTTTTGATTCCCTTTTGAAAAATCACGGATAAGTTTCTTTGAACCAAGTATTTCATCGTTGAAAAAATCTTTCATCGATTCAAGAAACAATGCCATATCACCTTCTGATTTGTGGTGTAACTTTCCTACAAAACTGAAATATTCTTCAGTTGTCATAAAGTCAATCAGGAAACCTTCGTCCAGAAATGAACCGGTAATTGTTTTCCATTCATCATTCCGCACAACCGGTTGATTGTCAATGAGCACTTCACCGTTTGAAGGTTCAATCAAATCAAGAATTAAGCGGAAAAAGGTAGTTTTACCCGCACCGTTATTTCCCACTAATCCGAAACTTTCACCTTTTGAGATACTTAAATTGGAAATGTTTAATACGGTAACACCGTTGTATGTTTTCTGTAAATCTGAAACTTGTATCATTTGTTGATGTATTGATATGTTGATTTGATGATATGTTGATTCGTTGTATTGGAAATCCCGGCCTGTTAACTACCTCTTAAGTATTTTCTCTGAATCCTTCTGCCAGCTTATATTTTCTGCGATTGAACTGATTCACGCAGGCATTAATCAAGGGCTTTCGAAGTAAAACACCGCTTATTCCCATGATGGATAAGGTCCATAATGCAACTGCCAGCGAAAAGAATGTAGAAAGTGCCCAAACGATAAGCATAGGTAAAAACATGATAGGGAAAACAATCAGAAAGCTTTTATAAGTAGTTCCCTGATAGTTCATTGCCGACGACTTTGACAGGTCAATCCGTTTGCTGTTGTAAGTTGATAAATACATGAGCAGATAGATATTTACACCAACATTAAACAGAAAAGCCGACAGATGTAAATACACAATTTTCATCCCGAAATAAAAATAAGGCGTGGTGACCACAAAACAGATAATATTGAATGCAATCAGCAGATAATAATTAGCCAGCATATACGTTTTAATCGGGATATTGCGTGTCATCAAACTATCGAAATGGCGACTATCCCAACTGATTAGCCACTGCCCATACATCAACATCAGTATTCCGGTCATAAACATGGCTACAAAAAACAGCATTCCGTTGCTTTTAGCATATACATCGTTGGTATAGAACATTAATCCGTAGAAAACAAAAAAACCGGACACCATCAGGATGCTTTTAGTCCGCTTATGTCTCAGTATCAGCTTTATTTCCATGGAGATAAGTTCACCGATTATGCCAAATCGTTTCAGAAATGAGAGTTCTGCTGTTGCCGTTTTATTCCCTCTGATTTTACTGTTGAATTTTTCGGGATAATAGTTCTGACGAAAAAACCATTTGTTCATAAAAAATGCTGCAATAACCATTCCCAACGGAAACCACAACCCAAATGCTCTGAAAATGAAAAAGTGATAAAGCGTTTTAGAAAAGTTGAAAAGGGAAAATATTTTGAAGTATTCTAATGCCACAACTCCACTCAGAATTGCAAATATGACCACGATGGATAATATGCTTGAACCAAATTTTCGTTTTAAGTAAGAAGCTGTCAGTGAGTTAAACCAAACCATCAACATAAAACTCAGTACAAAACGCAAGGCTACAGAACCACTGTAATAAGTCGTTACACCTTTTATTGCAAACGGAATAACTGTGAGCAGCAGAAAATAATTTGCCGGACTAAAAAGTGGTTTCAGCAACAAAAAATTAATCAGCGTGGAATGCTTTATGGGTAAAACCTGATAGGGTGGAAGGTCAAAAGTGTTCAGTTGTTGCATGACAAAACGTAACGCCAGTCCGAACAGCATCAAATAAAGCATGGCACCTTCGAATAGCTCCAATGGTGTTAATACATTGTCAATTTTTTCAAGAAATTTTGTCAGCGAAAAACCGATTACAAGCAAAATGGCAGCAA
>CAZTDH010000142.1:0-5559 GCA_964612615.1 uncultured Paludibacter sp. | reverse complement strand
AGAGTTGCACAGCCTATTGTGCAGCTCTTTTTTTATGTGCGCCGAGCATGGATACTAATCGCTCACTTTCTACTCTATTTTTCAGGGATGGCAAGATAAATCCTAATACAAAAAGCAATGCCCTGAAATAAATTATTTCAGGGCATTGCTTTTTATGTCAACAAGTGAATGCAAATTTTTGCACTATTCTTTTGGTTTATCTTCTTTGTTGCAGCAGTCCTGACAACAATTTTGGATAGCAATGAAAATTGCAATGGCTAATAAAAGAAAGCTACTGGCAGCAATAAAAATGCTGAAATTGTGCTGAATGCCTAAGTGAATGCTTTTAAACAATTGCGATAGAGTTCCTAATGCAATAAGAGTAGCACCAACAGCAGCTGAAGCCCAGCCAACCCATTTTAAGATTTTCATAATGTGATGATTTAATTGTTTTACAAAATAAAGGATTCTATATTCGAAATTTAATAATCATCTGTTGTTTACCGTGCAAATATAATAAAAACTTTAATATGTATTCATTTTCATTGAATTAAGTAGTCGTTTTAACAAATATTGTAGCGTTCTTACATCTGAAGTTGAGCTGTATTTATGTGTTTTCTTTACGTTATCATAAAACAATCTGTCATTTATAACGTTTAGTTTTTAATATCCTGTCAGATAATTTTTTAAAAAAAATCATGTTGTTTTATGTCAGTTCAAAACCAAAAGTGTAGCCTGGAAAGAAATAAGAATTCAATAGTCACTTTGCTTTTATTACTTGTTTTATTTATTCCCGGAGTTTGTGTTAAGGCTGAATTAACGCATAAGAAAGTATTCTACAGAACGTTTGTGAATAGAGAAATGTACAAATGGGGTGAATTGATTCATGCTTTCGAAACCAATACACCACCTAAAACAATTGATCAAAAATTGGAGTTGATAAACTATTATTATGGGTATATAGGCCATTTGATGAATAAAAAGAAACATGAAGCGGCTGAAGAATATATTGACAAAGGACAGGACTTAATTGATAATGTAATCAAACTTTCGCCCCGTAATACAGTTGCATTATCATATAAGGGAGCATTTATCGGATTTAAAATGGGTTTTAGTAAAATGAAGGCGGTGTATCTGGCCCCTAAATGTATGCTCGAAATAAACAAAGCCTATAAGTTAGATCATGAAAATTCACAGATTATAATTAATAAAGCAAATTTATTGTTTTATTCTCCCTCAGCATTAGGTGGCGATAAAGATGATGCTTTGCAATTGTATCACAAGGCTATGGTTTTGATGGAAAAAAGTAAAGATACAGACCAGAACTGGAACTATTTAAACTTGCTGACTACGATTGCAATGGGTTTGGATAAAACCGATAAGCCTCACGAAGCTAAGAAAATGTACGAGAAAATTCTGAAGATTGAGCCTGATTTTAAATGGGTACGCGACGATCTTTATCCTAATTTGCTGAGAAGAATGTAATTATAACTGTATATCTGCAATTGCCAGTAACTCTTTAGTGGTTTTGATATTTCTCGTTGTGGCGGTTAATTTCAGCTTGTTTTCAAAAAATGTATTGCTGAGTTTTGTATTTCCATAGCCGGTAGGGCAGTAGAGGTATATAACTTTTTCTCCGAAGCAGAATTCGTCAGGGTCATAATTCCCACCGGAAATTTTATCAATCAATGTTTTGTCCGGATTTTCGGACAGAAAAGTGATATGTATAAAAGCAGCATCTTTTGCAGAATCAGCCAAATAAGGATTGGTTTCTACTATGTTTCTCAGTTCTTCGCGTTGAATTACCAAAACCGGAACCACAAAACAGAATGTCTTCATTATTTCCTCTGAAATCAATTTTCCGATTGATTTCGAATCAATTAAATCAGTATTAAAAATCACATTTCCACTCTGAATATAGCTTCGAACGCCCGAAAATCCAAGCTGTATAAACATTGCTCGCAATGCATCCATTTTGATTGGATTTCGTCCACCAACATTAATGCCACGTAATATTGAAATCCAGGTTTTCAATTTCTATTTTTGTGTAATTTGTTGAACCTGTTTCAGAATATCGTTCATTAAATCAATCTGAACTTTATGAATTTCAAGCACTTCCTGTTGTTGGTTCATAATCAGGTGATCTATTTTTTCGTGTAACATACGCACCTCCATTTCCGATTTCAAATTCACCATATAATCTTTTTTTGCACGGTCGCGGTCTTTTTCTTCCTGCCGGTTTTGACTCATCATGATAACCGGTGCCTGTAAGGCGGCAATAGTAGACAAAATCAGATTTAAAAGTATAAATGGAAATGGATCAAAAGCTCTGTTGGCTAACCAAATAATATTTAGGGCAATCCACCCAAATAAAAATACCCCAAATGAAATAATAAATGTCCAGCTACCACCGAATGAAGCCACTTTATCGGCAACCCGTTGCCCGAAAGTTAGCACCTGCACTTCGTCATCCAACTTATCCGAAATGGTCGTTTTGTCCTTTAATGTATCCAAAACAGCACTTTCGGAAGCCGATAACTCACCTACCTGTTTTCTCAGGTAATTCTCAATGTATTTTTCGCGATAGCCGTTTAATTCGTTTATTGAAAGATACTTATTACGATTAAATTCGGGATTTTCATTCTGAATTAAGTTGAAAACCGATTCACGGATAATTTTAGCCGATACTTTTTCCGAAACCGGAAACTCTTTTCCTGACAAACCGCTAACAAAGCTCTCCATATTAGTTTGATTTTACTTGTTGTTACTATTGATTGTCTGCAAAAGTAGGAAAGAAAATTTAAAAACTGAATTTTTTAGGAATAAACTTCCTTTTAGCCTTAAAATGTGCGGTTTATTCGGGATTTTTTACGACCTTTGCACCCCAAAATACACATATAAAAATCTGAATGAAAACGAATAATGAAAAATGGCAAGGAAATTCGAAAGGAAAACCGAATTCTGGTGCCGGCCGTGATGGTAAACCGTTTGAGAAACGCGATGTGAAATCGATATTGAAAGGCTCACGTGGAGCAGCAAAATTTGGAACAGGCAAACCTGAACGTGAAGAAAAACGTCCGAACGACAGACCTGACTTTCGCAATAATGATAACAACAGACCTGCTTTTGGAGAGAAAAAATCATTTCAGCTAAAAGGCGACAGACCGGATTCGGGAGAACGCCGATCGTTTGAAAGCCGGGATGGAAAACCTACATTTTCGCCAAAGAAACCATGGGATAACCGCGACAGTAAACCTGCATACGGTGATCGTAAACCGTGGGAAAACCGCGACAGCAGACCTTCTAATGGTGAACGTAAGCCATGGGAGAACAAAGATAGTAAACCTGCCTATGGTGAACGCAAACCGTGGGAAAACAAAGATAGTAAACCCGCTTATGGTGAGCGCAAACCGTGGGAAAACCGTGAAGGTAGTCGTCCGGCATTTAATGGTCCAAAGAAACCATGGGAAAGCCGTGACAGCAAACCCAAACCATGGGAAGACCGCACCGACAGCAATGGCGAGAAAGTGTATGGCAGAAGTTACGATAACTCGAATGACGATGAGCCACGCACCGGCAAATTAAGTTTTAAAAAACCGGGTGAAGGACAAAAATCGGAATTCATTGAAACCCGATACGATAATAAGAAAGATGGCGTAATGTACCGCAAACGCAGCGACGATTACGATCCAAATTCAAAATACAGCAATAAAAAACAACTTGAATTTAAGAAAACGGTTGTCGATTTGACTAAGCCTGTCCGATTGAATAAGTTTCTGGCTAATGCAGGCATTTGCTCGCGTCGTGAGGCTGATGAATACATTCAGGCAGGTGTGATTTCGGTGAACGGAGAAATCGTGACTGAGATGGGCGTGAAAGTGTTGTTGACCGACAAAATTATGTTCCACGACCAGACAGTTCGTTCGGAACGTAAAGTGTATTTGCTGCTTAATAAACCCAAAGACTGTGTAACCACCTCAGAAGATACTCACGACCGTTTGACAGTACTTGATTTGGTTAAGAACGCTTGCAGCGAACGGATTTATCCGGTTGGCCGACTGGACAGAAACACTACCGGTGTATTATTGCTGACCAACGATGGTGATTTGGCATCTAAACTGACTCATCCAAAGTACGACAAGAAGAAAATCTATCATGTAACGCTTGATAAACCGTTGGAAGAAGCCGATTTTAATGCTATAATGGCTGGTGTGACTTTGGATGATTGCGAAATAGCAGCTGATGCACTTGAATTTGTAAAAGAAGGCGATTTGAAACAGGTTGGAATCGAAATTCACTCTGGACAAAACCGTGTGGTGCGTAGAATCTTCGAAAAGCTGGGCTATAAAATTATTCGTCTTGATCGCGTTTACTTTGCCGGACTGACCAAAAAGCAACTTCCACGTGGAAAATATCGTTTCCTGAACGAGCGTGAAGTAAATATGCTCAAAATGGGAGCACACGAGTAAAACAATTTATAATTAAGAATTAATATTTTAGAAAATCCGTTGCAACTTTTGTAACGGATTTTTTGTTATGTAAATGTACTTAATTTATTCAGATTCAATTATGAAGAAGGTCATTATTGCAGGTGGAACCGGATTTATCGGCAACTATCTGACAACACGTTTTCTGGAAAGCGGACACGATGTGTTTATGGTTTCCAGAAAGCCTGATCATGTGCAATGGGAAGTGAACGAACTCTCACATGCACTTGAAGGTGCTGAACTGATTATTAATCTGGCTGGAAAATCAATAAACTGCCGGCATACGGACAAAAGCCGTGAAGCAATTATCCAGTCGAGAATTGATACCACAACGATGATTGGAAATGCTATCAAAAAATGCAAAAATCCACCCGGATTATGGATTAATGCCAGTGCAACCGGAATTTACAAAGCATCGGTTGACACTCCAATGACCGAAGATGAAACGGAATTGGGCAACGATTTTTTAGCCGATGTTGTGACTAAATGGGAGAAAACTTTTTTTGATTTTCAATTATTATCAACGCGTCAAATAGCCTTACGCACTTCGGTGGTGCTTGGTAAAAATGGAGGTGCTTTGTCTCCATTGGTGCAATTAACCCGTTTTGGGTTAGGAGGGAAGCAAGCATCCGGGAAACAGATGTTCAGTTGGATTCACATTGAAGATTATTTTCGGATTTTAGTGTTTGCGTTGGAAAACAAGAACATTGAAGGCATACTGAATTGCACTTCTCCCAAACCGGTTTCGAACAGTAATTTCATGCGGGTGTTGCGGAAAACCTTACTGATGCCAATCGGAATTCCTGCTCCGAAACTGGCCATTCAATTGGGAGCTATATTTATTGGAACTGAAGCGGAACTCATTCTGAACAGTTCGAATGTAATTCCAGAAAGATTGATTGAAACCGGCTTTACATTTACCTTTCCAGATATTAGTTCAGCATTGATAGATATTCTGATTTAAACTCAGCCCCAATCTCCTAAATCAGAATTGTGGTCTGCCAAATCCGCCTCCGCCACCACCATCACCATGATTATGATGTGGACGATCTCCATCCGGTCTGTATCTTTCGTAATCGGGACGACGGTCTTT
>CAZTDH010000141.1:0-5627 GCA_964612615.1 uncultured Paludibacter sp. | reverse complement strand
AACGACCCCGAGATTACAAATCACGTGCTCTGGCCAACTGAGCTAAAGAGGCAAAGTGCTAATTATCAGCGTTTATAGCGTTTAAAAAGCCGTTTAAATACTGCTATTTAAACGGCTTGCAAATGTACGGAAATATTTTGGACTACAAAACATTTACTGCAATATTTTATTTTTTAGTGGATTTTTCTTTGTGTTTGCGTATTTGCTTGTCTAATGCTTCGATAGATAGGTCGACTGCCTCCTCAAAACTGTCGCATGTTTTGGATGCAAAAAAATCAACATTGGGAATGGATACTTTTATCTCTGCTTCTTTATTGGTGGCCGTTTCAGGCTTTACTACTTTTAAATATACTTCTACATTTTGTACTTCATCAAAATTCTTCTCCAGTTTCAATAATCTTTTATTGACATGAGATTCCAACGCTGTAGTTGCATCAAAATTGATGGCTTGAATCCTTACTTTCATAATTCCCTCCTTTTTTATTTAGCTCTTGGATGAGCTTGTTTATATATATTGTGTAGTTCTTCGAAGCTGGTGTGTGTGTACACCTGTGTTGCTGCCAGACTGCTGTGTCCCAGTAGTTCTTTCACGGCGTTGATGTCGGCTCCGCCATTGAGCATTCCGGTGGCAAAAGTGTGACGCAACATATGAGGGCTTCGCTTATGCATACTGCTTACTTCCGACATGGTGTTATGAACCAGATTATATACCATTTTAGGGTACATTTTTTTTCCGTTTTGGCGTACAAATAATTCCGGTTCAGGAACTTTTACTTCTTCGTTTCGCAGGCTAATATAGCGCTCTATATTTTCTGTAAGATTTTTACCAATGGGTATAATACGTTGTTTGTTTCTTTTCCCGATTACTCTTAAATTTCCTTCATTCAGGTCGATGTCCGAATCTTTGATATTGATAAGCTCGGTCAGACGAATTCCGGTTTGGTAAAACAGGTTAATTATCAATTGGTCACGCACCGGTTCAAAGCAATCAGGAATGAATGGATTGTCGAGTACAGCATTCATTTCGCTGTCTTTAAAAAACGCCGGAAGCGGTTTCTTTGTTTTGGGAAGAATGATTTTTAACGTAGGATTCTGGCTAACATAGCTGCGGGTCAGTAAAAAACGCCAAAATGATTTGAGAGTCGAAATTTTACGGGATAAAGTACGGGCCGAACCTCCGGCTGACATTATAAGTAGCACCCATTGCTGAATTTGAACCGCACTGATTGTTTTTGGGTCGAGTTGCTCTGGAGTGGTTTGGAGAAAATTGCAAAACTGCAACAAGTCTGTATGATATGACAAAACAGTATGAGCCGAATAATTCTTCTCATACTGTAAATATTGCAGGAATTCGTTCATCATAACCGTATGCTCAAATCTGCAACGAAAATAATAGAAATTGTTCAGGAAAACAAGCTTTCCTTCAGAAAAATGACTATTCTTCGCCTAATTGCATTTTTTGAACGTAAATCGCGTGCATTTTTTCTTCACGATCTACGATTGAAGGTTTGTCAAAGCATTGACGACGACGTAATTCTTTTACAACGCCTGTTTTTTCAAATTTACGTTTGAATTTTTTTAATGCTCTTTCAATGTTTTCGCCTTCTTTTACTGGAACTACGATCATAATTACTAGTTATTTGATATGTAAAAATTGTTTTTTATTTTGGACTGCAAAGATAGAGAATGATTTTTAATTGACAAAGGTTTTTTGTTTTTTATTTTATCAACAAGCTTTTCTTCAATTCTTTCAAGCCTTCACTAGCCCCTTTTTGAATAACTGTTACTTTGTCGGGTAGATGTTGAATTTCGTTTGGATCAATCAGATAAATTGGAGTGCCGGGTTTTACGTGGTTAATCAGACCAGCTGCCGGATAGACTTGCATCGATGTTCCGATAATAATAAGAATATTGGCTGAATGAACAATTTCAGCAGCATACGAATAATTGGGAACATCTTCACCAAACCAGACTATATGAGGTCTCAGTGGATAACCTTTAGGGCACAGGTCTCCCATAAAGTATTCAATCTTCTCCGGTTTAACATCATATACATCTTCCATTGGTCCAGTTGAACGCATTTTCATTAATTCGCCATGTAAATGCAATACCCACGAACTTCCTGCCCGTTCATGCAGATTGTCCACGTTTTGGGTGATGATTCGAACCTCGTATTTTTCCTCCAGTTCAGCCAAGGCAAGATGTCCTGCATTAGGTTCAACTTCAAATAATTGTTTGCGACGTTGGTTGTAAAATTCAAGCACTAATTCCGGATTTTGTTCCCATGCCTGAGGAGTTGCCACTTCTTCAATGCGGTACTGTTCCCATAATCCTCCTGAGTCGCGAAAGGTGCTGATACCGCTTTCGGCACTCATACCTGCCCCAGTTAAAACAATGAGTTTTTTCATATTCAATCCGTTTGTTATTATCTATGCAAAGTTACGTAATAAATTGTTTTTTTTTCATACTTTTGCCCTTGCAGTATAACAAAACATCAGTTATGGCTGTTACACTCCGAAAAACAAGTATGGAAACACGCGGAGAGAAAAATTTCATTAAAATGCCTTTGTTTGCTGCCCGTAAATACGATAGGCTTACTGATAACAAAGGAGTAAGAAGTTCATTTTCTAAAATGGCGGGATATGTTGCGGCTCAACATACACAAGGTCGGCTACTGGATGTGGGAACTGGTCCTGGACGTTTACTATTGGAACTTAAAGAGCAGATTCCCGGAATTGAATTGCATGGGTTGGATATTTCGGCTTCTATGTTGAAAATTGCCCGTAAAAGGGTAGGAGAGGATGTGGATTTGAAATTGGGAAACATAACTAAAACAGATTATCCCAACGATTACTTTGACTGTATAGTTTGCTCGGGTAGTTTTTACAATTGGGATAATCCGATTGAAGGCTTAAATGAAATCTACCGGATTCTGAAACCGGGACAAAAAGCTTTTCTTTTTGAAACAACCCGCGATTATGACCCGGAATTACTCGGCATAAATCTTCATAATAACTTAGCCGAATATGGTCAGCTACGTAGGATAATGTCCATCATGTTTCTGAAAAAGCAACTGAAAATGACTTATTCTACTGCTGAGTATAATCAACTGGTTTTGCAGTCGAAGTTTAGAGATAGTTATAGCATTGTTCGGGATGTGTTAGGCAGTTTGCCAATTTATGTGAGGATAGAACTGACGAAATAAAGAATTGCAAATAAAGATTTATGGAAGAATTATTGAACAACAATTACGTGCGGATTATTTTCAGCACACTGGTTATTTATTTGTTTATCATCATTGCCATCCGATTGTTTGGCAAAAAGGAACTGGCACAGCTTTCGGTGGTGGATATGGTGTTCATTTTGCTGATTAGTAATGCTGTTCAAAATGCGATGGTTGGCCCTGATTCAACATTGTCGGGAGGGCTGGTAGCGGCTTCTACATTATTTGTGATGAATTATATTTTCAAATATCTACAGTATAAATTTCCTAAATTCGGCAAGGTGGTGGAAGGGGATGCTATGATGCTGATTTACAAAGGAAAAATATTAGAAACACATCTTAAGAAAGCTCAAATTACACACGAAGAACTTATGGAGGCAATACGCGAACATGGTGTACCCACGGTGAAGGAAGTCGATTTGGCTATTCTGGAAGTGGACGGAAATATAAGCGTTTTATCCAATGAATATCAGAAGAAAACCATGAAGCGACGCAAGGGTCATAAAATGATAAGTAAACAGGAAAACTAGTCGGTAGTTTATAGTCGGTAGTAAGAACTAAGTATCATCACATCATTTCATCATCACATCTTTACATTATCACATCAATCCCATGCAGATAAAACCTTGTACCGAAAAGCAATTGCCTGAAATTCTCGATATTTTCAATGATGCGATATTGAATTCAACGGCTTTATACGATTATAAAATACGTACGATGGAAACAATGTACGCCTGGTACGACGATAAACTGGCTCATAATTATCCTGTACTTGGAGTTTTCGACGAAAATGATACCTTGTTGGGATTTGCCACATACGGTATGTTTCGGGTACGTCCGGCATATAAATACACCGTAGAGCATTCGGTATACGTGAGACATGATAAACGAGGTATGGGAATTGGGAAAATTTTGTTGAAAGAAATCATACAAAAAGCTGAAGAGCAAGACTTTCATGTAATGGTTGGTGTGATTGATGCTTCGAATGAAGTAAGCATAAAACTACATGAACATGAGGGTTTTGTGTTAACCGGGATAATGAAGGAAGTAGGATATAAATTCGGAAAATGGTTGGATGCAGCCTTTTATCAGTTAACTCTGAAAATACCTGCTCAACCCAATGAAGAATAAAAATGGAAAAACAAACAATTAAATGGGGTATTCTGGGCACAGGGAGAATAGCCGGAGTTATGGCAACCGCCCTGCAAGTTGTAGAAAACTCGGAGCTTTATGCGGTTGGTTCGCGTACAGAAGCTAAAGCAAAGGAATTTGCGTTGCAACATAATATTCCGAAAGTTTATGGGAGCTACGAAGCATTGGTGTCTGATCCCGACGTTGATATTATTTACGTTGCTACTCCGCATAACCTGCATCTCGAAAATGCTTTGCTGGCTATGAACCATGGCAAACATGTACTTTGTGAAAAACCATTGGCAGTGAATGAGTCTGAAGTTAATCAGCTGTTTGAAAAAGCAAAAGAGAAAAATGTTTTTTTCATGGAAGCGCTGTGGAGCAGATTTTTGCCACGTATCATGAAAGTAAAAGAACTGGTTGATTCCGGCAAGATTGGTGACATACGCATGCTGACAGCTGCTTTTTGCTTTAAATCGTCCCACCAACCTGAACAGCGTCATTTCAATATAGATCTCTGTGGTGGAACAATACTTGATATTGGTATTTATAATATTTTTCTTTCGTACCTATTGCTTGGAAAACCACTAGCATTCAATGCAATGGCAGCATTAAACAATCAGGGAGCTGATACAATAAGCAGTTATACGTTCAAATATCCCAACGAAGTTCTTGCCGTGATGCATTCTTCATTTTTAGTGGATACGCCAATAGTTGCGGAAATTCATGGTTCAAAAGCAAGCATTTTTCTTGACGACCGTTGGTTTAACCTCGGCACTGTAAAGCTAAAATATCAGGATGGGAATGAAGAGGTTTTTGAATTTGATGTAAAGGCAAACGGGTACGAATACGAAGCGCAGGAAGCTGTAAACTGTATTTTAGCAGGGAAAACCCAAAGTGATTTATGGAGTTGGAACGACAGTTTAGAGTTGGTGAAAATTATGGATGCCATTCGGCATGAATGTGGTATAATCTATCAAAATCACGATAAGTGATTCTTTGCTTAAACATTTACTGTTGGTAATTCGTTAATAGAATAACTTAATTACTCTAAATGAAATTATAAAATGAGAAAAACAGCATTAATTACCGGAGCTTCTAATGGTCTTGGAGTTGAATTTGCAAAAATTCATGCCGCCAAGGGCGACAACCTGGTGTTGGTAGCCCGCAGTAAAGATAAAATGAATTTGTTGAAGGCTGAAATTGAAAAACGTCACGATGTTTCGGTGTATGTTATTGGGCGCGACTTGTCAGAAACCGGAGCACCCAAAAC
>CAZTDH010000140.1:0-5631 GCA_964612615.1 uncultured Paludibacter sp. | reverse complement strand
CCGGCTAATTTAAAATTTGGCATAAAAGTTCGGGGATGAAAATCTAAACTGAATGCGAATAATAAAGATTCTTTTTTGTCTTTTGATACAAATTGTGTCGCTGCATACTTATCGGTGTTATATGGGCTGCGAAGAGGATACCAATCTCCGAAATCAACAATATGTCTTAATTTTTTATAGGTCGAGATTGACTGTTTCACAAAGTTCAGCTCATTTGTTGACAAATCTTTTGGTTGAAGTTCAATTCCCAAACGACCCATCATGGCTACATCAAATCTAAATTTTATAGAAGATGTATTCCCTGTCTGATGATTCGGACTAATTGTTACATGTGAAGCAGTTGCTTTTGGAGGATAAATCAGATTCGTTGCAAACTGAATATATAATCGGGAAAAAGGATCAGTATTATCGCTAGCCCAAAATTCATTATGATAAGGCAATGCTCCATATTCTAATCTTCCTCCACCCGAAGAACATAATTGAATCTCTATGGTTGGAAAATCTTTATTAATTCGTTCATAAACAGAATAAAGACCTTTTACATAATCTATCCAAAAACGACTTTGTTCTTTTGCCGGTAAATAGGTGGAACCAAAACTCTCAACATGTCTATTTGCATCCCACTTGACGTAAGAAATATTTGGAGAAAGTTGAATTGTATTTTTAAATACGGAATAAACGTAGTCTTGAACTTCAGGGTTGGTTAAATCTAACAACCATTGATTACGTAAAGTTGGTATATCTCTATCAGGGCTTTTTACAATCCATCCGGGTTTTTGTTTTGCCAAATTACTTTTCGGATTAACCATTTCCGGTTCAATCCAGATTCCAAATTTCAGACCTTTCGATACTGCATAATCAGCCAAATCATTAATTCCATTCGGTAGTTTCTTCTGGTTAACCTGCCAATCACCTAAGCCTTGATTATCAGAATTGCGGGGAAATTCATTTCCAAACCAGCCATCATCCAATACAAAAGTTTCAATACCCATTTCTGCTGCATTATCAATCATGCCTTTTATTACTTTCTCATCAAAAGTAAAATAGGCACCTTCCCAACTATTTAAAACTATTTTGCCAAGTTGATCGCCACCACGTAAGGCATAGTTTCGTGCCCAATCATGCATATTTCTTGACGCTTGTCCATATCCGGAACTGCTATAAGTCCATATCATTTGAGGTGTTGACAAAACCTGTTTAGCGGCTAAACGATACGAAGATGCAAAAGGATTTATTCCGGAGAGAATATTTAAAGTATTGCATTCATCAAGTTCAAAATTGATTTTATAATTACCTGACCATGCTAACGCACCAAGAATTACCTCTCCACAATCCGGTTGGGCTTCTTTATCAAGAGAAAGTATAAATGATGGATTTTCTGATTGTGTTGCACGAACTTCTTTCTTCGATTCAATAACAGTAGTACCTTGTGTCAATAACGATTGATGAATTTGCATTTCATTCGCCCAGGTTCCATTAAAATGAGTTAAGTAATATTGTGATGCTGAAACAGGTAAATAAGATGAATAAAACCGTTCTAATGTGACATTGCCTTTTTCGTTATTTGAAATTTTTACTTGTTGAGTTATAATATTTTCGTTCCAGTAAGCATCAAAAATCACAGCTACATTTAACTTATAAACTTTATCACTTAAGAGGATTGTCGTTCTTTTTATATTTTGGCTGATTTTAGTTTGAACTATGGAATCAAACTTTATCTCACAAGTTTCAGAACCATCAGAATGGGTAAGTTTCAAAATCGGCTCCAAATAATTTCTGCCTCCATAAGCAGGAAATAATACCGGTGTGAATTCTTCATCAGTATCAGGTCGGTCTTTAAAGTGCTTATTTAAAAGTGAACTGGATCCATCAAATTTATCTCCAAAAAATACTATAGTAATTCTATCATTGCTTTCCTTTCTTAATATTAAACTGATTTTTGAACATTCGACCGGAATCAATGAGTTTGATGCATGAACAGAAAAAAATCCCGTAATAAAGGAAATAATTATTAATGACTTTTTGAATATCATGTTTATTGATTTATAATTGTTACATTACCTTGGTATAAATCTAAATCATATATAGTTACATAATTAGGATAAGTATTGGGTGAATGGTATGATATTTTTGTTCTTCCATCAAAACTTTTAAATATCATTGCATGTCCACCATCATCATTGTTAAGAGGATTTGGATCCTGAACCCATGGGCCGGTTATCAAACCTGAAGTTGAACGAGCTAATCCAATACTATATTTACCATTACTTTTTGCAAAGCTGGACCATATCATAATAAGTTTATTTTCAGAAGTTTTATAAATAAAAGGTGCATCAGTTACCTGACCAGTAATACCATTACCAGAAGTTATCGCTCCTACCCAATTTGCTGATGTAGCACTAAATAACAACTGTGGATCTCCAATCGTTTTGCTTAAATCGTCGCTTAATTTCTGAATATATATTTGCCCATCTACTACTTCAAGCCATTCACGACAATAAAGTAAATAGGGTTGTCCATTGTCAATATAAATGGTTGCATCCAAACAATGCCAGTTGGTTGGAGTAATTGGATTATTGACAAGTGGAAGATATGGACCATCCGGTGAATCTGACACCAAAATACCACAAGCTCTATTCACATTGCTTGCACTAAACGTCGCTGTAATATAATACTTTCCCTTGTATTCAAACATGTCAGGTGCCCAGAAATCAAGTTTTCCCCAAAAAGTCTGTGACGCAATAAATTTTTTACCTAAAGACTTCCATTTAATTAAATCTTTACTTACATACATAGTGAACGATTGATTATCACCAGAACTCGCTGGTATATAATATTTCTTTGAAATTGTATCAACAAACACAAATGGATCTCTCATTTTAAAATCCTTAATGTCAATATTATAACTTTTATCTACCTGATTTGTGGTAGTATCTTTTGGATTAATTTGTGGCTCATTCGTTTTTGGATTGCATGAACAATTTAAAACGATAAAAAGGAGTGAGATTACGAAAGTATTTTTCATGAAAATTATTGTTTTTAATAAGTCTTATGGTTAATGCAGGACAAATTATCATATTTATATGTAATTGCCTGTATTCATAATTGTTATGGAAAATAAATCAACATCTCAAACTTATTTAAGGATGTTTGATACTAATTTTTAATGAAACTTTTATATGAAACTTTGTTGGCCTGCTTTAATCTGAGGAAATAAATCCCTGAATGGAATGATGATACGTTAATTTCAAACAATTGTGTCTCTGATGTATTTGAATTATATAATAGAGTTTTGCCTGTCACATCTAAAATTTCATAGGAAATACTTTTAGCAATTTCATTAAATTCAATAAATAATTTATCGCTAGTTGGATTGGGGTAAACTTTCAAACTGTTTTTTAAGTCAGAATAAGTTTCAGAGATTGTAGTTTCTGTTATATTGACCAAGGCCCATTGCTGATTATTATTTCCCAAAAAAGGCCATTGATCAATTAAAGTACCTTCAGTTACAACATCACCAGTTACATCCATACATTTTTGACTAAACTTTGAAGTCAACACATAATATCTATTCCCCAGATTACATATTTTCCATTGTTGATTATCCTGACCAGTATATGTTTGTTGTTCCAGAGTAGCTCCACTATTAATGGTACTATTAGTTATTCCCAAAGCAAGTCCGCTATTTTTTGAGATAATTTTATAAAAGCCATTACCTAAATTAGTAATTACCCATTTTTGATTAGTTGCTCCTGTGAAACTCCGTTGTTCAATTAAAGCTCCCGGTTGCGAAGAATTTAATTGCACAGATAGTGCAAGTGAACTATTTCGTGCTACAATTTTATAGGTTCCTGCTGTAATCTCAGCAGGTAAAGAATCTTGCCCAGAAGGAACCGGCATAATGACTCCTGAAGGGATGGGGTGATCTAACAAAGGATTATTATTGGCATCCCAGGTAAACTTTTGGGCCCTTATTTCTCTATTATAATTAGCATCATTAAAGTGTTTTGCATGATAAATCAGCCAATCTTCTGTACCATCAGGAGATTTAATAAAACGACAAGCACCCGGTGCATATACTTCGCCATCTACTCCCGAATAATACTGAAAGACAGAACCTGAACTTTTTACCCAAGAACTAGCACTTAAATAATTTCCATTTGTATTAGTGAGTGTTCCTGTTTTATAACCTGCTGCACCCGGATTCAATAATTCTCCGGTAGAATATGCAATAATCGATTTCCCATTTTTATAAATAAATCCAGGAGATTCATGTACCTGATTTTCCCAATTTGCAACACTACCACTTATCATGACTGCTGAGCCGCTTATATATGTTGGGTCCCCCATTGGTGCTATATAAATATTTTGATTTGGAAGAGATGAAGCTCCTGACCACACAAAATATAAGGATCCATCTGTTGGTTTTACAATAACTTTCCCATCTATTGCATAGAAATTAGTGTTTGTAGCATATATACTGCCTAAATCATAATAAGAACCTTGAGGATCTTGGGTGTTTCCCATTAATGCAAACATCCTGTGATTTTTCAGCACACCTCCCGAAGTTGCAGTATAATATATATACCAATTTCCTTGAATATATTGTAAATAAGGTGCCCAAATTGCTTCAGAATGGTCGGTACCTGAAGGTGCAACCCAAACTATTGTTTTTGATCCATAATACAGATTTTCAAGTCTTTTTGATTTATAAACGGCTATTTGAGTTGATCCATTTTCCGAATGCACAGCATAATAATAACCATTATAATAAACGATGGAAGGGTCTGGAAAATCATCAGGTAAATAGGGTGATATGGGATTTGAGAAACCCTCTGCAACGACATGAAAAGCAGACCCAATAATGATTACTGTAATTATAATAATGGATTTAATAATGCGGTGTACAGACATTCTTTTAGTTATTAAAAGAAAACAATATTCTATCCATAGAATATTGTTTCCTCTAAAAATTTAATTCATTTGGACTTTAACCATTTTCGAAACTCCATTTGTAGATGTCAGTTTTACAAGTACAATTTTATTGTTAGAAATATTAACGCTTGTTCTACCTGAAACATTTATTGGAGTTGAAAGAATTTTTTGGCCTGTAATACTATAAACATTTGCAGAGCAAAGCTCTGGTGAATCAATAATAAGTTTATTCCCTGTTGACCAAACCTTTACTTTATCAATAGAATTTTCATCTACAGCCGTTGACGCTAATTCTTCAATTACGATATCATCAATCCATATTTCTGCCGGAACTCCCGGCTTACCAAATGCCCACATAAAATTTGCTTTTGCATCGTCTCTATCCATTGGAGTTGTTGTAATTGAAAATTTTTCAATAGTATAAGCTCCTTTTAAGTTTAAAGTTTGTTTGAAATCTACAGCATCTTGAACATTAAACCCGATTGTATTAGCAACAGATGATTGAATATTAAAAGTAACTTTATATTGAACACCTTGTTTTACCAAAAACTTTGAATCAATCCGATATTGCAATGTCCACCAGTCAGATCCGGTGTTTGTTACATTAAAATAACCTGATTTTAAACCCGTAATTGGATAATTCGTTTCCAATCCAAAAGTCCAAACTGCACCTCCGCCATAATTCATGGCATCTGC
>CAZTDH010000139.1:0-5667 GCA_964612615.1 uncultured Paludibacter sp. | reverse complement strand
AATAGACTCATAGATTTTAGTGTGTTTGTGAATAAAACGGCTGCAAAGATACAAAAAAAATCGCTAAAACCATCAAATATTTTGTATCATAGTCGATAAATGAATACATTTGCACTCCCAAAATCATTACCAAAATGCCTGTAAATAAACAAACTGATTATAAATTGTTGCCGGTTTTGGCCGCAAAATCTGAACCTGAATGGAAGCGCTTTTTATCTAAAAACAGGAAAAAACTGGAGGGAATGGACTTGCAGATACATGCGTTGCACGATAAAATATCGGAACGGACAGATTGTCTGCAATGTGCAAATTGTTGTCGCTCATTGGGACCACGCATAACCGACAAAGATGTGGAGCGAATGGCTAAAACTTTACGAATGAAAGTTGCCGATGTTATTTCGAGATACCTGCGGATTGATGAAGATGGCGACACGGTTTTTCAGACGATGCCCTGCCCGTTTTTGGGTGCTGATAATTACTGTGCTATTTACGAAAATCGTCCGAAAGCTTGTCGGGAATATCCACATACCGATCGCAAACGGTTTTATCAGATTTATAATTTGTCGATTAAGAATGCTTATACCTGTCCGATTGTGTATGAGGTACTTCAGCAGTTGACAGTTGGCAATGACCAGTCTTCAGTAAAAAAAAATAAGTGATTGGCTTACTGCTTACTGCTTACTGCTAATTTGTCAAAGTCTTTCCAAAAATTCGGATATGATTTGCTTACAACTTCAGGTTCTTCAATACTAATTGGTATTTTAAGGGCTGCAGGAGCAAATGCCATGGCCATGCGGTGATCTTCGTACGTAGCGATGCTGATATCTTTGGCAGGTTCACAACGTTCTCCAGCCCATGCTAATTCTCCTTCAGTAGGTTCAAAAAGCACATAACCTAGTTTTGTCAATTCGTTTATTAATGCAGCAACACGGTTGGTTTCTTTAATTTTCAGGCTTTGCACCCCTTTGAAGTGAAATGGGATATTTTTCAGACAGCAGGTGACCGCAAAAGTTTGTGCCAAATCTGGTTGATTGACGAAATCATATTCAAACTTATCTGTAAATTTTCCATTGGAAGTAATTAAAACACCTTCAGGTTGATATTCTGTTTTTACGCCAAGTTGCTCAAAAAGTTCTGCCACTTTGCTGTCACCCTGCGAACTGTTGGCATTCAACCCACTCAGAAAAACCTGACCTTTTCCAATTATTGAAAGAATCTCGTACCAGTACGAAGCTGCCGACCAGTCGGATTCCACCTTGTATTGAATCGGTTTGTACAGTTGTGGTTTAATGTCAATCTCATTGTTTTCGAATTCAACTTTTACGCCGTATTCTTTCATCATGCTCATGGTCATGCGGATATACGGAACAGAAATTACATTGCCTTCCAACTTGATTTTCAATCCATTTTGCATATAAGGGGCAATCATCATCAATGCCGAAATGTACTGGCTGCTCACTCCGCCGTTCAACGAAATTTCACCACCCATCAATGCGCTACCAAAAATCCGGAGTGGTGGGTAACCTTCTTTTTCCACATATTCAATCCGTGCTCCAAGGCTTGTCAACGCATCAATCAATAGTTTAATCGGACGGTTTTTCATGCGTTCGCTGCCCGTAATAATCCATTCACCCACCGTTTTTGCCAAAAATGCGGTAAGAAAACGCATAGCAGTTCCCGCAGCACCAATATCAAAAGTAGTATTGTTAGAATCCAGGGCTTTCACTGTTACCCGCGTATCGTCGCAATCTGACAGATCTTGAATGTCAAATGGACTGTATGCCAGTGCATTCAGAATCAAAGCGCGGTTGCTGATGCTTTTTGAAGCTGGAAGATGGATTTGAAGATTGACTTCTTTCGGTTGGATATGAAGAACTTTTTTGGACATAACTGATTTCTAATCTTGAAAACTAAGAAAAACTATGCAAAAGTACATCTTTTTTTACAGTTAAGAATAACTAACAATACTTTTAAAGCAGTTTGACGCTCAAAAAAAGTATATCTTTGTCCTGAAATTAAAGTAGTTGGTGTTATGAAGAAAACCTTTCTTTTTATAGTGATGTTGATTTGTGCTTTTGGAATATCAACAGCTCAATCGCTTGAAGAAGTACTTCCCGAACAGGTTGGACTTGAAGCTGCTAAGTTGAAAACTGCTGACAGTATTATTCTTGCTGCCATAAATGTAAAACAAATTCCCGGTGCTGTACTGGCTGTGGTTCGTCATGGAAAAATGGCTTACCTTAAAGCGTATGGCAATAAGCAGATTTATCCAACCGTTGTGCCAATGGATGTGAACACTGTTTTTGATATGGCATCTTGCACCAAACCTATGGCAACTGCCATCTCGGCTATGATATTGTACGAACGGGATTCACTTCGGTTGCAGGACGATGTAAATATGTACATTCCGGGTTTTGTGTATATGATTCAACCCAACCGAAAAGCAAATATACGAATCATCAATTTATTGACACACACTTCTGGGTTACCATCTTACGCACCCGAAACGACCATAAAAAAACGATATGGCACTTCAAATCCCCTGGGATTTATGAACTATATCGATTCGTGTAAACGTGATTTTGAACCGGGAAAGAGCATGGAATATAGCTGTTTGAACTTTATTACTCTACAACACATCATTGAAAAAGTCAGTGGAAAAAGTCTCAGGGATTTCGCTAAAGAGAATATTTTTGATGTGCTTGGAATGAATCATACCGATTTTAACCCGAATGGTGAGCTGTTAGTAAGTTGTGCTCCGACTTCGAAACTGAAAAATGGTGATGTATTGCGAGGAATTGTTCACGATCCGCTTGCACGTCAGTTTAATTGCGGAATTTCGGGAAATGCGGGCTTATTTTCGAATGCGCGTGACATTGCCATACTTGTAGCTGCTTTGCAAAACGGAGGTGAATGGAATGGTCATCGAATTTTACACCCAATGACTGTGAAAGAAATGCGCACAGTGCCCGATTCGCTTAAAGCATTCGGTCGTACGCTTGGCTGGGACATTTCATCGCGTTATTCAAGCTGCAAAGGCGATTCATTAAGTCCGAACAGCTATTGCCATACCGGTTATACCGGAACTTCCATCGTTATTGATCCGGACAACGATATTTCCATTATTCTGCTAACTAACCGGGTGCATCCTTACGATAAAGGTAGCGTGGTAAAATTGCGGGCCTTTGTATCTAATGCTGTTGCGGCAGCTATGAAGAAGGAAAATTCTGATGTGAGTAAAAAATAAAAAAGCTTTTCCACAGTAGAAAAGCTTTTTTTTAAATTTATCATTCAAACAGTTTTACACTGCCAATTCGTAAATCTTCCGAACATCATTTTCGGTCAGTTTAACGAAGCTTCCCTGTGTATTATTGCCTAAACCCATTGTTTTTACGAGTGTTGGAATATCCTCGGCTTTTGCCCCGAGTTGAGAGAACCGAATCGGCATACCGATGGAAGTCATAAACTGTTCGTAACGTTCAATGCCCTGAAGAGCTGTTTTTTCGGGATTTTGGAAATCCATTTCGCAAGCCCACACCCGCACCGCAAACTGAGCAAAACGCATAATGTCGTGATTCATCACATATTTCATCCAGGCCGGAAACATAACAGCCAGTCCGGCACCATGCGCCACATCATACAAACCTGAAAGTTCGTGTTCCATTTGATGGCTCGACCAGTCGCTGTCGCGACCCACACCGCAGGTATCGTTATGTGCCACCATACCAGCCCACATCAGGTTGGCACGAGCCTCGTAATCATTCGGATTGGCCAGTGCTTTGGGTGTTTCCTTTATTACAGTCAGTAAAATAGCTTCGCTCAGACGGTCGGTAATTTCAACATCTTTCGTATTTGTGAAATAACGTTCCATCACATGTGCCATCATGTCGGTACTGCCACAAGCTGTTTGATAAGCAGGTAAGGAGCAAGTCAGTTCAGGATTTAGGATAGAAAAAACCGGACGCATACAATCACCTCCGCAGGCACGTTTCAGCATTCCGTTTTCGTGCGTGATAACCGATCCGCTTGAACCTTCGCTGCCGGCAGCCGAGATGGTAAGAATGGTTGCAACTGCCAAGGCTTTTTTTGCTTGTTGTTTTCCTTCGTAAAAATCCCAGAAATCGCCGTCGTACAAAGCTCCAAGCGCAATTGCTTTGGCCGAATCGATGGCACTACCGCCACCAACTGCCAAAACAAAATCAATTTTATCATCTTTGCAAATCTCTATTCCTTTGTAAACCAATCCGCTACGTGGGTTTGGTACTACGCCGCCTAATTCGGTAAAATAGATATTTTCGGCAGTTAAAGAAGCCTTTACCCGATCGAGTAAGCCACTTTTCTGCACTGAACCACTACCAAAATGGATTAAAACACGTGTTCCACCAAAGCGTTTTACAAACTTTCCGGCTTCGTTTTCGCGCTCTTTTCCAAATACAAAATAGGTGGGACTATAGAAATTAAAGTTGTTCATTCTGTTTTTATAAATTCCTGTTAATTAATTAAATTTGCCGTCAAATTTCACATTGGCATCGTTCACAAACTGACGAATGCGTTGTTCGTCATCCAGCTTGCAAATTAATAAAACATTGTTTGATTCTGCTACAATATATCCTTTCAAATCGCTTATAACGGCAAGTTTTTCGGAAGGAAGTACCACGATGTTATTTTCACTTTCGTAGAAAGCGGTTTTGCATTTTAGTGTAACGTTTTCATGTTCGTCTTTCGACGACATTTCATAAAGCGAACCCCATGTTCCAAGGTCAGTCCAGCCAAAATCGGAGCACAAGACGTGAACATTGGCGGCTTTTTCCATAATACCGTAGTCAATAGAAATGTTGGGGCAGGAAGGATACATTTCATCAATAAATTCCTGTTCTTTGTCGGTATTAAAAAATTCTTTTCCGGCATTAAACTTAGTCGAAACTTCGGGCAATAATTTGTCGAAAGCTTTTACAATCGTTTGTAAATTCCAGAGAAAAATACCCGAATTCCAGTAAAATTCACCGGTCTCGTAGAATATCTGAGCCAAATCAGCATTTGGTTTCTCAGTAAATGTCTTAACCCGGCGCAGACTGGTTTCACCTTCGTCAATCTGAATATATCCATAACCGGTTTCGGGGCGACTTGGTTTAATTCCCAGGGTTAGCAGACAATCATTTTTTTCGATAAACTCAAAGCCGGTGCGTATAGTGTCCAAAAAATCAGCTTCTTTCAAAATCAGGTGATCCGATGGAGCAACGATAATATTGGCTTTGTCGGTCATAGCCTTTATGCGGTTTATGGCATAAGCAATGCAGGGAGCGGTGTTTCGACGGTTTGGTTCGAGTAAAACCTGACTGGCACTTATTTCCGGTAATTGCTCGAGTATCAACTCTTTATAAATCACATTGGAAACAATCAGTATGTTTTCGGCAGGCACCAAATGGCGAACCCGGTCAAAAGTCATTTGCAGAAGTGAACGTCCGGTTCCAAAAAAATCGAGAAACTGTTTGGGGCGGTCGTTACGGCTGAAAGGCCAAAAGCGGCTACCAACGCCACCGGCCATAATGATACAATAGTTATTTTGCATTGCTTAAAAAGTTTGAGTTATCAACCCGTTATTATTAAAAATCGTACTAAGATACATCGTTTTTTTGAAAAAACCAAAATGCAAAAGTACAAAAAAAG
>CAZTDH010000138.1:0-5716 GCA_964612615.1 uncultured Paludibacter sp. | reverse complement strand
GCGGCAGCAAAGGAGGAATTGAACCGATTCGTTTTTGTAGTCTAAATGTTTTTCACGAACAGACTTTCATTTTTCTGCTTCTCAAAGCCCATTTTTGTCAGGTATTTTTGATGGGACTTATTCGTGGTTTCACATACAATCTGCTCAATACCATTGTCTTTAATAAGATCAATATTCTTTTTATATATAAAATCTCCCGGTTTTAAATCGCGAAATTCAGCAGTTACAAAATCGAGCTGAACTGTAAGTTTACGGTTGTCCTTTATTCCCATAAACACGCCTGCCACTGAAGCATTGCGTAAAAGTAGAAGCGCAAAAATATTTTTCTTGTTTCTAAACTCTTCTTTATTGAATAATGGGAAAAATACCCGGATTTCGCCCATGTAAAAATCAAGAAAATAATCCAAATAGGGATCGGCCACATCCACTTTGACAGACTTAAACGACTCATGAAACGAGTACATTTTATAGATATAATAAATATCGGCCAGCGAAATAAACAGATTGAGCAAACCCACCGGCAACGCACCGATGGCAAAGCCATAAAACGAAAATATGGCAGCACCCACCAGATTATACCATCTGAGTTTTTTAATTGAACTCATGGTTAATGATACGGCAACTATGACTGAACCTACATAGCCAACCCATTCAAGTACAGAAATATTGAAAAGCATACGGTATTGTTTTTTAGTTTATTGTTTATTTGCATGACCATTTCTTTTGTGTCAGGGGTGCAAAAATAATCATTTATTTTGTATATTAATGCAGTTCATCCAGTTGACTCAATTTAGTTATCTTTGTTTGAATAATTGCTGATTTAAGCATTTCTATCCTACTTTTGTTCAACTTTAGCTACCTTTGCAACTCTAACTCAGAAAAATAAACTTTAATGCAAATATACCTCGCACCACTTCAGGGACTTACAGACTGGATTTTCCGTGAGTCATTTTGTCAGCATATCGCTCAGTTCGACAAGACTTTTACACCTTTTGTCCGGGTGCAGGGTGGCGATTTTTATCGTCCGAGTCAGTGTAACGATTTATTGCCGGCTCATAACATCTTTCAGAAACCTGTTCCGCAGTTTCTTGGCAACACGGCTGAGTCATTCAAACGCTTTGAAGAATTGTGTCTGGAGCATGGCTACGCTGAAGCGAACATTAATATGGGTTGCCCATACCCTATGGTAACCGGCAAAAGAATGGGAGCAGGATTGTTGGCGCATCCTGCCGAAGTGACGAAATTGCTTGAAGGTGTTTTTGCTGAAACCAAGCTAAAGATTTCCATTAAAACCCGACTTGGATTAGAAAATCACGCAGATTTTAAACCGCTGATTTCTGTTTTCAATGCATTTCCGTTGGAAGAACTGATTATTCATCCCCGAATCGGGAAACAACAATATAAAGGCGAAGTTGATTTGCAAGCTTTTGCAGAATATGCACCGCAATTAAAACATACTGTATGCTATAATGGTGACATTCTCACAGTCGCTGATATTAAAAAAGTGCAGACATTAGTTCCGCAAATTGACCGGTTTATGATTGGGCGGGGAATCCTTCAAAACCCTTTTCTGTTGACCACAATAAGAAAACAAGAACTTACTCAGGCCGAGAAAGTGAGAATGCTTCGGAACTTTCATATCTCCATCATCGAATATTGCAAACGAAAGTATTCAGGCGATTTACACTTACTTAAACGCTTTGAAGAGCTTTGGGAATATCACGCCAAGGGATTTGAAAACGGTCATAAAATATATAAACTGGTGAAAAAGAGCAAAACACTGGCACAATATGAAGCCGTGATTTTCAAAGCAATAAATGAAATGGAATAACTATCAACTACTTATGTTGACATTTTTCCAAATGGTCGTTCACCATGCCTGCAGCCTGCATAAAAGCATAACAAATGGTTGAACCTACAAATTTAAATCCCCGTTTGATAAGGTCTTTGCTCATCGCATCCGATTCGGCTGATTTAGCCGGAATTTCGGCATTACAGGTAGGATGATTCATGATGGTTATACCATTCGTAAATTGCCATATATAGCGGTCGAAAGTACCATACTCAGCCTGAACACGCAGAAAGGCCTGAGCGTTGGTAACGGTTGTTCGGATTTTAGCCTGATTGCGAATAATGGATGTGTCCTGCATAAGTGCCTGAATCCTATCTTCGTCGTACAAAGCCACTTTCTCAGGCTCAAAATTATCAAATAGCCTGCGAAAATTCTCGCGTTTGTGAAGTACTATTTTCCACGTAAGCCCCGCCTGAAAGGCATCAAGCACCATAAATTCAAACAATTTCCGTTCATCGTGAAGCGGCACGCCCCATTCTTCGTTGTGGTATCGGAGCATAAGCTCATCTTGTCCAGGCCACGTGCAATCGGTTAATTTATTATTCATAGTTCATAATTTGTAATTTACATGCTCTTCGGAGCAAGAAATATCGTAATTTTGTTTTCGAAATTCAACGACAAAGTTAGAATTCTTTTTTTCTTTTTTATGAATTCAGAACTAAAAATTGATCCCTATCAGATTATCCGGAAATATTACCAGGAAGGAAGCGAGGTTTATCAGGTGTTGGTTGTTCACAGCGAACAGGTAAGAGATAAAGCGCTCGAAATAGCTGATAGCCATCCTGAATTTAAGCTCGACAAGCAGTTCATTGCTGAAGCTTCCATGCTCCATGATATAGGTATTTTTCTGTGCGATGCCCCTCGAATTCATTGTCATGGAACGAATGAGTATATTCAACATGGTTATCTTGGCGCAGATTTGTTGAGAGCTGAGAACCTGCCAAAACATGCCTTGGTTTGTGAGCGACACACGGGAGTAGGACTAACACTTGAAATGATTCAACGAAGCAATCTGCCTTTGCCTCAGCGCGATATGCAACCGGTGAGCATGGAAGAGCAGGTGATTTGTTATGCCGATAAGTTTTATTCGAAAACCCAGTTACACAAAACTCATTCGATAGAAAGAATCCGTGAGTATCTGGGACGTTATGGAGCGTTGGAAGTTCAGAAATTCGATGAATGGAATAACCTTTTCGAGTGAATCACAGAAATTTATGTGAGAATCCCACACTCAGGAATTGTTTGAACTGAAGTCTGGCCAACGAACCGTCTTTTTCAATAACCGTGTTGTCGTAACGTGGATTAAATGATATACGGGTTGATAAGAAGCGGTTTATTTTCATTTCACACACTGTTTCCCAATCAATTTCCACCTTTTGATAATTGGTGTAAAACGTGAATTTCGAGTCCAGTTGAATTTCTTTAGTTATCTGGTTTGAGTAAGTTGCTTTAAATGAACTACCAATCTCACTTAAGAAATTTTGACCCGTTTTTATACCAAAAAGGTTTGGGTTTACATTCAAATTGTCATTCATGTAAATATACTTATACGAAAATGGCGAAACAAGTAATGACCAGATTTTCTTATACTTATAATCAAGTCCGACACCTATATTTAGTCTGACAGGAGTCAGAAATGATGTTTTCAGAACCGTTGAATTTATACCGTTGTAACTGTTGAAAAATTGAGTTGAGAAATCGACAGAGCCACTGTAAAAGAAATTTCCACCCGCTTTAATACCTAATTTGCTGTTAATTTTCAGTACATCGTCGTTGGTGCTTAACCAGTGAAGTGTGTCGCCTGAAACAGAATTGAATCCCATACGCCATTCTGCATTATTATCCCACTGAATGTTTTTTTTGTCATCGTAAGTCAAATGTGCAGCTAAAATTCCTAATACCGCAAGGTTGGAATTACCACCCTGATACCAGTTTGGAGATACAACACTCTCAGAAAACTGTGCTGATGCCTTTGCTGTATATTGCCATGGTCCAAGTTCAGGATTTTTTATTATTAAGGTGTTTCTTCTGGCAGGACGTTCATCTTCATTTTCAAATTCGACGTTGGTAATCGGTTTTTTAGCAATAAAACGTGTGCGGTTACCATTTGGGTCGGGAAGCTGGTCAAAGCTCATAATATACAGATTTGCTGCATTTCGGGTAATCTGATCACGGGCTTCGCTACGCAATTTTGTTATTATTTCATCCGGGTTGGTTTGCTTATCGGTCGGTTGGTTTGAAACCACTTGAACTTTTTTTCCGAAAAATAAGGTTTTCAGGTCAGGTTTAGAGTTAAGTTTTTCCTTGTTGCTTAAACCAGTATAAACCAATTCGATAAAAAATGGATTAGCTAGAAAAAGAATGGAGTCTACTTTCGCAGATTCCGTTTTTTGAGATGTGGAGTCCGATACAGAAGTTTTTCCATCGTTGGTTGAAGCAATGTTAACTATATTAACCAGCCCTTTGTTGGTTAAATCTTCCAATTCAGATTTTGAAATAGTTGTAACCTGTGGTAGAACCTTTTTTTCAGAAGGTTTAGAACCCGGTTCAGTTAATGAATTCTGAACCAAGCTGTCGATATTGACGCCGGAAGATGTGAGATTGCTCGCGTTGGCCGGAAGTGATTGAAGCAGAGCTGCCTTAATATGAAAAATAAACAATAAAAAAACAACTATACTAAATACCCTAAACTTCATAATCTATGAGAATTTTATCTTTTCAAACTAATTCAGGAACTTCGGTTTGTCAGGAGTTTTCAAAACCTGCCGGCAGCGATTTATTTCCGGTTTTTGCACCCAGTTCCTTTATTTTTTCGGCTGTACGGATAATATTTCCGCTTCCGTCTTTCATTTTTTTCATCGCGTCATCATACGCGTTGGAAGTGCGGTCGATATTGGCTTTTATTCGGGCCATATCTTCAGCAAATCCAATAAATTTGTCGTATAGGGCACCACTCAACCGGGCAATTTCCTGTGCATTTTTTGTTTGGTTTTCCTGTTTCCAAATCGACGAAATGGTTCGCAGTGTAGCCAGCAGAGTAGTTGGGCTTACAATCACAATCTTACGTTCCCAGGCATATGCAAAAATATCGCTGTCGCCCTGAACTGCTACCGAAAACGATGCTTCAATAGGCAAAAACATCAACACAAAATCAGGTGTATTCAGGTTTTGAGCATTCTGATAATTCTTTTCGCTCAGCAGTTTCACATGACTACGCAACGAATTGACATGATCTTTCAAATAAGTCACCCGTTGTTCATCAGTATCAGCCGACATTAGCCGTTCATAAGCCACCAACGACACTTTCGAGTCGATAATAATATGCTTATTATCTGGTAAATGAATTATCACATCGGGACGCTGCACATTAGCATCGTTCCCTTCAATTACTTCTTCACGTTCATATTCTTGTCCTCTGGTCAAGCCCGATCGTTCCAACACACGTTCCAGAATTACTTCGCCCCAGTTTCCCTGTTTTTTTACATCGCCTTTAAGCGCTTTTGTCAGGTTATTGGCTTCTTCGCTCACCCGGGTGTTCAGTTCAGTCAGTTTTCTGACTTCTTCCCTCAGGCTTATTTTATCGCGCAATTCTTTGTCGTAAGTTTCATCTACCTTCTTCTCAAAATTTAAAATCCGTTCTTTCAACGGATTCAGGATTTCGCTCAGATTTTTATGATTTGAAATTGAAAATTCATCCGAACGTTCCTTCAAAATCTTGGTAGCGATATTCTCAAACTCAGTGGTTAGTCGTTTTTGAAGATTCTCAATCTCGCTTTTCTGATTTTCAAGTTTCTCCGCCAGATTTTCATTGACGGTTTTCAGCGTAGCAACTTCCATGCCACGATTGTTGGCAAGTTCCTGTTG
>CAZTDH010000137.1:0-5736 GCA_964612615.1 uncultured Paludibacter sp. | reverse complement strand
TAAAAACGGTTGAAGCTCAGATAACCAAAGCTTTAAAGCGGATAAAAGACTTCTTGGGAGATTCCTATTCGTTTTTGTGGTAAAAATTTTCAAACAGACGTAAGGGTTGGCACAGTTTTATGTGTCATACAAATAGAACCCTTAAATTGTCGGTTATGGAAAAGAAACTCCCCTGGGATATTATTATCTCTAAACTTCGTGGTTGTCTTACAGTAGAAGATGTAATCAGTTTCGAAAACTGGTTGAATGAGGAAGATAACCGTCAACTATTCCAACAACTTCAAACCGTTTGGGAAAATGTTCAGAATAAGGTGGCTACCTATGAACCTGATCTTGAATATTACTGGAAAGAGCTATCGGCCAGAATTAATCAGGAAGACTCTCAATTAACTTCACCACAACTGGAAGTAAAATCAATACCTCTTAAACGATTCTATCGTATTGTGGCTGCCGCATCTATTTTGTTGGCTATAACTTTTTCAGGTGCCTATTATTTGGGCAGGAATAATATTTCCAATCAATCTGCTCAACAAACTTATTCTTCTTTAACCGGAAAATCAAAAGTCATTCTTCCGGATGGTACTGAAGTATGGCTACATTCAAACACTACTCTTTCATACAATGCAAATTTTTCCAGCAATACACGTGAAGTCAACATGAATGGTGAAGCCTATTTTAGTGTTACTCATGATGCCAACAAACCCTTTATTGTTCACTCAAATTCATCTTCTGTAACCGTTCATGGTACAAAGTTTAACGTAAATTCATACGAATCTTCACAGAATATCTTAGTCAGTCTCTTTGAAGGTTCGGTTTCTATGAAAGCAGCTAACAATAATGTGATGCTGAGACCCGGGCAGGAAGGATATTACGATAAATCAAAGAATAAACTAGAGGTTAAAGAGGGAGATGTAGAGTTTGCAAAATCATGGACGAATGACCAATTGCGTTTTGAAAACAAAAATTTAAGAGAGGTATGCAAATATCTGTCAAAATGGTATTCTGTAGAAATTCAAGTAGATCCTTCAATATCTGATAGACAATCCTATTCATTTACATTACGAAACGAAAGTCTGGAGGAAATTACAAGATTACTTTCAAAGGTAAATACTATTAATTATCAGTTTGTAGAAAATAATAAACTAATTATTAAATCGAAAAAAATAAACTGACAATATTAAACAACACCTTTATAAGCTATATCACGATGAATCTATTAAGAAACATATTATTTTATATTCTTCTGGCTGTTTCGTTATCAGTTTACTCTCAAAATAAGGATAAAACTATCACGGTTTCATTCTCAAATATTGAATTATCTGATGCAATTCAACGGATTGAAAAGTTGAGTAATTATAGTTTTTTCTATGATTCAATGATAATTGATTTAACACAGAAGGTAAGTTTGAATGTAGTGAATGTAAGCGTTAAACAAGCAATTGCTGAGATGCTTAAAAACAGCTCATTAGATTTTGAAATTACAAACTCACAAATAGCGATTTTTCCAAATAAATCTTTAAAATCAACAACACCCAAATCAGAAAAGAAACGAGTAATAGTAGGAAATGTAGTGGATGAAAAAAATGCAGAAATAATTGGAGCAACAGTAAAGATTAACGGAACAAATACCGGTACAGTTACGGATATTAAAGGACATTTTTCTTTGGAAGTTGACAATTTAGATGTTTTAATGATTTCGTATCTCGGTTATGATTCTCAATTATTTGATGTTGCAGGTAAGACAAATTGTACTGTGAAACTATTACAGTCAGACCGTAAATTAGATGAAATTATCATTACTGCACAAGCACTTGGACAAAAAAATGCTATTCAGAAACAGATAAACTCGAATACTCTTAAAAATGTAATTTCAGCAGAGAAACTTCAACAGAATCCCGATGCCAACACGATTGAAGCAATAGGACGCTTACCGGGAATTTCTGTAAATCGCTCGGCTGGAGAAGGTGCCGGGTTTTTATTACGCGGTTTGGATCAGTCTTATTCCAAAATATTGATAAACGGAGAACCATTGGCAGTTGGGCTTAATGCAATTTCAACTTACTCATTACAAGGTGTTGAAGTTTATAAATCACTTACAGCTAATTTGGAGGGTAACGCTGTTGCAGGGTCTGTTGATCTTACTTTAAGAGAAACTCCTAAAGGATTACACTATTCGGCTATGGTTCAATCGGGTTATAATGCATTGAATAATGATTTTGGAAATTATAACTTCGTAGGACTTATCAGTAATCGTTTTTTTAATGATAAGCTGGGAGTTTTTTTTTCTGTGAATGCTGATAGAGTAAACCGAAGTACTAACTTGATTAGCGTGGGATACAACACAAATTATACTACAAATTTGAATGATCCCTTTTATATTAGTAGCCTTAACTTTAATCTCAACGAACGAATAAATTATAAGCAGTCTGCAGTTCTCACGTTGGATTATATAGCAAGCAAATCAACCATTCTGAATTTTCAATCCTTCCTTTCAGCCAGTAATTTTTACTCATCCAGTCAATCAAAAAATTTCAGCCCCGAAGGTAATACAGCTACTGTACCGATTCGGGTGACAATGAGTGAGATCCCCGAATACCGTAACTACGGAATAACCAGTAATTTCAGTGGAAGGACGAAATTAAAATTTCTGAATTCAGTATTAAATTATGGAATTAGTTATACCTACAATAACACCAAAACTCCTGGCACAAGAAACTGGAGTTATACTTCCGAAACAAGAGCCGATGGTTTACATCGCGATAGTTTGAAAGTTTTTACACCCGCTCAGGTTGCCAATAGCTTTGATGAAATTCTGACAAATTTAGCTGGCACTAAATTAGAAAGTATGACTTATGATCAGACAGAGGCATATAATAGCAGTTTTACACCCCGGGTTGATTATGAAATACCATTTAAAAGCACAACAGGTATTCTGCATGGAAAAATTCAGATTGGAGCAAAATACAGGCAATCTCACAACTATTTAGATAGAACTGTAGGGGTTGGATATGCGGGGAATAATGCACTATTTGGAGATTTTATTAAAAATAACTATAACCGGCCGACTGGAATTGTTGAGTTAGTGGTTGCCGGGCAGGAAAATAATTTTATGGGAGGTAATTATCTATTTGGAGATAAATATTCTTTTGAACGCAATAATCTGGTTTTTGATGCATGGCAGCTAAATGGTAAACAAAAATATCTTGCCGGATCGACTGGTGGTTTAGGTGATGACCCCAAATATTCCGGTTTTGTTTACGATTTGAATTCATCAGCAATGAACGATATTAATGAGACTCATTACTATGGAGCAGGATATATTATGCCTGAAATTAATATCGGGGAATGGCTTATGATTATGCCAGGGTTTAGATATGAATATGAAAAAGCCGATATGAAAGCGGTGAGAGGGAGTGAAGTAACCCGCAGTTATTCTGTTTATGAAAATATAAATACAGCATTTGGATTAAAAGATTCTGTGGCAACCCGAGAAGATAATTTTTTACTTCCAATGTTACATGTCAGAATCAAACCTACAAAATGGTTTTATGCCCATTTTTCATATACCCATACTGTCAGACGACCTACTAGTGGAGTTTCGCCGTTTGAGTATTACAATGCACAGGATGCCTCAAACTACTCATATACAGCAGGGAATCCGAAATTAAAGACTGAGCTTTGGCGTAGTTATGATTTGCAATTTACATTTCATGCCAAGAAATTAGGACTTATTTCTATTACAGGTTTTAGTAAAACAGTTCAGGATAAATTGTGGTCGAGGTCTTATAAACGAATTTCAGGTGAACCTATTCCGAATCCTGTTTTCAAAGACAATGATCTGGTGAATATGACTGTATACGAAAATCACCCTTATCCCATTTTACTGGAGGGCATTGAAACAGAATGGCAAACTTCATTTGGATTCTTACCCAAACCATTTTCTTATTTGACATTAAGTATTAATTACACATATACTCATGGCAAATCGCCTAATCCATACACTCAACTATATAAATATAAACCTGCAGGATCACGTTATGAGTTGACAGGAAGAAAAGATTCAGTGGTTATTGAACCTATGACCGGTGTTCCGGAGCATGTGGTTAACATAACTATGGGTATTGAAATTAAAAATTTCAAAAGCTACTTATCCTATCAATATTCATCACAAAAAATATTACAAACTCATCCGAATGATTTAAGACTTTATGTTATTTCTGAACCTTATAGCAGGTTAGACTTTAATGCTTCCTATGGTTTTGAACTTAAGAACAAAGGCACATTGGAAATAATATTTAAAGCAGCCAACTTAACAAATAGCGAAGACCGGATTAGATACAGGGATGAACAACGGCCTATTAGCATTGAACAATATGGTGTTACAGCTGATTTAGGTCTGAGATATAAATTTTGAAAATATTAATTACAATTATTTAAACTAATAATTCACCTTAAAAAAACAATGAAATGAGAAAATTAAATTTACTATTTATTTTATGTTTATTTGCAGGTACATTTATGGTATCGGCTATGGATATTATTGACGTTGCTCCGGGTGTTGGAACTCTCAATGCTGCCATAAAACAGTATAAAGGAGATAAGATTTATCGGTTGAAAGATGGTTATAACGGTTATTATGTGTTGGACGAAATTATCAATAACACAGGATTTGATCTTACCATTATTGGGGGAGGCACACCTGATGTGGGCGATCCAAAACCGACAATGCCGGCAACACTTCAAACCAGTGGAACTGGTGGTACACCTTTCAATTTTATGTTTAATGTATTTGCAAACATTACTCTTAGAGGTATTTACTTTGCCAATGCTACTGCTGATGGTGTATTTAATGCACAGTTTTTTATGGGTGTTTCAGGCAACGGTGTGCGGGTAGTAATTGACAAATGCGTATTAGACCCAGCCGGAAGTCCTATTTATTGTAGTGGTGGAAGCCCAAAAATTTATCTTACCAATAATTTATTTAACCGACTCACCGTTCAGACTACCAGTGTGAATGGTCCGGTAAATTTTTATTTTCCCAACGACCAAAGCGGAGTAGATACTTTATATGTTGAAAACAATACTTTCATTGGTTTAAGTACCGCTGTATTCTCGGATGGTAACGCTCCTGTAAAAAGCGGATTTACATGGATAAACCACAACACTTTTATTCAACATAAATGTCAGATAGATTGGATGTCGAATCAGGAAAAGTTTTATTTCACAAACAATTTATTATACGACTGCCACGTGATTCCATACGAAAGAGCATGGGTCGGCGGTTGGGATAATTATGCTACCGGGAATGTTTCGGAATTGCTTTGGTCGGCACCAGATGCTAAAGTCAAAGCAAATGGTGTGGATATTGACTGGGGGTACAATAAAATGACAAGTTTTGTGGCAAATAATATTGAATTCAAAAATCCGAAGTTTTATACAAACCTATCTGATTTAAAAACCTGGGCAACGAGTGTAGGTGCTGCATGTACCATGTATTTTCAACCTCTTGTTTGGACACCCGATGTCCCATGTCAGAACAGAGGTATTGATATAACCACCGCATTAGCAAACAATCCACAATCGGCAATATACAACAGTACACAATTCCCAACATGGAAAGCTGCTAATAATAAATACGACATTGATCCTACATTTACTGATGTGCGGATTAAACAAAAGTCCGATATATTGGCACAATGGGCATTACCAGCAATCAAAAAAGACTATTTTGGAAGT
>CAZTDH010000136.1:0-5764 GCA_964612615.1 uncultured Paludibacter sp. | reverse complement strand
CAGGTGAAGATTACCGTTATCAGAGAGACGAGAGCGGTAAGTTATGCGAAATAGTGGTTAGTATGTAGTTTATAGTAAGTGGTAAGAATGGTTATTATTGTTGCCAATTTGACTACTTTGATTCTTTTCTTACTACAAACTACAGACTATAAACTACTTACTAATAAAAGGGGCTGTTTGGTTTTGACGTACTTGGCAATTTTTTAAAAGAAATAATAGGCAAGAAAAAGAAACCAAAATAGCTAATATACAGATACTTAAATACAACAAAAAAGACAATCTATTTGCACATGTTTGCAAGTGATTGTCTTTTTTTTGTACATTTTTGTTACCAGTTTGTTACTCGTTTTATAAAAAAAATTCTATATTTGTAACGATTAATCGACACACTTCATAACACCTGAGAGCCCATTATGCGCACAAATAAAACAAAATCAATAACAAAGGAAAAGGAACCTATAAGACTTAGGTTTAAAAAACTCGCAAATGGGAATCAAAGTATTTATTTAGACTTGTACAACCTTGAAACCAAAATGAGAAGTTATGAATTTTTGAAACTGTATTTAATACCCGAAACCAGCAAAGTTGCTATTGAAACCAACAAGGCAACAATGAGTTTGGCTAATACCATAAAATCAAAAAAGATTGTTGAGTTACAAACACAAAACAGCGGACTGAAAGCAAAAAAGACAATCAAAAAAAGAATGATTGACTATGTTTTAGAGATTGCAAACAAAGCACTAGCCGATTCAGCCAAGAAAAGAAGCGAGTATTATACTTTCAATTCATTGGCATATCATTTAAAACTGTATAAAGGAGACAACGTGAACTTAGATGAAGTTGACAAAATTTTCATCAATGGCTTTATAGACTATTTGAAGACTGCAAAAAACGGCAATTTTGAAGGTCAAAAAAATCAACCAATAATCTCGCCAAATACTGCACATAAATTATTTGCAAAATTTAGTACTGTTTTAAAGAAAGCTGTACAAGATGACATCATTATTATGAATCCTTTACAGAAAATTGATGACAAAATTAAACCCAAAACTATACCTAGCAAAAGAGAATATTTAACTTTAGAAGAAATAAAAAAACTCATTGATACAGACTGTAAACGAATTGAAATTAAAAATGCTTTTCTATTTTGTTGTTTGGTTGGTATTAGATTTGAAAATGTAAAAAATATTACATGGGGTGATATTGTGAAAAACAGTAGTGGAACAACATTAAGCTATAAACAAATAAAAACTAACACCTTTGAAACTTTGCACATTAGTAATGAAGCAATTAAATTTCTTCCTCTAAAAGGAATCAAAAAGGATAATGATAAGATATTTGATTTGCCTAAAAATGAGACGACCAATGATACCATTGAGAAATGGGCAAAAGCCGCGAAGATAAATAAGAAGATTACATTTCATGTGAGCCGTCACACTGCAGCGACTTTACAATTAAGTCTTGGTACGCCAATAGAAACTGTTTCTAAGTTATTAGGTCATACAAAAATAAGTACGACTCAAATTTATGCAAAGATTATTGATAAGAATAAGATAGATGCTGTTAATCTGCAAAACGGAATATTTGATTAACTAAGCATGGCATAGTGATGTTGGAATTTAAGTATTAGAAAAACTAAAAAACAAGATTGAATTTTTAAAATATGAATGAAGAAGAAATTGAAGAACGAAAATATCAAAGTTCAATTGAAAGAGAATACTTAGACTGCTATCAAATTCAGGACAATGTTTATTGGTTAATTACCAAAGTGGCGAGGGATAAAGTTGAAGTATTAGATGATCGTGCATTTAATCTTGCTGAATATCTACCCAAAAGCCTAAAAGATGAAAACCTAAAAAACACTATTCTTAGCACTAATCAGGAAATAATAAAACGCGATCTTATAAGACCAAACACCGAATCAACTAACGATCCAATTTTTATTCTTGATTTAATCGTTTATAATTCATATCCAGTAGATTTAGAAAAGGATGAATTATTTGTCCAATACTCAAAATTCAAAAAAAATGAAGAGGAAATAATGGATATTTACAAAAATTATTCAAGTGAGGATATTTCTGAATTTTTACCATTCTTTCATGAACTAACTGATGACCTGGCTTTATTAATTCATTTTGATAATATAGTTTCCTTTTATGAAACTGAAGAACAAAAACGAGAAACCAAAAAGCCTAAAACAATTCATCAGCTCCATACTAAACTAACGGACAAACAACGGTTAATCTTATACGAATTACTTATTAAAAATGGATTCATTCCGGAAACGACTAATAAAGAAGGTTTTATTTGGGCATTTGGAAGTAAAATTTCTACACAAAACAGTTTTTCAACCAAATGGCTAAAAGCATCAAACCTTGCTGCATATTTCATTGATAAACTCTGTTATGATCCTGTAGAATCAACTCATTTTTGGGCAATAGGAGAAAGGATATTTTCAAATATCAAATTTATGCGAAAATCGAAACAGATTTATTTAGGAAACAAAAATGGAAAACCAAAGGGTTATGAAATTATTGACAAAATAATAGCTGAAGCGAGGAAATAAGCAGTTATATTTTTGATTAAGAGGGCTAATATAGCTCTCTTTTTTTTTAAATTTCAGAATATATTTAACCTAATAATGACATGTACTTCATGAAAACCTTATACACCTATGTACTGTAAATAACTGTCTATTCTTTTGCTTTCCGAATTATCCGAATTTTGCATATAGTTAAGTTAGCTGACATTTAAGCAAAGGGAGTGCACGCCTTAAGCTCAGTAATCAATTTGAAAAACCAAAATAAATGAACACAGAATTAAAAAAAGTACTTACATTTAGTGAAGGCTGTGAGTATGCTGGTATTAGTCACAGTTGTATGTATAAGATGACTTCTCAAAAAGTAATTCCTCATTACAAACCTGCAGGAAAATTAATTTTCTTTGAACGGGAGGAACTCGAAAAATGGCTTTTAAGTGTGAAGGTAAAATCACAATCAGAAATTGAAGATGCCGCAAACACTTATATTGTTACTGGAAAACACAAGCAGAAGTAACAATGAACACTACAGAAAAAATGCCGACCGAAGCCAGCACCTTTCTATCTTTAAATCAGCAGCGCAAAGATAGGAATTTCATTGATGCTTTGCAAGCCGACATGCGGAAAATTAATGCCAAATTAAATCCCACCTCCGATGGCAAAGTCAGATCAGGTATTGATGATAACACATATTCAGAAAATGATGATAAAAATCCTTTTCCAATGGATGGCATGCCTCCGATAATTTCCGATTATGTCAACAACCTTAGCAAAGTGTATGGAAGCCCAAAGGAATTTTTCGCAATGGCTTTCATTGGTGCTTGTTGTGCCGCTGTTCGAAAAGGAGCAGTATTGGATGATGGAAAATACAAAAATTATCCTCAATTGTATTTGATGTATGTTGCCCCGTCCGGAATCGGAAAAACAGAACCCGATAAAAAAGGATTCAGAAGATTGGTTGAAGTAGATAAAGAACTTTATCAGGATTACCAAAAGTCAAAATTGGATTGGAAAGCAGAATGTGCTGCATGTAAGAAGAGTAAACTTGTGGAACCTGAAAAACCAATTCGGAAACAATTATTGATTGATGATTGTACTCCTGAAGCTTTATATCATGCGCTTCAAAACAATGCAGGGTTAACCCTGCATTCAGATGAATTGAGTACCTGGTTTAATAACATTGGACGATATGCTAAAAGTGGTGAAGTCGGTCGTTATCTATCTATTTTCGATAACACAACCTTTGATATTTCTAGAAAAGCAGACGAACCTGTATTTGTAGACGAACCATATATGAACATTATAGGTGGAATTCAACCGGAAGTATTGGAGGAAACATTACAATTAAACCAAATGCGTAAAAATGGTTTTGCTCAACGATTTCTATTTGTCTATCCAAACAATGTATTGAAACCCTATTACATAGATGCCATTCCCAACCAATCCTTACTACATGAATGTGATAGACTGATAGAATACCTTCACAATGAAAAGTTTGGAACACTTATCTTGACAAGAGATGCGAAAGAAATATTTATTAGCTTTTCAAACGAATTGACAAGTGAGAATAGAAATTGTAAAACTGATTATTTACGAGCGTTTTATTCAAAGTTTGAAATTCATTGTTTGCGGATTGCTTTAATACTCGAACTTATCAAATCGTATCCCTATGGGCTAATCTACAAGACTGTAACTGCAGAAACCTTGGAATATGCTATTCGATTATGTAGATACTTTATTTTCTGTGGTTTGAAAGTTGAACGGATGGGAGTTGTATTGGAAGAAAGTGCCGTATTAGACAAACTAAGCGTTGCAAAATTTTTAGTACATCAAAGTGGGCATTCTCAAGCAGAAGCTGCTAAAATTGTAGGTGTAAGCCAACAATACATAAACAAAAAACTAAAATCATAGTTAGTTGTAGGGTTGTAGGTTGTATTCTGCTTAAACACTTATATATCAGACTTTTTATAAACTTTGGCATACAACTAACATGAACTTGGTAATTAACTTTTCTTATCTTTTTGGTTGTAGGTTAGATTAGTATCAATACTCATTAAATGAGCAAATTAAACGGGGGTACAACCTACAACCAAACAATCATTACTAAAATAAATAACTCTATGTACAATAAACCCTATTTGCAACCTTATAAAAATATGAATACACGCCATCAATGTCCAAGTTGTGGTGCTAAAAACTCTTTTACACTCTATCTCGATGGCAATACAAACCTACCAATAAATTCTAAAGTTGGGCGGTGTGAGCGTGAAAGCAAATGCGGGTATCATTATACCCCAAAACAATTCTTTTTGGATAATCCATCAGAGAATTCTGACCAAAAGGAATGGAAATCTCATCTCTCAAAATCAATTGATCCACCCAAGCCGATAGGATTTTTACCTTTTGAATTTGTCGAAAACTCCGTTAGTTTCAAAAGTAATTTTATCAGTTTTTTGTGTGAGTTTCTTACAAATCAGCAAGTTAGTAGAATAATTGAAAACTATGCTATAGGAGCAACAAAATCAAAGGAAGTGATTTTTTGGCAGATTGATTTTATGGGAAAAGTTAGAACCGGTAAAATAATGCAATACAATCCTATTACAGGGAAAAGAATCAAGCACGAAAGCGGTGCAATAGATTGGGTACATAATAAATTGAAGAAAACGGGGAAATTAGATTCAGAATTCAATTTAAAACAGTGTTTTTTTGGAGAACACCTTCTAAATCTATACCCAAATCCTACTGTAGCTATAGTAGAAAGTGAGAAATCAGCTCTTATTGCCAGTATTGTTATGCCGGATTTTATATGGTTGGCTGCTGGAAATCTAAATGGTCTTGGTGTTGAGAAGTGTAAAGTGTTGAATGGCAGAAAGGTTGTATTTTATCCGGATTTGGGCGCATTCGATAAATGGCAACTGAAAGCCATTGAAATAGAGAAACTATGCAATTGCACAATTGCAGTATCTAGGCTATTAGAGGACAAAGCTACTGATCTGGATAGGGATAAAGGGCTTGATATAGCGGATTATATAATTGACCAATTACAAAACAATTCGACTTTTGAGATTCAGAATCGATTCAGTCCTGAATTACAATACATGTTGTATCAAAACGCTGCTTTAGCAATTTTGATTGAAAAATTAGAATTAGAAGAACTAATCAGATCAAACTAATCCAGTCGAATCGCTCTAAGCCCGTTTCCCCTAATTGGGCGTTATGCCTACT
>CAZTDH010000135.1:0-5781 GCA_964612615.1 uncultured Paludibacter sp. | reverse complement strand
CTTCTGCCACAATGTCAGCTTCACGTTGGTGTAACTTGGCATTCAATACATTATGTTTAATTTTGCGACCGTTCAACATACGGCTAAGCAACTCGGAAATTTCTACCGAAGTGGTACCCACCAATACCGGACGACCGGCAGTAACCAATCTGTCAATCTCTTCAATTACTGCAGTATATTTTTCACGTTTGGTTTTGTAAACTCGGTCTTCCATATCGTTTCGCGCAATCGGACGATTGGTTGGGATTACCACCACATCCAATTTGTAGATATCCCACAACTCACCGGCTTCTGTTTCAGCCGTTCCGGTCATACCTGAAAGTTTGTGGTACATGCGGAAATAATTCTGCAACGTGATTGTAGCAAAAGTTTGTGTGGCAGCTTCAATGGTTACGCGCTCTTTAGCTTCAATAGCCTGATGCAAACCGTCAGAATAACGGCGACCATCCATAATACGACCGGTTTGCTCGTCAACAATCAATACTTTGTTTTCAATCACCACATATTCCACATCTTTTTCAAAGAGCGAATAGGCTTTCAATAACTGATTAATAGTATGTACGCGTTCCGATTTGATAGAGTAGTTTTGTAAGAGTTCATCCTTCAGATTTTGTTTCTCTTCAGTCGATAAGGCCTTATTCTTTTCCATTTCTGCAATTTCGCTACCTACGTCAGGTAACACAAAGAAATGTGGATCGTCAGTATTATCAGTTATCAGGTCAATACCTTTATCTGTCAGTTCAATCGAGTTTTGTTTTTCATCAATAACAAAATACAAGGGATCGGTGGCAATGTACATGTTCTTGTTGTTTTCCTGCATATAAAACTCTTCAGTTTTCAATAAAATGCCCTTAACGCCTTGCTCACTCAGGTATTTTATCAGCGGTTTATTTTTCGGCAGCCCTTTGTACGAACGGAAAAGCGCTAATGCACCTTCTTCCTGCTCTTTTTTGTCAGCCGATTTCATTAAATTACGTGCATCGGCCAAATACTTGGTAGCCAGTGTTTTCTGTGTATTCACCAAGCGTTCAACTTTGGGGCGCATTTCATCAAACAGCTGATCTTCACCTTTAGGAACAGGTCCTGAAATAATCAACGGAGTACGCGCATCGTCAATCAACACGGAGTCAACCTCATCTACAATGGCATAATTATGTTTGCGCTGTACAAGGTCTTCGGGCGAAGTTGCCATATTGTCACGCAAGTAGTCGAAACCAAATTCGTTGTTTGTTCCGAAGGTAATATCAGCCAGATAGGCCTGACGGCGACTATCTGAGTTCGGTTGGTGTTTGTCAATACAATCCACACTTAACCCGTGAAACATATATAGCGGTCCCATCCATTCCGAGTCACGTTTTGACAAGTAATCATTTACAGTTACTACATGTACACCTCTACGGGTCAACGCATTAAGAAAAACCGGAAGAGTAGCCACCAGTGTTTTACCTTCACCGGTACCCATTTCCGATATTTTACCTTTGTGCAAAACTACACCACCAAAAAGTTGTACATCGTAATGCACCATTTCCCATTTAATGAGGTTTCCACCGGCAGTCCATTCGTTTTTATAAATGGCTTTGTCACCGTTTATAGTCACAAAATCGTGGGTAGCGGCCAAATCACGGTCAATCTGAGTAGCAGTAACCACAATTTCAGGATTTTCGGTCAAACGACGTGCTGTGTCCTTGATAATACTGAATGCTTCAGGAAGGACTTCATCCAGAACAACTTCATATTTATCGGTAATATCTTTTTCCAGCTTGTCAATTTCCACATAAATTTTTTCACGAAGATCAATTTCTGTTTCTTCGATACTTGCTTTCAGTTCGGCAACGCGGGCAACTTCAGCAGATACATAATCCTGAATACGTACTTTTAGTTTCTCAGTACGGTCACGCAATTCGTCGTTACTAAGTGTTTTTATCTCATCGTAAACGGCTTTGATTTTATCAACAAATGGTGTTATTTCTTTTAAATCGCGTTGTGCTTTATTACCGAGAAGTTTCCCCAGAAAATCATTAAATCCCATATTTTATTTTTTGTTTTTGATATTGTGTCAGTTAGTTGTATTAATTCTGCCATTTTTTCCGAAAAAGACTGACAAAGATACTATTTTTCGTTTAAAATACGATTATACAGTCAATTTATTCGCAGCCCTATGTGTTACAAAAAGTGCTCCAAAGTTCTTAAATGGCAACTTTGTTTTTATTTTTATCAATAAATGAATAGATTTCCGATGTTTTTCAATAATTATTTTTAAATTTGCTGCTCACAATCAGGTTAATAGATTAGAAAGTTCATTGTTGAATGAAGAATTCCCAACTTTATATCTATTATTCAGTCATATAAAAACTTTATATTTACAATTATGGTAAAGATTATTATGCTTATTTTTCTTCATCTTATCGGTGATTCTGTATTACAAAGTCAAAAACTCAGACAACAGAAAATTGATAGTATAAAGTATCTTTTTAAACATATAGGAATCTATTCGCTTGTATTTCTGATATTTACTCCAATCTTATTTAATTTAACTCTGGTTCAGGCACTGCTATTTACACTTGTTAATACAGTGATTCATTTTGCAGAAGACTGGATTTTTATTAAAATTAAAAAACATTATTGGGATAATGCTGATTATAAATATGTAGCTGTATTTAGCATAATTGAACACAGCTTACACGTTGCTATACTGATAATTACCTTCATGATTATGTTTCCCGGAAGTATTGATATGTCCAGTTGGTATAATGATTTTATGGTTCTTGTTCAGAGTAAATAAAAAACCATACTGCTATAATCTTAACTGTCTGTAAGTTGAATCTTACAGGCAGTTTTTTTATCCAACAAAACAAAACAAGGATCTTTTTGTTAGAATTTTAAACTAAGCATATAATATGAGTACATTAAAACTTGTACAAGAAAAGTTACCAAAAGTTTACGATGATTTGGAATATCTGTTAACTTGTTTGAAAGAGGTGATGATTGAGTCGGGTGAACCTGAACTGGCTAATGATATTCCGTGGATTTCTGACAACACTGCTTTTCAGCATAAAATCTTTACTGAAAAGCATCTTCAGTTATATTCCACCTGTTTTCAGTTGTTGAATATTGTGGAAGTAAACGGAGCAGTTCAGAATCGCCGAAAACGTGAAGACGAGCATTCCATGGCTAATATTAACGGGCTGTGGTCGTATAATTTGAAATTATTGAAGGAAAAAGGTGTTAAACCGGAAGAAATTGTGAAGCAACTGCATCACATACATGTTGAACCGGTACTAACAGCGCATCCAACCGAAGCTAAACGAACAGTTATGCTGGAACACCTGCGAAATCTTTATTTGTTGGTAGTAAGGCGTGAAAATACCATGTACAGCAAGATGGAGCAGGAACAAAACCGGAAAAATATCAAAATTGCATTGCATCGTATTTGGCGTACGTCCGATATTTACACCGAAAAGCCTGATGTAAGTTCCGAGCTTGATAATATAACACATTATCTCACACAGGTTTTTCCTGAAGTGATAAAGTTACACGACCGCAGGTTGATTCAGGCATGGCAGGAAGCAGGATTCGACCAGCAGTTGATTCGGAATGCGGATAGTTTCCCAAAGATAACTTTTGGCAACTGGGTAGGCGGAGACCGTGATGGACATCCGCTTGTAACATCAGATGTAACCCGCAAAACTTTATTCAAATTACGCGAAAAGGCGTTTGAAGTGGTACGAAATGAACTACTTGAACTGCAACGTAACCTGAGTTTTAATGTTACTATTAATCAACTTTCATCTGAATTTCAGAAACGATATGCCCATTTATATCAGGAAATTAAAGAATATCGTGATAATTTTAAAGCGCTGTATAAAACTGAGGTTTTTAAACAGTTTGTTGATTTTCTGTTGGTAAAGATTCCTGTATCTATTGGTCGGGGTAAACTAAGTGAAGACGAGATAAGTTATTGTTTACCAGCTGAATTGATTGCTGATTTATACCTGCTGAAGCGGAATCTGATTCAGTTTGGTGCAGCTGAAATAGCTTATACCGACATGAATGATGCTATCAGGGTGGTAAGTACATTCGGTTTTCATTTAGCGAAACTGGATATTCGTCAAAACAGCCGTTTCAATGAACTGGCCTTGTCGCAATTAATGAATGCAGCCCAACTCGATGGGGAAGCTTTTTTGGAATTTGATTTGAATAAGCGCATTGAATTCATAAACAGTGAACTGAATTCGAGCAGACCTTTCACACTGGCGGGTACCGTACTGGAAAGTGAGGCAAATGCTTCTATTGAAGCATACCGTGTTATTTATGAGCATATTAAAAAATACAGTGAAGCTGCAATTGGTTCGCTGATTGTGAGTATGACCCGCAATATATCCGATTTGCTGGTGGTTTATTTACTTGAACGCGAAGCCGGTTTAATGCTAAAAACATCTATGGGCATGGCTTCGCAAATTCCGGTTGTGCCACTTTTTGAAACTATCGACGATTTGGTTGAAAGTCCGGAGATTTTAGATGCATTTCTTTCGCATCCGGTTACTATCAACAGTTTGAAACTACAACAAAAAAGCTCCGGTTCAGATGAAATGGTTCAACAAGTGATGATTGGTTACAGCGATAGCAATAAAGATGGTGGTATTTTTGCCAGTCAGTGGTATTTGCATGAAGCTCAATCAAAATTGTTGGAAATAGGTCGGAAACACAACGTAAAAATACGTTTCTTTCATGGTAAAGGTGGTTCAATCAGTCGTGGTGCAGGTCCAACGCACTGGTTTTTACGCGCTTTGCCACCCGGTGCTGTTAATGGTGATGTTCGGCTTACCGAGCAGGGCGAAACTATTGAACGCAAATATGCCAATAAAATCAATGCGGTGTATAATATCGAGATGCTGACTGCCGGAACACTAGCTGCAACTATGCTGACACAAAACACTCAGAACTACAAACATAAACTATCGGAAGAACTACATTATTTGGCCGATGAGAGCATGATTGTTTACAAAAAACTGACACAGATGCCCGGTTTCATTCAGTTCTACGAAAAGGCAACACCGATTGATGCCATAGAGCAAAGTAAAATTGGAAGTCGTCCTTCACGTAGAACCGGTACACGCAGTTTATCTGATTTACGAGCCATTCCGTGGGTTTTCAGCTGGAGTCAGTGTCGTTTCAACATAACCGGTTGGTACGGTGTTGGTACGACATTGGAGAAGATGCTTGATAATGAACCAGAAAAGTTTGAAAGACTTAGAAAAGCTGTTCTGACTGATCCGTTTATCCGTTACGTGCTGACCAATATAGATTCCAGTCTGGCATCGTCAGACGAACAAATTTTCAGATTATATGCTTCACTGGCAAACGATGTGCTTGAAGCCGAAGAAATTACCGAAATACTGACTTGCGAGCTGAACAAAACCCGTAAAATGATTGATGTATTGCTCAATAAACCGTTGGTGAGCAGACGCCAGAATCATTATTATTCAACTCTGTTGCGTTCGGAAGCAATGGATTCGCTTCACAAGCAACAGGTTTATTTATTGAAAAAATGGCGTAACTTTACGACCGAAGGGAATCAGCCTGAGGCCGATAAGATTCTAATTGAATTATTGCGCTGTGTCAATGCTATTGCGGGTGCTATTGGATTTACAGGATAACTGACCTCTCCCTAACCCTCTCCAATGGAGAGGGAACAGCTGGCAATCGAGATGAATATAAATCAATCAATTTACCATTAAAAAAATGAATATAGAACAGATTTTTAAAAACAACGAAAAGTGG
>CAZTDH010000134.1:0-5832 GCA_964612615.1 uncultured Paludibacter sp. | reverse complement strand
TATAATCTCAAAACATGATTAATTTTCAAATTGTTTAAATTTTGAGTTATTTTAAGACTTGGCTGCTAATACATTTTATTAGTATTAAAATCAATTCTGTACATTTGCCAATCAAAATATGGTTTAATCAAAAACTTTTAATTTGCCCTTTTTAAACCATTCGTGTTTTACAGAGTCTGAATTTCAAAACAAAAGAACCTTATGAGTTTTTCCGAAGAGGATTTACTGAAACAATTAAATAATCCGAATAAACGTGCAACTGCATTTTCGATTTTGGTTCGCACCTATCAGGAGCGGCTATATTGGCACATACGGAAAATGGTATTGTCGCACGAAGACTCAAACGATGTATTGCAAAACACGTTTATGAAGGCGTGGAAAGGACTGGATGGTTTTCGTGGAGAATCACAACTATCAACCTGGCTCTACCGTATTGCCACCAATGAAACACTTACTTTTCTTGCTAATAAACGGCTGCGGAATACAAATTCACTGGATGATGTGGAAGAGAGCCTGATATTAAATCTGAGAGCGGACAGTTATTTTAATGGCACCGAAATTCAACTACGGTTGCAGGAAGCCATTCTTACCTTGCCCGAAAAACAACGTCTGGTATTCAATATGAAATATTTCGACGATATAACTTACGAAGAAATGGAAAATATTCTGGGAACCTCAGTTGGAGCACTCAAAGCCTCGTATCATCACGCGGTGAAGAAGATAGAAAAGTTTTTCGAAGAATAATTGAAATTTGTTCGTTAAATATACTAATCCATTTAAACCAAAACAATTAAAATTAGTCAAAGATCTATATGAAAACTAATAAAAACATATCATTTGAAGAAATAGATAAAGAATTGCCATTCAGCGTTCCCGAAAACTATTTCAATGATTTTACAGCGCAGATTGATAAACAGATCGGCTATAAAAAGCCATTTATTCGTTTTGTCAGACCATGGATGTATGCAGCAGCCATGTTTATAGGAATTGTTGTAGTTAGTCAGGTATTTTACAGTTCAAACAGACAAAGGAATCTGACTGCAGATAATTATGAAACATACGTCATGGCTCAGGTCGACGAATCATCTGTTGTGGATTATTACGTAAACGAACCAACAAAATAACAATCAATTAAAAATCTCTCTCCAAATGAAAACAATCAAATACCAACTGCTTTTCTTTATGGCTTTTTTTTGCCTTGTTTTGTCGGCACAGGAAAACAAAGCTTTCCCAAAAGTGGATGAAATGCATAACCGTAAATGGCAATTTATTGTTGAAAAAACCAAACTGACTCAGACAGAAACCGATGCTGTACTTCCTGTTTTTATGGAATATGAAAAAGCTTTATGGGCTTTTCATGGTAAAAATGGAGAGTTTTTTCGATTGACAAAAGGTAAGTTAAAAGACCCAAATCTCAATTATGCCGATATTAATGACCGTTATGTGGAAATGGGGATAACTCAAGCTCAGATGTTTAAGAGTTATCATATAAAGCTACGCAAAATACTGACTCCTGAAACCTTGTTTCGGTATTACAAAGCCGAACGAGAATTCAAACGTGTACTTCTAAAAGACTTGAAAGACCGACCTCAATACGGTAAACGAGCTCAGAATCAAGAACCTGAATAAATTTCAACCAAATTACCCATAAGGGTTGGTCGGAAATAAAAAAATCACTATCTTTGCAGTCCGAAAAACAAGGTACTTTGGCCGAGTGGCTAGGCACCGGTCTGCAAAACCGATTACGGCGGTTCGAATCCGCCAAGTACCTCAAAAACCTTTTTAGCGCTGTAATTAAATCCGGCAACTAAGAAGGTTTTTTGTTTTTTCAATCGTTTGCGGACATTATTTTTGAAGTTTTTGAGTTTACTCTTTTGATTGGAAATTCTATAATTAAATTTGTAACGAAATATTCATTACAAATATTATGAAAGTACACTTCAGCATTCATTTCAAAACAAATTGGGGGCAATCTCTGGTTCTGTTTTTGCATACTTCCCCCGATACAATTCAAAGTGTATTGATGAGTTGTAATAATAAATCTGTATGGACAGCCGAAATCAATCTCGAATCAAACAGTTTGGGAATTTCCTATCAATATTCAGTGTTAAACGCCGATAAATCATCGATTTATGAATATGGTGGTATCCGTCGGGTTCAATTTCCTGTTTCGAAGGAAAATGTTTCTATTAAAGATAACTGGCGTGCGTCGTATGGCGACAGTCCATTTATAAGCGCGGCATTTTCTGATTGTTTCTTTAAACGATCCGGTCAACATTTCACATCAAATTCAGATGGTAATTTAATGCTGTCGATTAACTGCCCGCAAATGGAACCCAACCGCCATTTTGCGATCGTGGGTAATCAGGAAGCACTTGGCAATTGGGATGTATCGCGCAAAGTAAAACTAGTTGAAGCAGGATATCCAATATGGAGAATAGCGCTTGATGCTACAAAACTAAAATTTCCGATTGAATATAAATACCTTATTGCTGACTCTGCAACCGACGAAGTGCTGGCATGGGGCGGTGGTCCAAACCGTTTGGTGGAGAAAGCTGACAAACAAGCTCTTACGATTGTAAATGATGAGCATTTTATCCGTACCATTCCTTCGTGGAAAGGAGCAGGAGTAGCTATTCCCGTTTTCTCGCTTCGCAGCGAAGAAGGTTTTGGAATTGGTGAATTCTACGATCTAAAAAAAATGGTAGATTGGGCAAAACGTACCGGTCAACATATTATTCAGACCTTGCCGATTAACGACACAATTCTGTATCATACCAATTACGATTCGTATCCCTACAATGCTGTTTCTGTATATGCACTTCATCCAATTTATCTGCATCTGGAAAGTGTAGGACAGTTGAAAACGAAAAAACAAAAAGATTATTTCGAAGCGAAGAAACAAGAATTGAATGGTAAAACGTTTTCGGATTACCAAAACGTGATGAGTGCAAAATGGGAATATTTCAAAGCTGTATATCCGCACGAAAACTCAACTGTATTTGCTTCTGATGACTATAAAAGGTTCTTCGAAACTAACAAAGAGTGGCTTGTTCCTTATGCGGCCTTTTCATATCTCCGTGATTTACATGGCACACCAGAATTCGGGAAATGGCCTTCACACACTAATTATAACAAAGTTGAAATAGAAGTCCTGACTTCCATTGATAATCCACATTATAATGATGTGGCTATCTTCTATTTCCTTCAATATCATTTACATAAACAGCTGGTAGAAGTGCATGATTATGCGCGTACCAACGGTATTGCCATTAAAGGCGACATTCCTATTGGTGTAAGTCCGCGTAGCGTAGATGCATGGGTTGACCCCAATTTATTCAATACGAACGTGCAAGCGGGTGCGCCGCCAGATGATTTCTCGGCAACTGGCCAAAACTGGGGCTTTCCAACTTACAACTGGGAAGGAATGGAAAAAGACGGCTATCAATGGTGGCGCAAACGTTTCCAAAAATTGGCAGAATACTTCGATGCTTATCGTATTGACCATATTTTGGGATTTTTCCGTATATGGGAAATTCCTGTAGATGCTGTCTGGGGACTCACAGGCAGTTTTCATCCGGCTTTGCCATTTTCACGTCAAGATCTCGAAGAAAAAGGATTGTGGTGGGACGAAAACCGTTTTCTGAAGCCTTATCTGAAGGAACATGTGCTTTATGCCACATTTGGGAAATATACAGATGATGTAATACGCGAGTACCTCCTGCAGGACGGTTGGCAGAATTATAAATTCAAGCCTGAATTTGATACTCAAAAGAAAATCGAAGCGCATTTTGCATCATTAGGATATAATTTTGGGAATAAAGAGGTTCTGATTCGCGACGGATTGTACATGCTACATTGCGAAGTGCTTTTTGTCCGGGATTCACGTGATTCCCGCAAATTTCACCCGCGCATTTCCATGCAGAGTTCAGCCACATTCCGCGATTTGCCGGATGAAACCCGCCGATTGCTCGACCGCATTTATGTAGATTATTTCTATCACCGTCATACTGAATTCTGGAAACAACAGGCATTAAAAAAACTGCCGGCTCTTATTTCTTCAACCAATATGCTGGTTTGTGGCGAGGATTTAGGTATGGTACCCGATTCAGTGCCGGATGTAATGAATGCTTTGGAAATTGTCAGTCTCGAAATTCAACGAATGCCAAAAAAACCGAATACCGAATTTGCTTTGCCGGCTGATGCACCTTACCGCTCGGTTTGCACTACCGGAACTCACGATATGAATCCGTTGCGCGCTTGGTGGGAAGAAGATCACGCTATCTCGCAACGATTCTACAATCAGGTACTTGGAATGCAGGGACCTGCACCAGTTGAATGTCAGACCTGGATAGTGGAACGAATTATTCAGCAACATTTAGATGCAAAAGCCATGCTTGTAATTCTTCCCTGGCAAGACTATACAGCTATTGATGCCGGACTACGTCACGAACATCCATTTGCCGAACGCATCAATGTGCCAAGCAATCCGCGTAACTTTTGGTGTTACCGAATGCATATTACATTGGAACAATTGCTCACTGAAGACCGGTTTAATGATAAAGTGAAGGAAATGATTTCGACCTCCGGTCGTTAGTTGATAGTTGACAATTAAAAAGACAAAGTACTGAATCAAATTCCCGACAAAATAAACGAATAACCAATAAACTGATTAACCAACAACCTGAAAATGAGCGATCAACGTTACAATTTGCGCGGTGTTTCTGCATCGAAAGAAGATGTGCATAATGCCATCAAAAACATTGACAAAGGATTGTATCCGAATGCATTCTGCAAGATAATTCCTGATTTTCTCGGGAATGACCCTGATTATTGCAACATCATGCATGCCGATGGTGCAGGCACCAAATCGTCATTAGCATACGTTTACTGGCGCGAAACGGGTGATATCTCCGTTTGGAAAGGTATTGCACAGGATGCACTGATTATGAATATCGACGACCTGCTTTGCGTGGGAGCTACCGATAATATTCTTCTCTCTTCCACTATTGGACGTAATAAAAATTTAATTCCGGGCGAAGTAATTTCGGCTATTATCAATGGCACCAATGATTTGGTAAATGAACTTGCCGATATGGGCGTGAACATCTACCCTACCGGTGGTGAAACGGCCGATGTGGGCGATATTGTCCGTACTATAATTGTGGACAGCACCGTTACTTGCCGTATGAAACGCTCAGAGGTGATTGACAATGCCAATATCAAAGCCGGCGATGTAATTGTGGGGCTTTCGTCGAGCGGACAAGCCAGCTACGAAAAAGAATACAACGGCGGAATGGGCAGCAACGGCTTGACTTCTGCTCGCCACGATATGTTTGCCAACTACTTAGCCGTAAAATATCCCGAAAGCTACAATCCAGAGATACCTCAAAACCTTGCTTATTCCGGTTCATGTAAATTGACCGACAAAATAGAAGGTCTGGGTATTGATGCCGGAAAATTAGTGCTCTCTCCTACCCGCACCTACGCACCGGTCGTGAAGAAACTTCTGGCCGAAATGCGTCCGAACATTCACGGTATGGTGCATTGCTCCGGTGGTGCGCAAACCAAGATTCTTCACTTCATCGATAACCTGAAAGTAGTAAAAAACAACTTGTTCCCTGTTCCACCACTTTTTGAACTGATACAAAAAGAATCGAAAACCGACTGGAAAGAAATGTACAAGGTATTCAATATGGGTCACCGACTGGAAGTATATCTTCCGGCTGAACATGCTCAACAGGTCATTGAGATTTCCAACTCTTTCGGTATTGATGCTCAAATCATAGGTTACTGTGAAGCCTCCAACAAAAAAGAACTGCTGATTGAAAG
>CAZTDH010000133.1:0-5895 GCA_964612615.1 uncultured Paludibacter sp. | reverse complement strand
TTCCTTATTTTTGCATCATGTCAGTAAAAATTCCCAAATGAGAAAAATCTTGTTTTCTATTTTTGTGTTTTCTTTTTTTGTAGCAAATGCACAAACAAATTATCGGACACGAATTCTTAATCCTGCTATCAAAACTTTGCAAGTAGGATTGGTAGGAGCAAAGTTTAGTTTGCCGGTAATGGAACTGAATGGGCAGGATGTTTTGGATGTGAATTTTGACGAAATGTCGCATGGAGCACATGCTTACAGCTATAAAGTGCTTCATTGTAATGCCGACTGGACTGTTTCAGATCTAAATTCAATTCAATATCTGAGTGGTTTTACCTCGGCTGCTATAACTGATATTGCAAAGTCGGTTAACACAACTTTTCTTTACACTCATTACCGGTTTCAGTTGCCTAACAGCGATATGAGTTTTAAGGTTTCGGGAAATTACGTGGTTCAAATTTATGAAGATAATGAAGTTGATAAACCGATTGCTCAGGCTTGTTTTTCCATTGTGGAAACACACATTTCTGTCACTGGGAATGTCCGTGGAAACACTGATACAGAATTGAATGGGCGGTTACAACAGTTGGATTTTGAAGTAGGGTTGAATGGTTATACGGTGCGCGATGCAAATCAGGAAATTAAAGTGGTTGTACGTCAGAACAACCGCATCGATAATCAGATGAGCGATATTCAACCCACATACTTTACAGGCTCAAAACTGAGTTATATCAACAATAAAGCCCTGATTTTCGAAGGAGGGTATGAATATCACCGTTTCGATATTTCTTCAGTATATGCTGCCGGTGAAGGTGTCGCTGATATCCGTTATTCTGCTCCACATTACGATGTTTATTTGAATAACAACAAAGTACAGGCATCCCATATTTATTCTTCAGAATTGGATGTGAACGGTAAGTTCGTCATTAATTTGCAAAATGCCACGGTTGACGATAATATTGGTGCGGATTATATGTTGGTACATTTCAATTTACCCACTCAACATCCATTTTTCGATGGTCAATTGTTTCTTGGTGGAGAATTTAATTACAACTTGCTGAACGATGCAGTACGCATGAAATATGATGGAAAAACTGAAAGTTATGTTCAAACAGTTTTGCTCAAACAGGGTGGATATAATTATCAATACTGGTTTTTACCAAAAGGTGAACGTAAAGCATCGGTGGAACGTGTTGATGGTAGTTTTTGGCAGACAGGAAACGAATATACCGTTTATGTATATCATCGTCCATGGGGTGAACGCTATGATAAGCTGGTAGGAGTGAAGGTAATTCAGTAGAAAGTTTGTAAAGTCTACAGTTTATAAAGTCTAAATTTACAAATTTCGTAATATTATGAAAGTATATAAATTTGGTGGCGCATCGGTACGCTCCGCAGAAGGTATAAGGAATATCGCTCATATCGTTTCGGGCGTAAATGATAATCTTTTCATTGTCATTTCAGCAATGGGAAAGACTACCAATGCCATGGAAATTGTGCTTGAACAGTTTATGAAAGCTAATCATTCTGCTTCGCTGGAGAAATTGGAAGAGGTGGAATCGTATCACAATGATATAATTTCGGAATTATTTATTCATCCTGAAAATGGAAGAAATGCTGTAAAACCACTTTTTGATGAATTGAAAAGGTTTATCACCGAAGGAGTTGGTGATGATTATGACCGTTGGTACGACCGCTTAGTTTCGTATGGTGAGGTAATTTCAACTAGTATTATTTCTGCTTATTTGCTTGAATGTGGTATAGATAATGAATGGCTTGATATGCGTAATTTACTGGTGACCGACAGTAATTATCGTGAAGCAAATGTGAAGATGAACGATTCGCAAATACGGTTACAGAAAGCTGCTGATTTCAGCAAAAACAGGATTTATATTGGTCAGGGATTTATTGGCGCAAATATTAAAGGCGACCCTACAACCCTTGGACGGGAAGGTTCTGATTATACAGCTGCAGTAGTGGGAAATTTGCTTGATGCTGAAAGCGTTAGCATTTGGAAAGACGTTCCGGGTATTTTGAACGCCGATCCGCGATTGTTTGAAAATACGGTTCATATTCCCGAACTGACTTATTTGGATGCAGTGGAATTGGCATACAGTGGTGCACAAATAATTCACCCTAAAACCATTAAGCCGCTTGAAAATAAGCACATACCGCTTTATGTTCGGCCATTTGGAAGTCCGACTGAAGCAGGTTCGGTAATTAAAGCCACCACTGAAAAGCCGATTGATGTGCCTGTGTTGATTCTTCGAAAAAATCAGGTGTTAATTACAGTACGTCCACGCGATTTTTCGTTTGTTTTGGAAGAAAGTTTGTCGAAAGCTTTTACAATAATGAACAAACACCGTCTCAAAGTATCATTAATTCAAAGCTCCGCTATCAGTATTTCGGTGTGTGTAGATAATTCGCGCTATTTGGCCGGAGCTCTTGACGAACTTGGGAATGAATTTAAAGTAAATTACAATGAGAATCTAGAGTTGTTGACTATCAGAGGAATAACAGATGAAATTGTTCATAAAACTACTGATGGAAGAACGATTCTTTTGACACAAAGAACCCGACGAAGTGGAAGGTATTTGATGAAAGAATTAATCCTCTGATAAAGGTAATTCAAGTTCTGTCATTGTTTTTTTCCACTGCCAATAACCAACAGCGGCCATAACGGTGTAAATAAGGAATAAAACCGCCGTAGGATACAAATCTTTATAAATGTAAAGCCCAACGCACAGTGCGTCGGCAGCAATCCACACAAGCCAGTTTTCAATCAACTTTTTCGCCAGCATCCAGGTTCCTATTACGCTTAACGCTCCAACTAATGCATCCGATTTAGGTATGGTTGAATCTGTAAACTGACTTAAAATTAGGTAGTAAATCAGATATATTCCGATTGTTGAAAAAATAAGAATCAAAGTTAGTTTCTTTGTCAGCTTAGAAGCAGGTAATTCTTGTTCGTTTCCTTTTTCTCCCCGTTTCCAGTTTATCCAGCCGTATATGCTTATAAATACGTAATAAAACTGCAGGCTCATATCTGCATAAAACTTTGTTTGGAAGAAAACCACACTATAAAATACCGATGAAATAATGCCGAAGAACCACAAACTTACTTTCGCCTTAATGGATAAGTATAAGTAAATCAGGCTTAAAATAGCTCCGATAATCTCGATCCAGTGTGTTTGTGCGTAAATAAGAGCTGTGTTCATAGTTTCTGTTTAAAACAAAAACTTTTCCAAAGTTTATAACTCTGGAAAAGTTTTTAGTATCTCGTTTGCTCGTTTACTGTTTCAAAATTTTGTCGTAAGCTCCGGGTGTCTGGAGAATCTCTATGGCTTTTTGCAGAGATTCATTGTCGGCATCCATAATTTGATAATACTCATTCATTTCCCATAAATCGCGTGCTACCAATGCTTTTAACTGGAGTTTGATTAATGGTTTTGAAGTGGCAAGCTGAGTCGAATCAACTTTTATTTTTTCCTTTTCGGCAGCATTAATCAGTTGGCTCATAAATGCTTCGTCCACTTCAAATTCCTTTTTAAATTTATCGAAGCTGCTGTATTTTTTCTTCAACTCAGCACGGTTTTTATCAATGAACTGTACACAAACTTTGTTCACAATGCCCTGAGCAACAAGTTTTCGGTGCAAAAGTGTGTATTTAGTGGTATCTAACGGAACGAAAATATCAGGCATAATTCCACCACCACCATAAACGGTACGTTTCAGATTCATTGTCTGATATTTCAGTGAATCAGGGAAATGAATACTGTCAGCATGAAGGAATTCCCCTTTTTTGTAGCGATCAACCAGATCATGTTCGTATTTGTCGTAACCACCTTTATATGATTTCTGAATGCAACGACCTGTAGGAGTGTAGTATCGTGCTATGGTGAGGCGCATCATCGAACCATCAATTAATGGAAACTGGTTTTGAACCAGCCCTTTACCAAATGTACGACGACCAACAATGATAGCTCTGTCCCAATCTTGCAAAGCACCTGAAACAATTTCGCTGGCCGATGCAGAATACTCATCAACAAGGAATATCAATTTCCCGGTTTCGAAAACTCCGCTAGCCGAGGCAACTTCAACGGTTTTGGGTTGATTAAGTCCTTGCGTATAAACAATTAATTTGTTTTTCGACAAGAATTCATCCGCCAGCATTTTAGCAGCATTCAGATAACCGCCACCATTCCCCTGAAGGCTTACAATAAGACTTTTCATGCCTTTTTTTTGTAATGTAGCAAACGCTTTTTCAAATTCCTGAACTGTTGAACTTCCGAATTGGTTTATCTTAACATAACCAATATCTTTACCAATCATATAGGTGGCATCTACACTGAAAACAGGAATTTTATCACGTATTATTTTAAATTCAATTAAGTCGGGTTTAGAACCACGACGTATTTTAATAGCTACTTCAGTTCCTTTTGGACCCCGCAAGCGCTTAAATACATCCGAATTTTTTATCTTAACCCCTGCAACGAGTTGATTATCAATATATATTATTCTGTCACCAGGTAGTACCCCAACTTTTTCAGCGGGACAGCCAGTGATAGTCTGAACCACCAAAAGTGTGTCTTCCATTAATTGAAACTGAATACCAATACCAAAAAAACTACCAACCAGTGGTTCATTAATCCGCTCTATTTCTTCCTTAGGAATATACGACGAGTGAGGATCTAAGGCTTTCAGAACCCCTTCGAGAGTCGATTCAATCAGCTTCTTATCGTTAATAGTGTCAACGTATAAATTGGAAATGGCGGTAAGTGCGTTGGTTAGTTTGCGTTGTTGCAATGTGGAAATACCTTGTGCGAAAATCAGGGAAGTGAAAATGCTCAGGACGAACAGAATGCTTATTTTTCTCATGAAAAACTACGGATTTAATTTTTGGAAAGCAAAGATACAATTTAAACCACTAATAATTCATACCAAATGTTGAATAATTACCATGTTTTCAATTATTTTGTATTCTATGTAACTAAATTTGAAATTGATTACCGGTAATTTGTTCCAAAAGTTTCGCACCGGCATTAATTTCACTTATGTCTATATTTTTGACTGAAGCTATGTTTTTGTAAATCAAGTCAATTGAAAGTAAGCTTTCATCTGTTTCAATAAATAATTTGTCGATAGGGGTGAGGCGAGCTGATTCTTCATTATAATGTTCACCAAAAGATAAGGAACAGCCTGATTTTAGGACTTGCTGTGCCAGTTCAGGCTTTCCACGAAAGCCATGAATAATCCAGAGTTGAAGTGGATTCATTTCCTTTCGAAGCATAATCAGTTCATTGAAACAGCCTACACAATGGATAATCAACGGCTTGTGAAATATTTCTGAAAGCTCGATTTGTTTTCTGAAAATCTCTATTTGGGTTGGGAGTGGGGCTTTACTGTTTTTATCTAATCCACATTCTCCTATACATGCAATTTTATTATTGATCAATATTTTTTCTAATTCCGAAATTTTGTTCGCTGAATTCCCGTCGATATACCATGGGTGCAACCCTACAGAAAATAATTCAATCCTTTCTGAAGTCAAAATTCTATGAGCATCATCAATACCTAGATTAATGATAGAGAAATAAGCTGAATTACATTGATTATGTGTATGAATATCAACTAACATTGATGCATGAGCCTTATAAAATTTAAGGAACAAAGATATGCAATTTCAGTAAGAATTTATTCATTATTAATTAGTTTGTTGTATCTTTGCACTCCAATTTTGAAATAATAATAAACATAAAATAAATAGGAGTAAAATGGAATTATTCAGCAATTTAGCTTATAAAGTAGCCGATATGTCGTTGGCCGATTTTGGTCGTAAAGAAATTGAATTGGCCGAAAAAGAAATGCCGGGTTTGATGGCTTTGCGTGCAAAACACGGACAGCAAA
>CAZTDH010000132.1:0-5932 GCA_964612615.1 uncultured Paludibacter sp. | reverse complement strand
ATTCATGAACTAAATGAAAAATACCAGGTAAACATGCCGATTGTAGATTCAATATTTGAAATTCTATATAATCGGATTTCACCTGTCATGGAGATCAAAAAACTATCTGAGAAACTGAAATAGTTGATAGTTCACAGTTGACAGTTAAAAAATATAATAATAAAACATCAAACTATTATAAAAATGCAAAACATTAAATTATCTATCGACAAAGCTTTCGGATTTGTTTCCGAGCAAGCTGTAGCCGGTTACAAAGCCCAAATTGCCGAAGCGAATGCGGCTTTACACAATGGAACCGGAAAAGGAAGTGACTTTTTAGGTTGGTTGAATCTGCCGACTTCTATCGATGCTGCTTTTTTAAGCGACATTGAAAACACAGCCAATATTCTTCGTGAGAATTGCGAGGTAGTAGTGGTAATCGGTATTGGTGGTAGCTACCTTGGTGCAAAAGCGGTTATTGATGCGCTTTCAAACAGCTTCGACTGGCTTCAGACCGAACGAAAATCACCTGTGGTGGTTTATGCCGGACAAAACATTGGTGAAGACTACCTGTACGAATTGCAGGAAATGTTGAAAACAAAGAAATTTGGTATTATTTCCATCTCAAAATCAGGAACTACCACAGAACCTGCACTGGCATTCCGTTTATTGAAAACTCAGTTGGAGCAACAACAGGGCAAAGCTGCTGCACAAAAACTCATTGTGGCTGTAACCGACAAAGCCCGTGGCGCTTTGCGTACATTGGCCGTTCAGGAAGGTTACAAAACGTATGTAATTGAAGACAATATTGGTGGTCGTTATTCTGTTCTTACTCCGGTTGGTTTGCTTCCAATTGCTGTTGCCGGATTTGATATACGTCAGTTGATTGCAGGAGCAGTAAAAATGGAAACTCTTTGCGGAACTGAAACTCCGTTTGAAGAAAATCCAGCTGCTCAGTATGCTGCTGTTCGTAACGAACTGTATAAATCAGGTAAAAAAATTGAAATTCTGGTGAATTTTCACCCAAAAATGCACTTTGTAGCAGAATGGTGGAAACAACTTTACGGAGAGAGTGAAGGAAAAGACAATCTAGGTATTTTCCCGGCTTCTGTTGATTTCACAAGCGATTTACACTCCATGGGTCAATGGATTCAGGAAGGTGAACGCAGCATTTTCGAAACCGTTATTTCAATAAAAGAAAGTAATAACACGAAGATTTTCCCTAACGACGAAAGCAATCTGGACGGATTGAATTTCCTTGCCGGAAAACGGGTTGACGAAGTAAATAAGATGGCCGAACTCGGCACAATGATAGCTCATATCGATGGCGGCGTTCCAAATTTAAAAATCGAATTGCCAGCATTGAACGAATATTATTTAGGTGAATTGCTTTATTTCTTCGAAAAAGCCTGCGGTATCAGCGGCTATGTATTGGGAGTAAATCCATTCGACCAACCGGGCGTTGAAGCATATAAGAAAAACATGTTCGCCTTACTCGAAAAACCGGGATTCGAAGCTGAAACAAAAGCAATTAAAGCTAGAATTTAATCAGGGATACCTTTCACAAAAAAAGCATCTGTAGATTATACAGATGCTTTTTTGTTATATCAGAGTTTCAATTAAAGTTGTGTTTTTGCCTTTTTAATTGGTGTTTTCAACACAAAATTTACAGAGTTTGAACCGATAAATGTTCCTCCATCAAAACTAGCATCAGAAGACAATGAGAAACTGATTCTCGCATCAGTTGTTTCCTTCGTCGCAATATATTTGAATGGGAAATAAAGATTCAAAATGCTGCTCTTAAAAATAAACTTACCCGTCGCGTATTTCGACGAAGAAGAGTTAAAAACAGAGTCCAACGAATTTTTTCCAGGCAAGATCAATTTGGAAGAAACAGTATCAGAGCGAGTTATATAGTAAGAAGTAAGATTATTTGAAAATCCATTCAGCAATATTCTAAACGTCACTGTATCCCCCACACTAATTGTATCTAATTTCCAAACACCGGCTTCATCAGTATATGTGGCAGAAAGAGTATCTTTAGAATTCAAAAGAGGCTGAGTAACAAATAAAATCTGAGGTGTATTATTTGAAGTGCTGGTTAAATCACAAGCTGAAAATGCAGAGCAAATAAGCAATAGAATGACAAAATAAGGTTTCATTTATAAGCAATATTAAACAAGGTTGTACAGATTTAAAAATAAAACGGTAAAATTTCGAATAAATTTCTTTTTTTAATGATCTATTATTCAAAACCGGCACAAAAATACAAAAAATAATTCAAACAACCTTAAATTATCTATATATTATTCAATTTAATAAGTATAAATCATCGAATTAGTGAATAAAACATAATCGGGAAACTTTTCAGTCTCACAGTCTCTGTCGGGGTGACAAGACTCGAACCTGCGACCTCTACGTCCCGAACGTAGCGCGCTACCGACTGCGCCACACCCCGATTATTTTGGTAATGCAAATTTATATATTTTTTAGAAAAATACAAATCAACCATTTCAAATAAAATAAGAAATAAGTTCTAAAAGTATTTTAGATTTTTAAAAACCGCTAAGATTCTGACACTTTCCTGAAATTTTTGCTCAATGAAGGTCGAAAAAGGCATATTGTAACTGACAAAATCAGTATCTTTGCAAAAAATAAAAATACATGTTTTCAAGAGAAATAGAAAAATTCATCAACGATAAGAATTACCCTGCTTTTGAACCAAAAGCCATATTTTTTGACATGGATGGTGTATTATACGATTCGATGAAAAGCCATGCAACAGCCTGGACCAGAGCGATGAATGAATCCGGACTTCCATTTACCGATTATGATGGATATATGAATGAAGGTCGCACCGGTGCTTCAACCATTGACGGAGTATTTGTGAAGATTCACGGAAGAAATTCGACAGACGAGGAAAAGCAAAGTATTTATGGTCTGAAATCAAAATACTTTGAGGCTAAAGGAAAAACCGAAACCATGCCTTATGCTTATGAGCTTCTTCAGAAAATTAAATCACAAAACATTGAAATATATCTAGTTACAGGTTCCGGACAAGCAACTCTTCTACAAGGATTGGATGAACATTTTCCGGGTGTATTTGTAAAAGAAAAAATGGTAACTGCTTTCGATGTAAAACATGGCAAACCACATCCTGAGCCTTATTTAATGGCTCTAAAAAAATCGAAACTTAATCCATGGGAAGTTATGGTTATTGAGAATGCTCCTTTAGGTATTGAGTCATCTACTACAGCCGGTTTACTTACCATTGGAGTAAATACCGGTCCATTGGAACCCGAAGTTCTGAGTGAAAGTGGCGCCAGTATTGTTTTCGACGGAATGAAAGAATTATATGAGAAATGGGACGAAATTATAACCAACTGATTTTTTGGCTAGAACATTTAAATTCAAGTAATTATGCAAATTATAAAATATCCGCAGCGTGAGGAATGGGCATCGATACTTAAACGCCCGGTTTTTGACACAACAACTTTGTTTACAACCGTGCAAGAGATACTGGACGATGTACGAAAACGTGGAGATAAAGCCCTTAAAGAAATAACATTACACTTTGATAAAGTCAAAATTGACAATTTCGAAGTGACAAAAGAAGAAATTGCGGAAGCAGAAACTCAGATTTCAATGAATCTGAAACAAGCCATTGAAATGGCACGTCGCAATATCTGGAAATTTCACTCGGAACAACAACATGAAATGCCTGAAATTCAGACTTCTCCGGGAGTTTATTGCTGGCAAAAATCGGTTGCTATTCAAAAAGTAGGACTTTACGTTCCAGGCGGAACTGCACCATTATTTTCTACCGTTCTAATGTTGGCCGTTCCGGCACAAATAGCTGAATGTAAAGAAATTATACTTTGTACACCACCAAATAAAGATGGAAAAATTCATCCGGCAGTATTGTATGCAGCCAAAGTAGCCGGTGTACATCGCATTTTCAAAGTGGGTGGTTCTCAGGCAATTGCTGCTATGGCTTACGGAACTGAATCTGTTCCAAAGGTTTACAAAATTTTTGGACCCGGGAATCAGTATGTTACAGCCGCCAAGCAATTGGTTTCGTTACGCGATGTGGCTATTGACATGCCGGCCGGACCTTCGGAAGTTGAAATCATAGCCGATGAGACTTCAAATCCTATATTTGTGGCTGCCGATTTGCTTTCGCAAGCCGAGCATGGTGCAGACAGTCAGTCGATTTTAATTACTGTTTCCGAAAAAATTATCGAACCGGTGATGGAGCAAATTGAATTACAACTTGAAAAGCTTCCTCGCAAGGAAATTGCAAAAAAAGCATTGGAAAACAGCAAAATAATTCTGGTAAAAACGCTCGAAGAAGCTGTAGAAATGACCAATGACTATGCACCGGAACATCTGATTATTTCAACACGCTATTATTTGGGTGTTTCACAGAATATTGTAAATGCTGGTTCGGTATTTCTGGGAAATTATTCGCCCGAAAGTGCTGGTGATTATGCTTCGGGAACAAACCATACATTGCCAACCAACGGCTATGCAAAAGCATATAATGGAGTAAATCTGGACAGTTACGTTCGAAAAATAACATTCCAACAGTTAACACAGGAAGGACTTACTAACCTGAGCAACGCAATCATACTTATGGCTGAAAATGAAGAACTTATGGCTCATAGCAATGCAGTTAAAGTGCGACTGAATGAAGAAAGGGAAGTAGTTGTAATTGAAAGTCGCCACCCGAGATAATTTACAGTTGATAGTTTAGAAAATGAATTTAGAAAAACTTTTACGCGAAAATATACGCTCCCTACAACCCTATTCGTCAGCTCGTGATGAATTTAAGGGTGAAGCTTCCGTATTTCTGGATGCGAATGAAAATCCATACAACGCACCGTTCAATCGCTATCCTGATCCGTTGCAGTGGGAGGTGAAAGAACAAATTTCGAAAATAAAACATCTTCCTGCGGAGAATATCTTTCTTGGAAACGGAAGCGACGAACCTATTGATTTGCTCTACCGTGCATTCTGCGAACCACGAACTGATAATGTAGTGGCTATCGAACCGACTTATGGTATGTACAAGGTTTGTGCAAATATAAACGACGTGGAATATCGCAAGGTTTTACTTGACGAAAACTTTGATTTTTCGGCAGATAAATTACTGTCAGCGACCAATCTTTGCACAAAAATAATCTGGCTTTGCTCACCAAATAATCCAACCGGGAATAGTCTGAACAGCAATGAAATAATCAAAACACTCGAAAATTTCGACGGTATTGTGGTGTTGGACGAAGCCTATATTGATTTTGCTTCACAAAGCAGTTTTTTATCCAAATTAATTCAATTTCCTAATCTGGTTATTCTTCAAACCTTCTCTAAAGCCTGGGGCAGCGCAGCCATCCGGCTTGGAATGGCATTTGCTTCAACAGAGATTATTTCGGTTTTGAATAAAATTAAATATCCCTACAACATCAACATACTAACTCAGGGACAAGCACTTAAAACTATTGAGTCGTCAGAAAAAGTTAAAGAGTGGGTTAACATCCTGCTTCAGGAAAGAACGAAACTCATTGAATCGTTGCAAACCATTTCGATAGTTCAGCATATATATCCAACTGATTCAAACTTCGTACTGGTTAAGGTCAATGATGCCAATTCAACTTACAATTATCTGGTTGACAAAGGAATTATTGTTCGAAACCGTTCATCTGTATCTTTATGTATGGGCTGTCTGCGAATTACAGTTGGGACTCCGGAGGAAAATCAAGTTCTGATTCAGGCATTGAATTCTATTTAGCATTTCAATTCATCATGCGAATTTGTTTATTGGTTTTAATTGTTAGCTGGAGTATTTTTGTTCCTGCTCAATCATTTAACGGAAAAATAATTTCAAAAGGAAATCAAACTCCTGTTGAATACGCAAATATCGGTATTCCGAATAAAAACACAGGTACAACTTCCG
>CAZTDH010000131.1:0-5962 GCA_964612615.1 uncultured Paludibacter sp. | reverse complement strand
AAATTGATTTTTCGAGACAGTGAGCAATTTCCTGATATGAAACCGGAACCTGCATAGGAAGCGCAGTCATACGGTTTGGTCCGTGAACGATATAATCTTCAGGAGCATCTTCCAGATCGGTCAAAGCTGCACCTACATTTATTTTGATTAATTCGGCTGTACGCTCACCCACTTTGATGTTGTGCATACGTCCCATGTATTCAACAATATCCAGCGTCAGGTCATCGCCTGCAATACGGATAGATTTATTGGACACAATACCACCCAGCGAGATTACTGCAATTTCGGTAGTACCACCACCTATATCAACAATCATACATCCGTTCGGTGCTTCTACATCAATACCGATACCGATTGCAGCTGCCATTGGTTCATAAATCATGTATACTTCACGGCCACCGGCATGTTCACTCGAGTCACGTACCGCACGAATTTCCACCTCAGTACTTCCCGAAGGAATACAAACTACCATTTTAAGGGTTGGTGAAAACAAATGATTTTTAGAAGGAATCATTTTAATCATACCGCGAATCATTAATTCTGCAGCATAGAAGTCGGCAATAACACCATCGCGTAACGGACGCACCGTACGGATTCCTTCGTTTTCTTTTCCCTGCATCTGACGCGCTTTTTCACCAATAGCAATCAGTTTATCGGTGCGTCTGTCCAATGCCACTACTGAAGGTTCATCCACCACGATTTTATCATTATGAATGATAATCGTATTGGCAGTTCCCAGGTCAATAGCAATTTCTTGTGTAAATGAAAATAGTCCCATTTTCTTAATTTATTTCAGGTTGTTTTATTTTTTGTTAGTGACGCTCAATTGAGTGTCTGTACAGTATAATATTAATGTTTAAAATGTCTGAATCCTGTCGTCACCATAGCCATGCCGCTTTGATTGCATGCTTCAATTGAAAGTTTATCGTTGATAGAACCTCCGGGCTGAATAACAGCTGTTATTCTGGCTTCGGCTGCAATTTGTACGCAGTCAGGGAACGGGAAAAATGCATCCGAAGCCATAACTGCTCCATTCAAATCAAATTCAAATGTTCCGGCTTTATCAATTGCCTGATTCAGAGCATCCACTCGTGAAGTCTGACCCACACCGCTTGCACACATTTGCTTGTTTTTTGCAAACACAATGGCATTTGATTTGGTATGTTTCACAATTTTGTTGGCAAACAACAAATCTTCAATTTCCTCAGCGGTCGGTGATTTTTCAGTCACAACAGTCAGTTCGTCAGCCGATTCGGTATGCGTATCTTTATCCTGCACCAACACTCCATTCAGCAACGAACGGAATTGTTGTGTTTTATATTTTGCATCTTTGATAATCAAAATGATACGATTTTTCTTTTGACTCAAAACCTCAATAGCTTCCAAATCGTAATCGGGAGCAATAACCACTTCAAAGAATATTTTGTGCATTTCTTCAGCCGTAGCTTTGTCGATTACCGCATTGGTAATCAGTACTCCACCAAAAGCCGAAACCGGATCACCGGCCAATGCTGCATTCCATGCATCCACCAATACCGGACGCGAAGCAATTCCGCAGGCATTGTTATGTTTCAGAATAGCAAAAGTTATATCGTCAAAATCATTAATCAGATTTACAGCTGCGTCAATATCGAGCAGATTGTTGTATGAAATTTCTTTCCCCTGCAATTGTTCGAACATGTCTTCAAACTTTCCAAAGAAAATGCCTTGTTGGTGAGGATTTTCACCGTAACGAAGCGCTTTCGCATCGTTTTCGCTCATGCGGAAACCGCTTTTTTCTTCACCATCAAAGTAATTGAAAATAGCCGAATCGTAATGCGAAGAAACTGCAAAAGCTTCTTTGGCAAACCAGCGACGTTCTTCCAGTGTGGTATTTGCACCGTTTGCCGAAATCATTTCCAGTAGCGGTTCGTATTGAGCTTGCGAAGCTACAATCACCACATCATTATAGTTTTTAGCAGCTGCACGAATCAGCGAAATTCCACCTATATCAATTTTTTCAATCGTAGTTGGCTCATCTGCACCCGCTGCGACAGTGGCTTCAAACGGATATAAATCAACAATAACCAAATCAATTTCAGGAATTTCATATTCTTCAATTTGTGCCTGATCCTGAGCTAAATCGCGACGATTGAGTATTCCACCGAACACTTTCGGATGTAATGTTTTAACTCTTCCGCCCAAAATTGATGGGTAACCGGTTAAATCTTCAACAGCCAGACATGGAATATTCAGCGATTCAATAAAAGATTGCGTCCCTCCGGTAGAGATAAATTCCACACCTTCGGAGTGAAGTTTCACTATAATTTCATCCAACTTATCTTTGTGATAAACAGACACTAACGCTCTTTTTATTTGCTTTTTTTCCATATTCAGTTTTTTCATTTTGTTATGGGATGCAAAAGTACAAAAAAACTCTCGTTTTATCAACATAAAAAATGATTGATTTTCAGGGTCATTCATTTTTAATAGCTTGATACAGAAAAGCTATTCTTTTGGCTAAATAAGTCCTTAAGTTACAAATTACACTTTCTTCGGTTCTTACTTTTTCTTCCTTGACTGATTTTCATCAACCCGAAACAATATCATCCTCGTTATCAAATCTATAGGTAGCGGTTGATTCAATAGAAACTGAACAGTTCCTTTGGATGTTTTGTAACCTGCCAATTCGTCCATAAATGCCATAATTGTACTTGCTCCGGGATAAAATCCAATGTGTTTGGCGTATCCGGCAAAGTAAAGTAACATGCCATTCAGGGTGAATGCCGGCATTTGATAACTGATTTTCTCCTTGGCTTCGGGAACAAGTTCTTTGATCAAATTTCTGAGTTCGGTTAGTTTTACCTGATTTGGTTCAGGAAAAGAGCTAATATATTCATCAATAGATGAATAGGCAATTTTATCCATAAACTTTAAATTATTCAATTGCTTCTTTGACCAATCTAAATGCTTTTTCCAGTTTCAGCATTTCAGTTGCCATAAACTTATAAAATTCCATCCACTGAATACGTCGATGAAGGTCAATACCGGTTTTTTGAGTGTAAATTCGGCAAACCTCATTACCCGTTTCGCGTACATAAGCAAAATTCCAAATCAGTCCTTCAGGAAAATCCTTCTCCATCAGCACTTTATAGTTTTCAAATTGTTCGTATTTTTCAAGACGGGTTTTTTCGTCGTGATGGTTTATTTCCAGAATCACAAAAGCACCTTCACGGGTAGCATCAAACTTCATTTCAACACCTTTCATCTTGGTGTTGTAAAGCAGAAACTTACTTTTCCTGCGTTTCAATGCCGGAATATGGCTGCAATAAACACCAAATCCTTCCCAGAATTCTTTCTTCAGTTCTTTTAATTCTTCTTTACTATACATTCGTTACATTCCTAAAACTCATTCAATTTAATCCACTAATTTCTTACTTCACAATTCGATACAAATTTCCGGGCAGACATTTCACTACGCCTTTAAATTCCATTTCGAGCAACATGGATGATATTTTGCTAATTGGTTTTTCCAACTGAATGGCTAATTCATTGAGCTGAATTCCTTCGGGATTCTGGCGTAAAATGCCAACAATGTTTTGTTCTTCTTCCGACAAGTCTAGAAATAAGGCTGTTTGAACATTTGAAGGTGAACTGGTATTATGTTTTTCCCAGTTCATAAACCGTAAAATATCATCAGCCGATTCAATCAATGATGCTTTATTATTCTTAATCAGCGCATTGCATCCAGCCGACCATTCATCGTTCACTCGCCCGGGGAAAGCAAATACATCGCGGTTATAATCGTTTGCAAGTTCGGCAGTAATCAATGCACCACCACGGGCCGCCGATTCTACCACTACTGTTGCGTCGCACAATCCGGCAATAATTCGGTTTCGTTGCACAAAATTTTGTCTATCAGGGTTCGTTCCGCTCAGATATTCGGTGAGTAAAGCTCCTTCCTGAAGCATTTTCACAGCAGTTGGTCGATGTGCAGCCGGATAAATTCTATCTAGCCCATGCCCAATTACACCTATGGTTGGTAATCCCGCATCGAGTGCGGCTTTGTGAGCACAAATGTCTACGCCATAAGCCAGTCCACTTACGATAATGGCATTAGGTTGTGTTGAAGCTAAATCTGAAATCATTTTTTTGCAGTTTTCTTTCCCGGTTTCTGTAGCATTACGCGTACCAACTATTCCTATAAATTTGCCGTTATTAAAATCACAGTTACCTTTCGTATAAAGCATTATGGGCGAATCCGGACATTCTTTCAGTCGGTACGGATAATCTCTGTCAGTAAAATAATAAGTTTGGATTTTATTTTTCAAAATAAAATCAATTTCCTGTTCGGCACGTGCGAGGACCTGCTGCGAAACAATTTCGGATGACAATACTTCGCCAATTCCGGGAATTTTAGCCAGATTTTTTTGTTTTTCATTGAAAATACCTTCAACAGAGCCAACATAAGCAATCAGGTTTTTGGCCAGAGTACAACCAATACCTTTAATCAATGTAATACCAATTTTATATTTCAGAATTTCGTCGGTCATTTTATGCTTTTTTGCGAACAAAAATTTTATTGATAAGACCTTCGAAAACATGCATAAATACCCATGCAGAGAGAATACCGGTTATGTTTGCCGATAAATCAAACCAACTACCGCCACGCCCAAAATAAAGCGGTTGTAGTATTTCAATAGAACCTCCCAATAAAGCAGGAAAAACAAAACAAAGTATCAATCCGGCAACAGATTTGGTTTTGTTCTTATTATTGGCTAACCGAAAATCAAAAATCAACATGCAACATAAACCAGCATACATTAGGAAATGAATCAGTTTGTCTTCGTTATCAAAAGTTGGAATACCATTAAAAGTAGATGGTGGGGCAAATGAAAGATATAGAATACAACAAACTACTGCAATCGATTTCCAGTAATTTAGTAAGAACTTTTTCATGAGTGTAAGTGTTCGTAAAATGAAAATTTATTATATTTGCAAAGATAAAATTTTACGGACATAATCTAAAGTTTCACGAAACAAAATTCCCGAAAATGAAAAAAATAATTACAATTGTTCTATCTGCTTTATTATTAATGGCTTGTTCTACCGTTTTACTTACCGGAAGAAAGCAACTATCTCTGGTATCCGACTCTGAAGTTTTAACCTCCAGTTTTCAAAGCTACAAACAGTTTATCGATTCTGTTCCTGCTTCTAAAAATAAGACAAGCACAGCTTTAGTAAAAAAAGTAGGGCAAAAAATGGCTACTGTTGTTGAAGATTATCTGAAAGCCAATGGTATGGAAGCTGAAGTTTCAAAGTTTGCATGGGAATTTAATCTGGTGAAAGATACCAATATGAATGCTTTTTGTATGCCCGGCGGAAAAGTAGTGGTGTTTGAAGGTATTTTGCCTGTAACTCAAAATGAAGTGGGACTGGCGGTGGTGCTTGGTCACGAAATTGCACATGCTGTTGCCAAACATAGTAATGAACGCATGAGTCAACAAATGGCAGTACAATATGGTTCAATGCTTACAAATATGTTAATATCAGACAAGCCTGCTGCAACTCAAAATACTGTAAATCTGATTTACGGTTTAGGTGCTCAGTATGGATTTATGTTGCCCTATTCGCGCAAACATGAGTTGGAAGCTGATCAACTTGGATTGATATTTCTGGCAATGGCTGGCTATGATCCCAATGAAGCAATTACTTTTTGGCAACGAATGGCGGCCAGTTCAAAAGGTGCTCCCATTGAATTTATGAGTACTCATCCTTCAGATGAAAACCGAATTGCAAAGTTGAAAGAACAGCTTCCCGAAGCCTTGAAGTATTATAAAAAATGATTCAACACTTTTAGAAGCTTAAAACAAAAAACCTTCATTCTGATTGAATAAAGGTCTATTGTTTTCTCATTATGAGAATATTTTATAATTTCTCACCGTAAGCCAAATCACCAGCATCACCCAATCCCGGAATGATA
>CAZTDH010000130.1:0-6049 GCA_964612615.1 uncultured Paludibacter sp. | reverse complement strand
TACGATTATGGCAAATCTGACTATTTTTGGCATTCTCAGCGCAGGCATATTTTTCCTGTCGTGGCGCACGTTGTTTCATATAAAAAGTCACGGATTTTACCGCTTTTTTGGTTGGGAAGGACTGGCTTGGGTACTTGCCGTAAATTACAAACACTGGTTCGAAAATCCTTTCAGCACTAATCAGCTGATTTCATGGATTTTACTTTTTTATTCCATCTGGCTTGTAGGTGCAGGAATGTACGAAATTCTCCGAAAAGGAAAACCATCATCATCCCGCAATGATAGCAAACTGTTTAGTTTTGAGAAAACCACTGAATTGGTAGAAACCGGTGTTTTCCGCCATACCCGTCACCCACTTTATGCCTCGTTGATTTTTGTAACCTGGGGTATTTTATTAAAGAATCCCACACTTATTTTATGTGTTATTTCTGCAGTTTCTACATCTTTATTTTTTCTCACTTCGCGTTACGATGAAAAAGAATGTATTGCATATTTTGGCGAGAAATACAGGATTTACATGAAAAACACCAAAATGTTTATTCCTTTTGTATTTTAATTGTCCGTATAATTAAACTAAACCTATATAAAAATTGTTTATTTTTTTGAATAAACAATTAACCGTGACAACTATGAATCATTTTACACTTTCCTTTCTCAGTCAACTAACAATCTATCAAAATATTATAACTAAAAATCCTTTTGCAGGACAGTTATTTGCGACACTGATAAGTATTACGCTAATTACTTCAGTGGTATGTTTTTTAATAAGCGAAATTACCCGGAATTATAGTCAGGTTGATAAAATATGGAGTATAATGCCAATTGTTTACAGCATTATTAGCCTTTTAACTTGTCCTCATTCTCCCCGACTCTGGATTATGACTCTTCTTGTTACTGCTTGGGGAGTAAGGCTCAGTTATAATTTTTATCGTAAAGGCGGTTATTATATTATTCCGTGGAAAGGCGAAGAGGATTATCGTTGGAATGTTTTGCGCCAGAATCCTGCTCTCAAAGGAATTTGGTTTACAATTTTTAATCTGATTTTCATTTCATTTTATCAGCTATTTCTAATTCTGTTATTTTGCACACCATTAGTTTTAGCGGTTCAATACAGCGACTCAACGGTTAATTTCATCGATTTATTGGCCGCAACGCTTATGTTAGGATTTATTCTGATTGAAACAATAGCTGATAATCAGCTTTATGAGTTTCACTTGCAGAAAAAACATAAAGTTCCTGCTGATGGCAGATTTACCCGCTCACTCCAAAACGGATTTATGTCTGACGGCTTATGGAAGTACGTTCGCCACCCCAATTTTGTCGGCGAACAACTCACCTGGGTATCATTTTACCTTTTCGGAGTCGCTGCTTCAGGGCAATGGATTAACTGGACGTTGATTGGCCCAACTTTATTGATACTTTTATTTTGGGCTAGTTCGGGCTTCACCGAAGGTATCAGTCAAAAAAAATATCCGGAATATGCAGTTTACAGACAAACTATACCCAGATATTTTCCATTTATCAAAAAACGAATTATTAAAAATATTCAACTCTAAAATTTTACAAATATGAATAAAACTCTTAAATGGATATTAATTGGAATTGCTGTAATTATTGGTCTTCTTATATTAACCGCTGTGGGTTTTGGATTAAAATTTAAATCCGAAACAAAAAATATGCATGTCATTGAAACAAAAGAAATTGTGCAAAATATTTTTGCAATTAAAAATGGTTTTGTAAATATGTTTGTGATAAAAGACAACGATAATTACATTGCTATTGATGCCGGAGCAGATGATAAAGTGATTAAAGAAGAACTGAAAAAACTCAGCATTGACACTGCTAAAGTAGTTGCCGTTTTCCTGACACATGGGGATGGTGACCATACAGCTGCACTTTCGGCTTTTTCAAATGCAAAAATCTATCTTTCGCGCGACGAGGAACAAATGATTAATGGTAAGACTGCCAAAATGATGTTTTTCCACAATAGCATTTCGCGAAAAGATTACAATTTAGTTGATGATGGACAAAAAATTACGATAGGTAAATTAGTGATTACCGGGATTTCAACTCCGGGACACACACCAGGTTCCATGTCATATCTGGTGAATGATACCTATTTATTTGTTGGCGATGCTTTTGGGTTGAAAGATGGAAAGGTGGACAAGCCTAACTCATTTTTCAGCAAAGATATGCCGTTGGCAATTAAATCGTTCCAAAAAATCAACAATCTGCCTGCTGCCGAATACATCTTCACAGCACACGTTGGTTTTACGAGTGATTATAAAAACGCTGTAAAAACTGAATTGAAATAAGCAATTGGAAATAAAATCCTTTCTTGACAGTCGGGTAATTCAATACAACCGACCTGATTTCATAGATACTGATCCGATTCAGATTCCGCACCATTTTATGCGGAAAGAAGATATTGAAATAGCCGGATTTTTGGCAGCTACCATTGCGTGGGGTCAACGAGTAAGCATTATCAGGAACGGAAAACGGCTGATAGAAATGATGGATAATTCGCCTTATGAATTCATAACCGAAGCTGATGAAAATAATTTGCTTATCGTTTCTGATTTTGTTCATCGCACTTTCAATGGCAACGATTGTCTGTTTTTTCTGAAATCCTTGAAAAATATCTATCAAAATCATGGTGGACTTGAAGAGGTTTTTACTACCGGTTATCAATCTGACAAAAAAGTATTCAGTTCATTAGAGTACTTTAGGGAAGTATTTCTATCAATTCCTCACGACAATCATGTAACAAAACATATTTCAGATGTGTCAGCCAATTCCTCAGCCAAACGTCTGAATATGTTTCTGCGTTGGATGGTTCGTTCCGACGAAAATGAAGTTGATTTTGGACTGTGGAAAAACATTCCGGCTTCAGCATTGATGCTTCCACTTGATGTGCATACGGGTGATGTAGCACGTGCTTACGGACTGCTGAATCGCAAACAAAATGACTGGAAAGCGGTAGAAGAAATTACTAATGTTCTTCGGGAATTTGACCCGATAGATCCAATCAAATACGATTTTGCATTGTTCGGAATTGGGGCGTTTGAAGGGAAAGAATTTCTCGCAAAGACGCAAAGACGATAAAATTTAATTACCTGAAAATTTGCGACTTAGCGTCTTTGCGAGAAAACATTATAATCGTACTCCAAATCGCAAATCAGCATACATAAAATGCAGCGATTTTGCATAACCAAGTTTTGGATAAGACGAATAACTACCCTGAATCTTTACGAAATATTGCAATTTAGTAGCTGTACTAAAGTTTAATCCGCCTTCAAACTGTGTTTGATGTCCTGAAACTGAGCCCCATTCTGGAATTCCCAAACTCATATTATTCAAAAACAATCCATAACCAACAAAAGGAATTATTTTTTTGTCACTTGTTGTCAGATTATGACGTATTGTCCAGCCATAATTTAGCATTGAAACACGTTTTGAAGCAGAATTATCGGGTAATAATATCGTGTATCCCATTGGAATAGAAAGATATATCGCAGGTTTTTTATTGTCAAAACCGCCCAATTGCCAGGCATAATCCACTAAAACACCGACACCATTGGTAGCGCTGTTTAAAGTTTGTGACAAACTTACAGTTGAAGGGTCTCCGATGTATGAACCAGCATTTGATAAATAGGTATTTTGATAAAATGAATTACGGTAACCAAATTCAACGCTGATTTGATGTGGAATTCGTTTGATAAATACTGAATCCTTTTGAGCAACTGAAATTATCGGACTTAGAAAGAAAAATAAAATAACGAATGATTTTAAAACTATTTTGTTCATGAATTTTCTAATTTGATTTAAATAAACAATTTATATTCAACATACTTAATAACGTTGAATATCAATATAATAGAAAAGAATATTTATTTAAACCATAGGTGGAGGTCGGGAGAAATGAGCTTGATGCTGGCTCTCCAAAGGAAAAATAATAGGATTGACAAAAACTGTCAGTTTATGAAATTGAGGATAATCAGAAAATGAAGTATTAGTTTCAACTGCTTGATTGTTAGTGTAAAAATAGTACGTGCTAACTTTAGAACCTGAAACGACTGCTGATTGAACAGTTGAAGTTTGAATGATTTTTGGAGTTAGATTCGTTGGTTGCTTTTCGGTTTTTAATCCCGGTACAACCAAACAAAACAGATAAGCCAACACCATGAGCAATTCAGGGATAAACGTAGCCAGCAAACCGTTTTCAAACATCAACATAAAATTTTAATATGAATTATAAATTCATAATTTGAGAGAGCCTTTTTGGGGACTCGAACCCCAGACCTATTCATTACGAATGAATTGCTCTACCAACTGAGCTAAAAAGGCGAATTTTGAAGTGCAAATATACGGAATTTTGCTATGAAGGCAAGCAAAAACAAAAATACCTGACGAATTAAAATCAATTTTCGACAGGTATTTTTCATTCTCAAATAATTTGCTCAAAAAAGGTTTTCCTTTTTCAGATCTTTATTATCTCCATGCGGTTGTGAGCGAAATAATGAATTCAGATAGGTATTCATAATCGATTTTGCAATCAGCCTCAAAATATCATTTCTGAAGTTTTCAAGTTCATTTTTATCAACACCTTTGTTTTTCAGGCGGGGAAGTTTTATATAATCTCTTTTCGATTCGAGCAGACCTTCCAGTTCATAACAAGCTATTGTCCTTTGGCTTAACTGGCTAACCCAGGAGTCAATATCCGGCTTTAACTCTGAAATTACTTGCTGTGCATCTTCGCGTGTGGCATCACGATAAATCACAATGGTCGACTGGCTCAACCGTTTGATTTCGTGTTCTAATTCCAGATAAATCTGGTTTAAATCAAGTTTTGGCATAATAAGTAGATTTAAATGGTTAGAAATACAAACACTTATCAATCAACTAAAATACGTTAATAAAACACTCAAAAATACAAAATAGTTTCTGGATTATTCTATATTTTATTAAAACGACTCATTATTTAACCTAAAAAATAAAATCAAAATTGTTTATCTACAATAAAAAACAAAGATGAGATATTTGCCACAATTATTGTAATTTTGCTACTTATTTTATCTCAAAGCATTTCAAATGTCCGATACATTTAAGACCATATCTTCAACAAGTGAAGGAATTTACAAAGAAAAAGGCAGCAAATTTCTGTCATTTGCCATTCCAATAAATTCCGCTAACGAAGCAAAAGAAATTGTAAAAGACTATCGGAAGCGTTTTTTCGATGCACGGCATGTTTGTTATGCCTATATGATAGGTGCAGAACGAACAGAATTTCGTTCCAATGATGATGGTGAACCTTCGGGAACAGCCGGTAGACCAATACTTGGTCAAATCAATTCACGTGAATTGACCAATGTGCTGATAATTGTAGTACGTTATTTTGGAGGAGTTTTGCTCGGAACAGGTGGATTGGTGGTTGCTTACAAAGAAGCTACTGCCGATGCGCTAAATCAATCCGAAATTATCGAAAAAGCAGTTGAAGAAAACGTTCAAATCCGATTTGATTACCTGCAAATGAACGAAGTTATGAAAATTATTAAAGATTCTGACGTTCAGATAACAAATCAGACTTTCGATAACAAATGTTTGATAAGCTTTTCAATAAGTAAATCAAACGCCGATAGTACATTGAAAAAACTCAAAAAAATTAATTGTGTGATTATTACTGAAAATTAAGAAGAAAGCAGCTTTTTTCATTTCAATATTTCAAATAAAACGACTATCTTTGTGGTCGAAAAATGAGAACGAGAAACTTTAAATATTTTTTCGAAGAAAGCAACTCCCAGCGAAACAGTTGCGTGGAAAAGTTGCCCCTTAGAAATTCAAAACCAATATAAATCTGTGCAGATTTGTGTTGGTTTTTTTCTTTAAATAATTAAAGTTGATTGCTGTCAAAACAATGTAACCATGAGCAATAACAGTTTAGTATCCATTTCCGATTACTGCAAGGATGAGATTTTGGCTATTCTCGACTCAGCAGCAGAATTTGAGGCCAATCCAAACCGTAAAACATTGGATGGCAAAGTGATTGCAA
>CAZTDH010000129.1:0-6064 GCA_964612615.1 uncultured Paludibacter sp. | reverse complement strand
ATATTTACGTTAGGATTTTTGGCTACAAGTATTTTGGCTGCATTTATTTTCTGAACAGCAGTCATCAGCGGAGTGTTTCCATTGCCATCCTGAACATCTACGGTTGCACCTTTATCCAACAACAGATTGAGAATCTTTTCACAATCCCCTTCTTTCCGTTTGCCTTCCACAAAGCTGAAAACCGCTTTTTGCAACGGAGTGTAATTGAATTTACTTTTTGCATTTACATTGGCACCGCGTTTTACCAGCAGTTGCACCATATCAAGCAGCGAAGTTTCCATAAGCGGTGTATATCCGCCCAGTTCATCAGTTCCTTCAATTTTAGCTCCTTCGTCGAGCAGATATTTAGCCATTGCCACCTGATCGGCTATTACCGCCCAATGTAAAGCGCTATACATCACTTCGTCTTTTACACCCTGACTGACAGCTTTGGCTAAAATTAATTTAGCTGCTTCTATGTTTCCGGCTTTTGCTGCATAATCCAGCGCGTTGGGCGATACTTTATAGGTCGATTGCCGTAACAATATATTTGCTCCTTTATCAAGCAGCAGTTTTACTACATCGGTATATTTGCCGGCTGCCATCATCAAAGCGGTTTCGCCACCTCTGGTTTGCAAGTCGGGCAATGCACCTTTATCTATCAGTATTTTAGCAATTTCGGTGTTGCTAACAGCCAACATAAGTGCTGTTTGTCCGTCTCTGCCCTGAATGTCGAGTTTAGCTCCTCTGTCAATCAGTATTTTGGCCGATTCGGTATGTTCGGCAACCGAAAGCATAAGGGGAGTACAACCTCCTTTGGCATCGGGCATACCGTCCCAATGCAACCAGTCATCCTGTAAATCAATCTGAGCACCTTTATCGAGCAGCAGTTTCACCATCTCGGGATATGCCACGGCTTTCATCAGCGCAGTAAATTTCCACGAAACTTCCGGCATAGGCTCAATACTATATTCATTGATCTTGATTCCCTTGGCATTGGCCAACAGAATAGTTATTTCGTGCGATTTCGAATTGATTGAATGACACAATATTGTTTGCTTGTTATATTTGAAATTGGGGTCGGCACCTTTTGCCAGACATGCTTTTATGTCTTCAATTTTCCCTTTACGCGAAGCAGTCTCCATGTCCTGCCCAAAAAGCTTTGTGCTACCAGCTGATACAAATAATGCTGCAATAATTAAACCGACACTTAATAATAACTTTCTCATGCTTTTGTTTTTTTTTATTGGTATTGATTAAACCCTGCTATCTGTCTGATACGGGTTGATTAATAAGGCTATGATTCATACAACTTATTCGCTCCAAAAGTAAAAAATATTTTTCACATTAACAGCATGCTGACTTATTTATAATAATAAAACCCCGAAATGTCATTCAAACACTTCGGGGCTTTTGTCAGGAATTTATGTTTTTATCAGTTAAACAGGCGAAATGCCTGCACGATTATATCTCTCGCAATTTACCAATCATAACCTTTATCAGTTTTTCCGGTTCAATCGGTTTTGTGAGGAAATCGTCCATACCTGCATTCAGACATTTTTCTTTTTCTTCGAGCAATGCACCTGCTGTAAGTGCTATAATCGGTACATGTTCACCATTCTTTTTCTCATGCTCCCGTATTTTTATAGTAGCTTCAATACCACTCATAATTGGCATTTGCATATCCATCAAAATAAGGTTGGGCTGTTCGATGAGCCATAACACCACAGCTTCTTTCCCGTTTTTAGCCTCAATTATCTCAGCCGAAGGAATTGTTTTTCCTACAATAGCCTTAATAAGCAGCATATTAAAGTCGTTGTCTTCGGCTATAAGTATTGATACAGGCTCGTTGAATTCATACTGTTCTTCCTTTTTCTTTACAAATGAAGTTTCCTCGGTGTCTCTTTCATCAAACGGTGTATTTACACTACACAGATAGGCATAAAGCTCGTCCGACTTAACGGGTTTGGTTAGCCTGAAGCGTACACCAAGCTCATCGCATTTTCGGTGAAGCTCCGAATTGTCCGACGAAGAATGTAAAAGAATAATGGGTTGCATGGCCGGGGTTAGTTTCAGCCTTTCGCGAATCAATCGGATAGTTTGAAGCCCATCAATTTTCGGCATGTGGTAATCGCATATAATTACGTCGAAAGGTTCTGAAGCTGCGATTGTATCCAGGGCTGTGTATCCGTTATCACAACTTTTGCATTCTATTCCCCAGTTAGCCATTATGTGTTCCAGAATCATGCGATTGTCGGCGTTATCGTCAATCACCAGGCAGCGTTTGATTTCTTTTAATGAACTGGTATCGATCTTTTCGCCCTGCTCCGTTTTTGTTACAATCTCGAAATAAAAAGTTGTTCCTTTGCCCGGAGTGCTTTCAATCTCAATATTGCTACCCATTTTCTGAGCTATCATTTCCGATATAATTAAACCAAGCCCCGTACCTCCAAACCGGCGCGTAGTGGAACTGTCGGCCTGACTGAATGGTTTGAACAATCGGGCTTGCTGGTCTTTGCTGATGCCAATTCCGGTATCGCGAACGGAGAATCTGTACCTGCCGTATTTGCTGTCAATTTCTTTAAACTCAGCTTTAAGTTCCACAACTCCTCTTTCGGTAAACTTCACCGCATTGGAAAGTAGATTGGCCAGTATTTGTTTGAGCCTGATTTTATCGATATAAGCAAAACGTGGCATATCCATGTCGATATCCAGCAGTACCTCCAGGTCTTTTTCGCTTGCAGCAAATTTAATAATGTCGATACTGTTGCCCAGCATTTCTACCATATCCGTTTTGATAACGTCCAGATCGAGCATGCCGGCTTCAATTTTGGAGAAGTCAAGAATGTCGTTGATGATTCCCAACAGCGTATGTCCCGATGCATTGGCATTTTTGACGTACTGTTCCTGAACTTTCGAAAGCGGAGTGCTTTTCAGTAAATCAGTAAATCCAATTACACCATTTAGCGGGGTGCGAATTTCGTGACTCATATTGGCAACAAACTCCGACTTGGCTTTGCTGGCGGCCTCGGCTGCTGCCACAGCTTTCAGAAGTTCTTCTTCAAACTCTTTCTTTTCGGTTATATCCCAGCTTGTTCCTATCATTCGAAGCGCTGAACCCGAGTCGTCGCGCAGCACAGTGGAAAGTGCTTTCAGATTATGTAAACTTCCATCAGGATAAACCACCCTGAATTCAGTTACAAATTCTTTATCACCTTTAACCGCCTGTTGAATTTCGGCATTTACCCGTCCCGCATCATCCGGATGAACGCCGGCAAACCATACTTCCTGAGCTGTTCTTTTGTCAGCAGTTTCTTCTCCGTAAAGTTTGAACATTTGATCATCCCATAACAAGGTACTGTCAACAAGATCTAAATCCCAAATGCCTACACCACCGGCGCGGGTAGCCAACGAAAGTCGTGTTGAAATTTGTTTGAGTTCTTCTTCTGCTAACTTGCGGTTTGTAATGTTGTGGGCAATGCCAATAAGACCAATGATATTCCCCTGACCATCGTAACGTGGAACTTTTGTAGTAAGAAAAAAATAGTTATTGCCATCAGCTCCTTTAATTTCTTCTTCGAATGTTTCAGAGTTTCCCGAGTTGATAATACGCATATCATCTGCCATAAATCTGTCCAATTCTTCTCCTTTTGGAAGAAAATCGGCTTTTGAGAATCCTATTAGTTGTTCAGCAGTCTTTCCATTTAACTGACACCCTGCTGGATTAATGTAAACAAAACGACATTCACGGTCTTTTACAAATATGACATCATCGGTCGTTTCCATAACGGAACGAAGCAGGGTTTCGCTATGTTGTAATGCTTGCTCTGTCTTTTTTCGTTCGGTTATATCACGCTCAATAAATAAAATACTTTCGGGCTTGCCCTCTGCATCCAACAATACGGCAGAATTAACATCAACATAGAATCTGCTGTTATCTTTTCTGACAGCCTTATATTCTGTTATTTTAAATTCATTCTCACCTGTGAGCGTTTTATAGATATTTTCTTTCAGTAACTGGTGATCGGATGAGTCAATAAAATCAAAAATGGATTTTCCCAGATATTCATCTTTCTGTTCCACTGTATAGTCGAACATTAATGCCAGTTTGTCGGACATAAGTTGCAATTTGCCATCGAGCGATAGCATTCCTATTCCGTCGGGCGAAGCAGATATAATGGCTGCCCATTTCTGGTTGCTTTGTTGTAAGGCTTTTTCGGCATTTTTCTGGTCACTTATATCTACAAAACTCTCAAGTAGTTTTTCTTTTCCACCTATCTGAATTTTTTTTACAGTTTTCAAAACAGCCAAATCAGGTTGTCCTTTGCGTAATAAAATTCTTTCTGAGTTATCAATCTCCTCATTTCTGTCGCATACCGGACAAGAGTATTCCAATGAAGGACACATCAACTGATGGCACTTATTTCCGATAATGTTTTCGGGGCTTTCGCCCATTAATTCAGACCCGAATGAATTTACATTTTCAATCATACGGGTTATAGGGTCGATAATCACAATTCCAACTGCTATATTCTCCAACAGCGAACGTTGAAGTACTTCACTTGCGCGTAAAGCTTCTTCTGCTTTTTTATTGTCTTCAATCAACTGAAATAATGAATCGAACAAACGGCTGCTGTCAGAACTCTGAGTCGCTCCTTCACCATTAATTGTTTGTTCCGATGGTTTTAAGACTGAAATTGCTTCGTTGATTTTTCGGATGGTTTCTTTTTGGGCTGCTGCGTCTTCTTTCTGTTTGTGAAAAGCTTCACGGAGTTCCTGTGAACTTATCTCAATAGAATTTTGAATTAGTCGCGTATCTTCATCAAAATTATTATAAGTCTCGTTAATGTCCAGAATAATTCCCATGAATTCATCCGGTAGATTGTCAGTCGACCCGAAATGCTTCTTTATCTGACGTTTCAGCAGTTTATTTAAATTAGATTCCATCGCTTAAATTTTATACTTCTTTGAAAAGAGTAATTGTCATTGTTTGGTTGTGAAGTTCACAATGTTGTTCGAAAGGTTTAGTGGGGCATATTTCTCCATAAGAGTAAAAACCGGTCATGGTAGCTTTGCTGCCAATTACGTCGCGAACACTTTCCAATTCTTCTTCCACACGTTGTTTCAAAACCAGTTTACGACCTACACAGCTTATCAGAATGGCAAGATCGGGGTCGGAGTTCTTTATACTCATTTTAGACATTTCGGCAGCTCCATTGGCACCATCAATTAGTCGGTCGTTATTGGCTTTCATTAGTCTTACGTATTCGCCCTGTGGAATGTCACCGGCGAAAATCATACTTCCATCGTTTTCATTTACTGATAAAATGGTTCTTACCAGCGATGTTTCCGAGTCTTTAATTAACAAACTTAAAGGAAAAAGTAATGCTGATGCCGGAAGATTAGCGGCATGATCGCCAAGAAACTTCTTGTACAATGCCAGAGCAGGTTGTCCATCCAGTTCGTAAAGTGTGTTCCCTATTGATTTGGTAACTTCGCGGTCAACACCAAACGAATCCCACCCGCCCATTGAGCCATATCCTACCTGAAGTGATTCGCCATAGAAGCCGATAGCGAGTACCAGATTTTTTTCGCCTGCCTGATTATGAACTATAACTGTTTCATTGAATTGATCCTGGTCACCGGCTAAACCACCGGTAATTGAAACTTTTTTATTAAACCGCTCATTTAATCCTTTGGTCAGTTCAGTCCCGTTTATATTTAGTCCCTCTGAAATTATCATGGTATGAATCAACTGTTCTTTGTCCAGTTTAGCAGCCAGTTTTTGACCCACAGCAAAACTATCTTCCATTGTATTAATTCGTTCTTCAGCAATCTCAATTTTTGTTTTTTCAAACCAAACTGCAGTAACAATAATGTTCTGATTAAAAACTTCTTCCTGACAAATTTCTCCGGAAGTGGAGCAACCCACAATTTTGGCTGCAGGATATTCACTTTTTAAATAATCAATGTGTTGATGCTCTTTCAATAGTTCTTTGTTACCAAAAACAAAAACCAGTTGTGCCAAACTACTAAGATTATTATCACTTTTTTTTAGCCAACCATCGGCATGAGAATAAATTCG
>CAZTDH010000128.1:0-6102 GCA_964612615.1 uncultured Paludibacter sp. | reverse complement strand
CAAGTGACTATTGCGGAAAATAATTTCGCTGAACTAATGAAAAAACTAGGATAAACAGTCAAATAATCAACACATAGCACACATAGATATAAAGGAATACAAAGTACACATAGCCAAAAGTATCTGAAGATACTTTTTTACAACCAAAACAGATTATTACTGTTAAGGGATAATACTATGTGAACTAAGAGATTTTTAATTATAACTACTGTGCACTATGTGATTAAAAAAAATCTATGCAAACGAATTCCATTCACTGGATTGACACGGCAATCGTGATTATCTCCGTACTTTTCACCATTGGCACAGGATTTTATTTCTCGCGCCGTCAGAAAAGTTCCGACCGTTATTTTTCCGGAAGTAAAACCATTCCTTCATGGGCTATTGGTATTTCCATTTTTGCCACTTTGCTGAGTAGTGTTACCTTTCTGGCCTATCCGGCTGCGGCTTATAAATCAAACTGGATTTTACTGGTTCAGGGTTTGATGGTTCCCATTGTTCTTGTCGGAGTTATTGGTTTTATCGTACCTTTGTTTCGCAAAGTCATTCGACTCAGCACTTACGAATATTTTGAACGTCGTTTTGGCGTATTTGCCCGCATTTATAGCTCGGTAGCCTTTATGCTCACTCATTTTTCCAAAATGGGTACGGTTTTATACCTGGTAAGCATTGCCCTGAGCAGTTTTACACACTTTCCGGTATTGGCTATCATGCTGTGTCTGAGCATTGCCATTATTACGCTTACCATGCTTGGTGGTATGGAAGCAGTTATCTGGATGGATGTGGTGCAGGGCGGTTTGCTTGTTGGTGGCGGCCTGGTTTGTCTGGGAATATTGCTTTTCAAACCCGAAGGTGGCGCCATGGTCACCTTGCATCAGGCTTTCAGCATGGGTAAAATTGATGTCGGTCCGTATAATTTCAGCCTGACTGATCTTACAATATGGGTTATGATTATCAACGGTGCTTTTTATGCCATTCAAAAATACGGAACCGATCAAACCATTGTGCAACGTTATCTGGCAGCTAAATCGGATAAAGATGCCAAGCGGGCTGCTTACATTGGTGTTTTTGCCAGCGTTTCGGTTTGGACACTGTTTATGCTGATTGGCGCGTTGTTGTTCGTGTTCTACCATACCGGAACCGATATTTTGCCAAAAGAGATTACAGCCGACAAAGTATTCCCGTATTTTATTAGTACGCAATTGCCCGTTGGTGTTGTCGGGTTGGTGCTTTCGGCATTGGTAGCAGCTGCTTTGGCCAGTTTGCAATCCGATTTGAACTGTTTGTCGGCCATTGGTGTTGAAGATTATTATCAACGACTAAAACCAAATTGTACCGATAAACAACGTCTGAACATGGGACGAATTCTGGTGTTCGTTGCCGGTTTGATTATGTTCACAGTTGCTTTTTTATATGTTCAATGGGAAGGCGAAGGCGTTCTGGGCGTTGTGTTTGGGTTGTATGCCATTTTCTCTGCCGGTATCGTAGGAATTTTCCTTTTGGGCTTGTTATCCCGCAGAGCCAACAAACAGGGCTTGTATGTTGGAATTGGTGCCTGCGTACTTTTTACGGCTTACGCGGTGCTGACCACTACTAAAATTGGTAACGGTTTGATGCTCGATTTAGGAAAATTCAATTTTCCACATCATAAATATATGTTGGGAGTTTATAGTCATATTATCGTCTTTGTAGTTGGTTACGTGGCCAGTTTGTTCTTTAAATCAGAACCTGCCGAAGAACAATTGACCATTTACGGATATTTCAAAAATAGTAAACAAGAAGACAAGTAAACAAACGATGAGTTGAATGGTTAATTAGTTGATTGAGTTACAAACCGATGAACTAAATAAACTTTATGAACTTTATAAACTTTATAAACCTTATAAACCTTATGAACTTAAAAAAACGCTTAACTAATAAAAAATGAATTCAATAACCCTACTACAACCCGGAAGAATCGTTTTCGGAGAAAAAAGTTTTCAGCAAATCGTTGATGATAATCTGATTACAGGCTCCGAACGGATTTTGTTTTTGGTTGCAACTCCGCTTTTGGATGCTGCTCAGACTGTTTGCGAGAAAATGTCGGAACAGGCCAAGAAAGTTGTTATAATCGAGTATAATTTTCCGGGTGAACCGACATTTGACCAGTTTGATATGTTGCTTAATAAATCGGAATATTTTAATCCCGATTGTGTGGTTGGAGTTGGTGGCGGAAGTGTGCTTGATTGTGCCAAATTACTGGCAGCAATGACCCGAAATGATGAACAATATGCTGATGTGGTTGGAGTTGGATTGTTGAAGAAACGCATGAAAAAATTGATTTGCGTTACAACAACTTCGGGTACCGGTAGCGAAGTTTCGCCCATTACCATTTTGCTGAATGAAAAAACAGAAGCCAAAAGTGGCATTGTGAGTCCTGCATTATTAGCTGATGCCGCCTATATCGACCCACTTTTAACGGTGGGTTTACCGCCCAAAATTACTGCCGAAACAGCCATAGATGCATTGTGTCATTGTATCGAAGCCTATACCAATAAATTTGCTCATCCGGCAGTCGATACTTATGCGCTGAAAGGAATTCAACTTATCTCAGAGAACCTGTTAAAAGCTTACAGAAATGGAAATGACCTCGAAGCTCGTGCCGCTTTGGCTTTGGGTTCTATGTATGGCGGACTTTGTCTCGGCCCTGTAAATACCCACGGCGTACATTGTCTTTCGTACGGATTGGGCGGAAAATACCATATCTCGCACGGCTTGGCCAATGCGGTTTTACTGCCTTCGGTCATGCGTTTTAATATCGAAACATTGCCTGAAAAACATGCTGAAATAGCCTTAGCAATGGGTATTAAACCCAAAGCCGGTGTTTTGCAAACAGCTTTAGCCGGTATTGAATTCATTGAATATTTATCGGCGGAATGTAATATCCCTTCAAGCCTCACAGAATTGGGAATTGAGGAAACTGATTTACCGGCTTTGGCTGAAATAGCAATGAATACAACCCGTTTGCTGAATAATTGTCCGCGGCTCATGACAAAAGAAGATGCAATTGAGATTTATAGAAGATTGTTGTAGGTTTACAGAGTTCATAAAGTTTATGAACTCTGTAAACCAGTAAACTATATAAACATTATAAAACCAATGACCCAACAAAAACCAATTATAGGAATCTCCATGGGCGATCCGGCCGGAATTGGTCCCGAAATATGTGTCAAAGCCTTGTCGGAAGCGCATGTGTACAAACGCTGTAATCCAATTGTGGTGGGCGATGCTGAAGTTATGAAACAAGCAGCGGGCTTTCTGCAATCCAATCTGAAAATCAATGCCATTCAATCTGTAAAAGATGCTCATTTTCAATTAGGTACAGTCGATGTTCTTGATTTGAAAAATGTAGAAATGGCAGCACTTCAGCCTGGCGAAGTCTCGGCTATGGCAGGAAATGCAGCATTCGAAGCGGTTCATAAAGTTATCGATTTGGCTTTGGCAGAAGAAATTGATGCCACTGTCACCGCTCCCATCAACAAAGAATCAATTCATAAGGCAGGACATAAATTTTCGGGTCATACCGAGATTTACGCGCATTTTACTCATACGGCAAAATTTGCAATGCTCTTAGCTGACGAAAATTTGCGTGTGATCCATGCTACAACTCATGTTTCGCTGCGTCTTGCCTGCGATTTATGCAAAAAAGAACGCATTTTGGAAGTGATTTCATTGCTTAACGATGCCTGTATTCAGTTTGGAATTGCAAAACCCCGTATTGCAGTGGCAGGTTTGAATCCTCATGCCGGCGAAAACGGACTTTTTGGCGATGAAGAAATCAATGAAATTATTCCGGCAATCAACGAAGCTAACTCGCTTGGTTTTTCAGTTGTAGGTCCGGTTCCACCCGATACGATGTTTGTAAAAGCTGTTCAGGGTAAATACGATGGTTGCGTCGCGATGTATCACGATCAGGGACACATTCCGTTTAAGCTCGAAGGCTTTCAGTGGGATAATGAAAAACAAACCATGAAAAGCGTGAAAGGCGTAAACATCACGCTTGGATTGCCCATTATCCGCACATCGGTTGACCACGGAACAGCTTTTGAAATTGCCGGACGGGGCATTGCTTCACCCGATGCAATGCTTATTGCTATTGATTATGCTATTATCATGGCTAAACACAGAAGAACTGCCCCAACCCCTAAAGGGGAGTTTTAGTTAGCATAAATTACATTTTCAAATATTCATTGAAAAAGGTCGAAAACATAGCAAACAAAACTAACTTAGTTCCCCTTCAGGGGCTAGGGGTCATTGTCATTGCCGACGACATTACCGGAGCTGCCGAAATTGCGGGCGTTTGCCTTCGCTACGGTCTGACGGTTTGTCTTGGAATTGATTCAATTCCAAACGATGAAACGGACGTTAAGGTTATTGCTACCGACAGTCGTTCAGCTTCCGAATCGGATGCATTTCAGATTCATTCCGGATTAGCTAAGATTATTTTTTCACAACCTTCAACTCTCGTTTTCAAAAAATGTGACTCGGTTTTGCGTGGCTATGTTCTGACTGAACTTTCGGCAATGCAGGAGGAAAGTCAGCTCAGAAAAGTGCTTCTACAACCGGCAAATCCTGCAACCGGAAGGTGCATCAAAGCAGGCATTTATTACATTGAAAATGAAAAAATTGAAAATACCGGATTCTCCATCGACCCCGATTTTCCGGCTAAGAATTCATCGGTAGAGATGCTTCTGAAAACTCGCTCCAAACAATTCATTGAAAACTTTGAAATACATATAGGAAAGGTTGCTGACACAGACAAAAATGGAGTCTTTATTCCTGATTGTAAATCGGTCGACGAATTGCGGGAACTCGCTAAACAGCATAACAATGATAGTTTGCTTTGCGGAAGCGCGGCTTTCTTTGAACAAATACTCCTTGAAAAAGGTCTTGCTAAGCCTATAATCCGCGACTCCAAAACAGGTTTTCTACTCAAGAATTTTCTGTTAATTGCCGGAACTACGCACCCCGTAAGCCAGGGTTTTGCTGAAAAGCTAAAACAAATGGGTTGTCCCGTTGAAAAATTTCCCGACCATCTTTTACAGGAAGAATTGAATGAGAATGACTTTTCAGATTGGTTGCAGAAACTTAAAAGCAGGTGGAATAAAGCCAACATGCTTTCAGTAGGCATTTCGGACAAACCTGTTGTATTTTCCAATAGTGTTATTGAACTGAAATCGCGCCTGAGCAGAGTAGCTGAATATTTGTTGAAGAATTGTGATATTACGGAGTTGTTGATTGAAGGTGGAGCTACAACATACAGCATTTTAAATACACTCTCGTTTGCAAACCTTAGTCCTGAGTCAGAACTTGCCCCGGGTGTACTCCGAATGAAAGTCGACAATACTGACAATCTGTGGCTTACCATCAAGCCCGGAAGTTATGCGTGGCCTGAAAAAATAACTTTCTAAGTTACATTACTCCCACTCAACAACAAAATTTAATTTAAACCGACCGGATTTGCTTTTTGCAGTTCGGTCTGTTATTATTTTCTGATATTTAATAATTATTAAATATTCAGGCAATGAACAATTACACTACCCAAATAGTTATACTTTTGTAACCATTTTCAAAATGAACTAATCATGAACGATACCGAAACTGTCTCGATAGACAAAATCATTGAGAATTTAATTTATCTGCATCCTCTGCTTTCGAAGAGTTTGACACGCTCTATCCGGGCAAAAACCAATCTCAATCCCGGAAGTTTGTATATTTTAGGAATGCTCAGCAAGCACGGCTTACTTTCCATGTCGGAGATTGGCTGTAAACTTTCGATGCCAAAGCCTCATGTAACCGGTCAGGTAGATAAATTGATTGCTGAAGAGATGGTGGAACGCCTTTTTGACCCCAACGACAGACGAATTGTCAACATTCGAATGACCGAGAAAGGAAAAGAAGATTTTAAAGCCATTAAACAGGAAGTGAGTCAGGATATGCGTGAACGTATCACAAAACTTGACGAACAAAAACTAAGATCGCTTTTCGATTCTACTCAGGTAGTTCGTGATATTTTATCGGATATTATGACCGATACAAAAATGAATTTATGTACTAAAATTT
>CAZTDH010000127.1:0-6123 GCA_964612615.1 uncultured Paludibacter sp. | reverse complement strand
AACATAACCTGTACAAACCCTGAGAAAATGGATAATTATTAATGGTTAATTATTTATGATTATCCGTAATTAACACATTATCTAAATGATTTTCTGTATTTCATTTTTTTTCGAGGCGATATTTAGGGGCGTAGCCCAGAAATCTTCGTAGCAGAATGAAATAATACAAGCGAAGGGGCTTTAGCCCTGACATCTTAAACATTTGATTTCAGGGCTACGCCCCTCAATTTATATTTTATATTTTTTTCTACGAAGATTTCAGGGCTACGCCCTTCTTTTTCAAATTTAAACATTTAATACTACTCTGTATACTTTGCGGATAATCATTTAATTGTTAATTATTAATTGCTATTTTCGAAATCCAAAATTAAACTAAGTGATGAAAAACCAGGAAAAAGCTGTGAATGAAGCAACACTTTTGAGGCTTATAGCCGAAGAAGAATTGAAAAATGATATACCGTCTCTGGCTGATATATCTGAATTTGATACACGTAAACTTATTCACGAATTACAGGTTCACCAAATTGAGCTGGAGATGCAGAATGAAGAACTAAAAACAGCTCACCAGCAGGCCTACGAAGCTATTCAAAAATATGTGGAATTATACGATTATGCTCCTTCAGGCTATCTTACACTTTCGAAAGAAGGTGATATTCTGGAGTTGAATTATTCGGCTGCTGCTATGCTTGGAAAAAATCGCAGTCAATTGAATAACACCCGATTCGGACTGCATATATCGCACGATTCATTAAGTACTTTTAATAAATTACTCGAAAGGTGTTTCAGACTTAACGAAAAAGAAAGCTGTGAATTAATTCTGATTCACAAAACAGATAAAGTTGATAAATCAATGTATGTTCATGTTGATGCTCAACTGTCAAAAGACAGTACAAAATGCTTGATTAACATGACTGACATTTCGGGATGTAAAAACCTGGAGCTGGAACTTAAAAAAACCCTTGAATTATTACGTGAACATAAACTTTCCAAGCCATGAAAAATCAAGAAAATGACAAGGCAGAAGCAAAAAAACTTCGCCAAAAGGCTGAAGAAGCATTGAAAAATAGAAGGTCAACTAATGGTTTACATGAAGTTGACATCTCAAAACTTATTCATGAGTTGCAGGTTCACCAGATAGAGCTTGAAATGCAAAATGAAGAACTTGTAAAAGCCCATGCACAAGCCGAAGCAGCTATGGAGAAATATACCGATTTATACGATTTTGCTCCATCCGGTTATATTTCACTATCCAAAGAGGGAAATATTGTTGATTTAAATTTTGCCGCAGCCAATTTGCTGGGAAAGGATCGAAAACAATTGAAAAATACCCGCTTTGGACTTTTTGTTTCGCATGAATCGTTGGAAGTATTTAATGCTTTTTTTGACTCTATATTCCGGTACATAGAAAAACAAAGTTGTGAATTATTATTGCAATCAAGTCCCGATAAACCATGCTATGTACATATCGATGCATTGTTTTCTCAAAACACAAATATCTGTTTGCTTACATTGATTGATATAACCGAACGAAAAAAAATGGAAATTGAATTACAAAAAGCATTAAATCAATATAAAAATTTAAACAGATATTTTATGGATAGGGAGCTCCGAATGATTGATCTTAAAAAAGAAATCAATGAGTTGTTGTTAAAATCGGGTTGCGAAAAAGAATATCTGATCTGATTTTGATCAATCGTTTAAAGAATAATTAATCGATATGCAGAATGCAGGAGAATATTAGATTTCCTGCATTCATTTTTTTGACTTTAGCATTACAAACGCACCTATGGCCATAATGGCAATTCCCAGAAATGGCGACCAGGTCAAGTTATGCGGTTGTGTGGCTCTGATTTCAACCGACGCAATTTCTGCTATTTTATCGCTGCTAAAGTAAGTGATTGTTGTAAAAACAATAAGTCCCAACCCAATAATCATGATAACGATACCTGCTATTTTCATTTCAATGTTGGTTATTTATAATACTCTTTCATAAACTCATGCATCTGCTCATCGCTAAATTTATCTGTATCAACCAAATCAATTTTTATCTCATTAAAGAGGTGATTGACTTTCAATAGATTATGTAACTCATTTTTGGCATCGGTTGGCCCAAAGAGTACCACTTGTTGATAATGGCGGATAATTTCGCTTATTTCGTGATAGTAAGCCGATTGAAGATGTTTTTTTTCTCCACAGTTAAAACCCATAAAATGGCTATCCTGATTGGGTTTTTCCTCGGTTTCTTTCCAACCGGAAACGATGTTGCGTGAGATTATCATTCCGTTTTCCAGTTCCATCAGAAAAGCATGTGCATGATCCATGTAAATGCCAAGTTGTTTGAAATTTTTCATTTGATTTAGTTGTTAGTTGTTGTTTTCTTCTTCTTCTTCTTCTTCTTCTTCTTCTTCTTGATTCTTCAATTAGGAAACGATTCGCCCCTAACCCCTAAAGGGGAACAAAAGTTACTTTCGTCTCTTAAAAATCCTTTCATATATATATGATGCAAATCACATCGTAAATCACTCTTCACATCCCCTTTCTTGCTACCCTCTCCTCTTGGAGAGGGGCTGGAGGTGAGGTCTGGCTTGGGGCAGTTTTACATTGGTACTATTTTCTTTCATTAGTAACCTTATCGGGTTCTTTAGCCTGTTCTACTTTTATTTCCTGCTTTATTGTTTTCGAATCCCGGGCAGGTGCTTGTCGGTTATTCGTCGGATTTACATTCCGGGGTTGAGTCGGTTGTGGTTTGTTTTCAACTTTTGCAGGTGGTGCATTTCGTTGCTGATTGTTATCCTGCTGATTCATATTCCGTTGAGGAGTATTATCCCGCGACGGCTGAACATTCGGTTGTCTTTCCGGCCTATTTATCTCTGCCGGAACTGGTTTTGGAGGTTCTAGCTCTTGAATTTTTCGTTCAGGAGCAGGTTGAGTTGTTCTGTTTTGCGGTTGAACAGGCTGTACAGCATCACGTTGAGGATTTCCTGCATTAGGTCTGTTAGCCGGTTGATAATTGCGGTCGGGATTGGTTGGTTCAACCGTTCTGTATTGTGGCTGTTGCACATTGTTATCCTGTTGATTTGCAGCATCTCTAGCGGTTGTTTTCTTTACATCCTTTACATCGGTTACATGTCTTGGAGTATATCGCTTTCCGGTATTTATTTTAGTTACCTGAGGTCTGTAAATGCGTAATTGTCCGTTATTGATTTCTTGCCCCGGTTTACGGTTTTCATAAATGGTCATCGGTTCAAGGGTTTTTCCGGTACGAGTTTGCACATCATTCCGTGATGGACCTGTTACATAGGTAGTTCGACGCGTTGCGTCACTGTATGTATTTCTAACGACGGTTGAATTCCTAACAATACGGTCGCGATCGGTGCGGTTGACATAATAATTAGTTATATTGGTACGTTCAATATCGCGGTTATTGACAAACAACCAGTGGTCATTACGACTATCATATTGCCTGTCGAAGCTCATGCTCAGGGTTATTCCGGGCTCCATTGGTTCCCAACCGTAATATCCATAAGTCTCACGCCAGTTTACCCACGCCGGACCCCATTCATTATCGGGTACCCAAAACCAACCGAATGAATCATTGAAACTCCATCGACCGTAATGAAAAACAGCCCAACCCCAGCTGTAATCCGAAGACCATGTCCAACCATAATTGGTCAAAATCCAATGACCATTAGTTGAATATGGCGCAAAATCAGGACCCGAATCGGGAATCCATACATAGCCATAGTTTGAATAATCAACCCATTGACCGTAAGGGCTTAACTCATCGTAAAAAACCTGAAAACCAACTGTTGTTGATTGGCCGTTGGTACTGCCGGGATAGATTATACATGATGTGAGCATCACGAATAACAGGATTGATATTTTTAGGATTGATTTCATGGTAAATAATGTAATGATGTGATAATGTGATGATATTATAATGTGATAATTATCGGAGCAGACTCATGATTCTTGATTCATGGTTCTTGATTCTTACTGATCCAGCAATTTATAAAGTTCATTCAAATCGGGTGACAGAATAACTTCTGTTCGGCGGTTTTCTGCTCTTCCTTCAAGTGTGTCATTGGGTTTTACCGGGTGGAATTCGCTTCTGCCTGAAGATGTAATTCGTCGGGAGTCAAAACCATTGTCAAGAGTCAAAATACGAACTATCGCTGTCGACCGGGCAGTACTTAAGTCCCAATTATCTTTGAATATTGATGTTTTTATAGGAACATTATCGGTATGTCCTGCAATCAACACATTAATATCTTTTGTACTGTTGAGCACCAGAGCCAGCGATTTAAGTGCGATTACACCTTTGGGGTCCACCACATTGCTTCCCGATTTGAAAAGCAGCTTTTCCTGTAGCGAAACATATACACTTCCATTTTTAATCGATACCGAAAGTTCATCCGTTTTGTATTTCATCAATGCATCAGAAATAGAGTTTTTTAGTTTACCCAATACATCCTTTTGCGACTGAATGACATTTTGAAGGTTTTTCAATCGGGTTGCCTGATCGGCGATGGTCATTTCGGATGCCGAAGAGAGGTTTTTCAAATCATTATGAGCTGTCGTATTTTCGTTTTGCAGCGAAGATTTATCATGTTGCAAACCCGCTTTTTCTCTTTGCAAAGCTGCTTTTTCATTTTCCAATGTAGTTCGTTGACCAGTCAGGGTAATCACTTTTTCGTTACAATCAGTCAACTGTCCGTGTGTATTGGCACTGTCCATTTGTAGATTGCTTACATGAAGCCTCGAAGCAACCAGTTGTTTACCGGGACCACAGGATATCAAGCCCAAACTGAAGATTAAAAATATGGCAGGAATTAAATAAGTACGATTTTTCATTTTAGTTGTTTGTTAGATGAATTATACGGTCACAAAGTTGCGGTATAATGAAGTCTTCGTCGTTACATAACTTTTAAAATTAGTTGCAAAATTCACACACCGAAATCTAAAAATATCCGAATCAGAATTCACAGAATTAAATAATTATCAGAATTCAGAAAATTCAAATTATCTGAATATCTGATTCAGACATCATTTCTCCACCATTCTGAAACCCTTATCAATAAACCCTTTTTTGTTTAATCTAAAAATAATTCCGAAAAATGTTGGTGATGTTAAACAGTTTCTTACATTATTTTGTGTAACTCATTTTTTTAATCACTACTTTCAATGATTCTAAATTAAGCTTTAAGCATCAAATAATTAGTCGAAATCAGATTTTGTCTGAAAATCTTTCTGTAATTTTGACATTAGCTTTTTAAATTATAAATTCATGTTACAGGAAAAGAAAAATGTTGCGCTTAGTTCGGTCATTGCGGCTATGTTTATTACCGGTTTTAAGTTGATAATTGGTCTTAGCACCATGAGTTTGGGTATTATATCCGAAGCATTGCATTCAGCACTCGATATGGTTGCAGCCATTATTACCTATTTTTCAGTCCGTGTATCCGATCGCCCTGCCGACCGTGAACATAATTACGGACATGGCAAGGTTGAAAATCTGTCGGCATTGATTGAAACTATTCTTTTACTGGTTACCTGTGTATGGATTATTTATGAAGCCATTAACCGTCTAACATCCGGCAACGTTCATATTGAAGTAACTTATTGGAGTTACATTGTGGTTGTTGCTTCCATAATTATTGATTTTACACGTTCAAGAGCATTATATCGTGTGGCAAAAAAACATAATAGTCAGGCACTTGAGGCCGACGCGCTGCATTTCTCTACCGATATCTGGAGTTCAACGGTTGTTTTATTCGGATTAATAGCCTATCAGTTTTTGGGTTGGAAAAATGCCGACTCTATAGCAGCCTTATTTGTTGCCGTAATTGTGCTGTACGTTTCGTATCAATTGGGCAAAAGAGCCATTGATGTGTTGCTCGACAAATCACCAACCAACACAAAAGAAATTGTTCGTGACGTATTAAAAGAGTTTCCTGAAGCATTGAGATACCATCACCTGAAAGCACGAACAGCAGGTGCCGACACCTTCATCAAGTTTAATGTGCATTTTAATCCCGATTTGAGTCTGCGCGAAGTTCACGAAGTTTGCGATAAAATGGAAATACGAATTAAAGCTCAGATTCCGCGCAGTGAGGTGTATAT
>CAZTDH010000126.1:0-6180 GCA_964612615.1 uncultured Paludibacter sp. | reverse complement strand
ACGGTAACAGCCATTAAAGAAACACTGGACCGAACTAATTTAGGTCAACTGGTAGCTGGAAGCAAAGTGAATCTGGAGCGCAGTATGATGATGAATGGCCGGTTGGATGGACATATCGTTCAGGGACATGTAGATCAAACTGCGCTGTGTACTGAAGTTAAAGAAGCCGATGGCAGTTGGTATTTCACTTTTGAATATCCATTCGATAAAGATATGGCAAAACGAGGTTATATGACTGTGGATAAAGGTTCAGTTACTGTGAATGGTGTTAGTCTCACTGTTTGCAATCCAACAGATAGCAGCTTTCAGGTGGCAATTATTCCTTACACCTACGAACACACCAATTTTCACCAGATTAAAGCCGGCACAGTGGTGAATCTTGAATTTGATATTATTGGCAAATATGTGAGCCGAATGATGTCATTTTAGACAAAATTGTAATTATTCTGTCACAAATCAAACTATAATCATTGAATTTTGTTTAGTAATTCGATGATTATAGTTTTGCGACATGGATAAACTCCGAAAACACATAAAGGAATCTTTCTTTAATCCCATACTTCACTTTCTGCCACTGCTATTATTTTTAGTGCTGGACGATTTTTATGGAATACTACTTGCCTGGGAGATTTCCTTGCCTTTTGCACTTCTATTGCTGATTTATATCTATTTTGTATTCAACCGGATTTTTATCTGGCATCTTATTGGTACGCTTATTTTTGTTTTGGCAAGTTTGATTACGGCTGTAGAAACATTTCTGCCGGTTTCTATCGTTAGTCATGATATTGTGTATGAATTGGTTGTCTTGTCATTTTTCGTTGTTTTTATACTTTTCAGAAAACAGATTCAAAAACTGGTATCAAGGGCAATGTCCAATCTGATACCGATGACCAATAATTTTGAAGAGTTGTATCGCGTAATATGGCCCTTTGCATTGGTTTTGTTCTTCTACATATCCGGATTTTTGATTATACAGGTTACCGGTCAAAACGTACAACCTTATCATGAATTATTACAAATTTTGTCTGTTGCTGTATTGTTTTTTCTTTCTGTTTATGAGATTCTAAGGGTTCAAATCATTCGATCCAAATTAATCAGGGAAGAATGGTTGCCTATTGTCAATAATCAGGGCAAGATTATTGGAAGTATTCAGCACTATACCAGTATGACTGATGAAAGGAAATACCAACATCCTGTAATTCGGATACTTTTTGTTGATAGGGGTATGGTTTTGTTAAACAAGAGGCAAATTGAAGGTAATCGTTCTTCTGATATGTGGGACAGCACTATTTCAAATCATGTTGTAATGAATGAATCAATTGAGCAGTGTGTTGACAAGACAGTGAAAAATCAACTCGACATAGATAATTTTAAATATATGCATCTCTCAACCTACTCATTGGAGACCAAAAATGAAATTCAACATGCGTTTTTGTTTGTGAGTTGCATGCAATCCGAATTTAAGCTTTCAGACCGATTTATAGAACAAGCTAAATGGTGGACGCAATCGCAAATTGAAGAAAATTTTGAATCTGGTATATTTACCGATAATTTTAAAATTGAATACGATTTGCTCAAACGCAGTGGATTGCTTGAAACAGGTAAATGTGAATGTAATTGCAGGTTAAAGCAAGTTATCTACAATCAATCAAATGGCATTAAAAATGAGCAAGTATAAAGTTGACGAATTATAAACTACTGACTATACTTCTCCCATTGCTTTTTTGAAAATCTTTTGTGCCTGCCCATAGTCAATTTTTCCACACGGGCCTGAAATACAACCTCCTTCACACGCCATCACTTCAATAAAGTTTCCGGGAGCTTTTCCTTTGGCGTAAGCACGAAGTAAACCAATATTCTTTTTGTTTAAATTTGCAACTTGTACAGGAACAACGCCCAAATGAGGATACATTGTCTGAACAGCCGAAATAACGCCTCCGGCACGGGCAAATCCACGTCCCGGCATAGGTGCAGTTTCTTTCTCGGTTTGAGGTTTCTCCATTTCGATAGATAATCCTGTAAAAAGTGTATCAATTTCCTCGAAAGTCAATATGTAATCAATCATCGGGTTATCCTGCACTTCCTTGCGTTTACCTACGCACGGGCCAATAAAAACAACTTTTGCATCGGGATATTTTGCCTTGGCCATTTCGATGCTATAATACATCGGCGATTTGGTGTGCGAAACGTAGGTTTTCATTTCCGGTAAATGTTTGTTTACCAGTTCAATATACGACGGACAGCACGAAGTAGTCATAAACTGTTGACCTTCTTCCAGTTTTTCCTGAAGTTCTGCTCCTTCCCGACGGGTAGTTTCCATTGCTCCAAATGCAACTTCAATCGCTTCCACAAATCCGATTTTTTCAATGGCAGCACCAATTTCACCTATTGTATTGTTGAACTGCGACATAATGGATGGTGCCATAATAGCCACCAACTTCTCGCCACGTTTCATGGCTTGCAGAATATCAAATATTTGCGAAACTTCATAAATTGACCCAAACGGACATGCATTGATACATTTTCCGCAATAAATACATTTCGATTCATCAATCTGCTCAATGCCGTTTTCGTCTTTTTGAATCGCTTTTACCGGACATGCTTCTTCACATGGCACAGGAATGTAAACTATTGAATGATATGGACATGCTTCTTTACAAATACCGCAATTTATGCATTTGGAATGATTGATATGTGCCTGTCCATTTTCCATAAAGCTGACAGCATCTTTTGGGCAATTCATGTAACACGAACGTGCTACACAGCCTTTACATAGATTGGTAACCACATAATTGGTTTTTACGCAGGCAGTGCATGCTTCGTCTACTACAGTCAATATGCTCCTGTTAAGCTTTTTGCGTTCTAAAGCCTGTTGGGCATAAACTGAAAGTGGAGTTAATTCGTCTTCTTCCTCGTCGATGCTGAATCCAAGAATTGGTAACATCTTGTATTTCAATACTGCACGCTCTTTATGAATGCAACACCGACCACGTGCCTGTGCATTTTTAGGAGACATTTTAATCGGAATTCGGTCTATTTCGGAAAGTAATTCTTCGTCTTTGTAGAGTTTAATCAGTTTGGACATTAAATCCCGTCTGATTATCATTGTGTTGTTGACAAACGCCATTTTCTTCTTTTAGGTTGAGTTTTGGGTCTGCAAAGGTAGTTATTTATTTCAATTAAAGAAAAATATCTTTAATCGAAAATGGAGGCTTATTCAGAAGTCTTAATATAGGTGTGGATTGTTAGTGTTTAATAATCAGTTGATTAAATTTTACGAATGTTTCTTTTTAATACCCTGAAAAACGAATTCCACTATGCTGTTTTTATTCTTTTCGAATTCAGAATTAATATTCTGTCGGATATATGGCACTTCAAGACCCTTGATGGAATAAAAAATAATCATGGATGACAAATCCGGGTCCATTCGTTTGAAAATGTTCTTTTTAATACCTTCAATTATAATTGAGCGAATCAAAACGATTTCCTTTACATCAATTTTCCGTCGTTTGCGTTCCACTTCATAAATGTCGTGAAAGAAATCAGCACGTAGGGAACCGTTACGGTTAACCACATCTTTAACCGCATCTAAATGAGTCAGAATATGAGCAGTAAGTTTTTCGTCGGGTTCCAGTTTTTGGGCCGAAACCACATTAAGCCGTTCCAGAATGGTATCTAATTCCTTGTCAATTACCGCTTTGTATATCTCTTCTTTGTTGTTGAAATATGTATATAAGGTCCGTCGACCTTTTTTCGAAGCTTCGGCAATGTCATTCATAGTCACGTCTTTTTTTCCAGTTTTGGCAAAAAGCTGACGAGCCACTTCAATGAGCATTTTTCGGGTATTTGACATAAATCAGAATGTTAGATAACGTAAAACTAATTTCTTATGCAAAAGTAATGAAATGTTTAAAACTACAATCTATTTACTTTCAAAATTTAATTTCTGACAAGTAACATATACAAAATTGTATGTTGAATTTCAGATTCTAAATATAGATACAGGGCTTTTCATTCATATTTAAAATACATTGTCAACTTTCTTCGCTGCTTGTTGTTATAATCATCTAAGAACAATTTAAAATTATAATTATGGGTAAAATTTCAGAGGTAGTAAAACCCGGTGTAGTAACCGGAAGTGACCTACAGTTTATTTTTAAGGTTGCCAAAGAATCGGGTTTTGCGATTCCGGCAGTAAATGTGGTTGGCTCTTCAACCGTAAATGCTGTTATTGAGGCTGCAAAAGTAGCCAATGCGCCGGTTATGATTCAGTTTTCGAATGGCGGTGCTGCTTTTAATGCAGGTAAAGGCCTGAAGCTTGAAGGTCAACAGGCTGCTATACTTGGTGCTGTTGCAGGTGCAAAACACATTCATACCTTGGCTGAAGCTTATGGTGTACACGTGGTTCTTCATACCGACCATGCTGCTAAAAAACTGTTGCCATGGATTGACGGGCTGCTTGATGCCAGCGAAAAAAACTTTGCTGAAACAGGTAAACCACTTTTCAGTTCACACATGCTCGATCTTTCGGAAGAGCCGTTGGAAGAAAACATTGAGATAAGTAAGCGTTACCTTGAACGCATGAGTAAAATGGGTATGACCCTCGAAATTGAACTTGGCATCACCGGTGGAGAAGAAGATGGTGTAGATAACAGCGGTATTGATAACAGCTTGCTTTACACACAACCTGAAGATGTTTATTATGCTTATACTGAATTGAGTAAAGTGTCACCAAACTTTACTATTGCTGCTTCATTTGGTAATGTACACGGTGTTTATAAACCGGGAAATGTGAAACTGATGCCGGTTATCCTCAAAAACTCGCAGGATTATATCAAAGCCAAAGATGGATTGGAAACTTCACATCCGGTAAATTTTGTTTTCCATGGTGGATCAGGTTCTTCTCACGAAGAAATTCGCGAAGCAATTAGTTACGGTGTTGTGAAAATGAATATTGATACCGATACTCAATGGGCATATTGGGATGGAGTTCGTGGATTTGAAGCAAAGAATCATGACTATTTACAAGGTCAGATTGGAAATCCGGAAGGTGCTGAAAAACCAAACAAAAAATTCTACGACCCGCGTGTATGGTTACGTAAAGGTGAAGAATCACTTATTGCGCGTTTGCAGGTTGCTTTCGAAGATTTGAATTCGATCAATAGTATTTGATTTGTATTTTCTAAAATAATAAAGGCTGTCAATTTCAAATTGACAGCCTTTATTTATTTTGCTAAGTTCCTTTTACAGAATTATCTTCGTTACTTTGTTTCCCAGTTTTACCAAAAGTACTCCATTGGCAGGAACAGAAATGCTGTTTAAACCTTCGGTTGTTATGGAATGCACTAATCTTTGTCCAACAGAGTTGTAAATATCCAATGATTCTCCGGCATTGGCAGTTACATTTACTTTTCCATTATATACGTATACACTTAATGCTGATAACACGGAATTTACAGCTGTGGTACCATTGTTAACTCCCACAATCGGACGGGCAAGATCAAATGCACCGGTACTTGCCATAGTAAGTGTAGCTGAGTGATTGGTGCCGGTAACAGGTTTGTATGTAATTGTAATTGCCGTATTTGGAACATTTCCACCTGTTTGAGTAACAGCATATTGTGATAATGTGAATAAATTAGCATTTGGTCCTGTTATAGCCAATCCTAAATCAGTCGTCAGATTTACAGCGCTTACATTAATTGTTTGTGTTACCTCGCTTCCATTAGATGAAACTAAGGTCGTGTTTGTAACATCAGTAATGGTTAATGTAGGGGCTGCCGTAACATTTAAGGTATAAGTTGCTGTGCTTCCACAATACGGACTTACCGTGGCCTGAGTTGCAGTGATAGTTGTTGATCCTATTCCTTTTACAGATACTTCCCCGGTAGAAGGATCGATTGTGGCTACATTAGTTGCAGAACTTGAATATGTAATTGGATCAGTGTTTAATGAAGTGGCAGTTTGTGTAAATGCAGTAGCACCAATTATCTTACTTACTGAACTATTTGAAAAAGCCAAATTTGAAGGGTTACATAATATAGCGTAATATATATTTACGTTATCAATAAAAGCTCTTTTTGCAGTTGTTGCTATAGTTATAGTTGAATTGGCTGTTCCACCTGTAAAAGTGAGAGATCGGAAGAGCACACGTCTGAACTCCAGTCACCTGAAGCTATC
>CAZTDH010000125.1:0-6303 GCA_964612615.1 uncultured Paludibacter sp. | reverse complement strand
TTTCAGCGTGTAAAGTTGTCAGGTTATTAGCATCGAGATAATCCAACAGACTTTGTAAGGCATCGTAAGTCGAAATCTCATCATTATTTTCATACGGTTTCCATTGAGATACATGAAAATTCTTAGAGTCCCCTGAACTTCCAAGGTAATACAAACTCTCAAGCGTTCGTACCGAAGTTGTTCCAACAGCAATAATATTTCCGAGATTCTTTTGAATATTTTCAATGGTACTCCGTTGAACCGATATCACTTCCGTATGCATGTGATGCTCAGCAATATCGCGTGTTTTTACCGGTTGAAACGTTCCTGCACCCACATGAAGTGTAAGCTCTTCAGTTTCAATGTTTTTCTTTTGTAACGATATAAATACTTCCGGAGTAAAATGCAATCCGGCAGTTGGTGCGGCTACTGAGCCTTTTATTTTGGAATAAACGGTTTGATAAGTTGTAAGATCGCTGTCTTCTGTTTTTCGGTGCAAGTAAGGTGGAATGGGCAGTTCGCCGGCTTTTTCCAGAATATCGGCAAAATGTATATCGGCATTATTCCAACTAAAGCGTATGCTATGAGTATTTCCTTCCGTTTCCAGCAATTGAGCATTGAATTCACAGGTTTTCCCGCCGATTTCAATAGTTTTCCCAAGTGTTTCTCCTTTCCACTTTTTTAGATTGCCAACCATGCATTTCCATGCACATTCGGTGGTTGCACCTAATGATTGCGCATAATCGGAAGGTGAAATTGGTTCCAGACAAAACACTTCTATATGTGCGCCGGTGGTTTTCAGAAAAATCAAACGTGCCTGAATCACACGGGTATTGTTATAGACCAACAAAGCATTTTCAGGCAAAAAATCAGCAATATTCGAGAATCTGCTTTCTGTAATTGTTGAATTTTGATAAATCAACAACTTTGATGAATCCCTATGAGGTAATGGGTATTTAGCAATGCGTTCTTCGGGTAACGCATAATTGTATTCGTCGATATAAACAGGTTGATTCTGCACTTTATTATTCTCTGGAATTTGTATTAAAAACGGAGGACAAAAGTACTAAAAAAACTGCTTTCTATCTGTTTTTGGTCATTTTACACACAATCTTTATAAAATCTTTATATATCCATAAAATATCTTTATGTCAGATTTACAAAATATGTCGGAACTTTGTAGCGGTATTTATATGTTCAATTTTAAGGTAAAAGATTATGACAAATGTTATTGGAAAAGTAAAGAAAACTGTTATCGGAAATCCACTGGATTTAAAAGATAGCTCGACATTCAGACACATTTCGCTGATTGTGTTTTTTGCATGGGTAGGGCTTGGTTCGGATGCGCTTTCGTCTTCGTGTTATGGACCTGAAGAAATCTATAAAACACTGGGCGTTCACGTCAACCTGTCAATTATTGTAGGGTTGATTACGATGGTGACAATATTTATTATCAGCACCAGTTATTCTCAAATTATCAAATTATTCCCTCACGGTGGTGGTGGTTATTTGGTAGCAACCCGATTGATTTCGCCTAATGTGGGTATGATTTCAGGTTGCGCATTGCTGATCGACTATATATTAACCATTTCAATTTCTGTGTCCAGTGGTGCCGATGCTATTTTTAGTTTTCTACCCCTTGAATATCAAAGTTATAAAGTAGCATTTGCATTATCTATTTTAGCAGTTCTAACCATTTTAAACTTACGCGGAGTAAAAGAGTCGGTAACTGCTTTGACTCCAATTTTTGTAATTTTCTTACTTTCACATATTTTTCTGATTGCCTATGCATTTACAACTCATGCTTCGCAAATGCATTCTGTGGCAGTTCAAACTGGAACTGAATTGACCGGCACAGTGAAAAGCCTCGGTATTTATGGTACTATATTTTTGATTATGAAGGCCTACAGTATGGGTGCAGGGACTTATACAGGGATTGAAGCAGTAAGTAACGGAATTCCGAACCTTCGTGAACCACGTGTTAAGACAGCTATTAAAACCATGCGTTTGTTAGCCATTTCGTTATCGGCAGCTGTACTTGGTCTGATTATTTCTTATTTCCTTTTCGGAGTTCATTTGCAACCAGGAAAAACAATGAATGCTGTGTTGATTAATTCAGCCATTGCCCATTGGAATCCTGTTTTCGGACAAACTTTTCTTTATGTAACACTTATTTCGGAAGCTGCTTTGCTGTTTGTGGCTGCTCAAACAGGTTTCCTTGATGGACCACGTGTAATGTCTAATATGGCTCATGATTCATGGTTACCACGTAGTTTTTCGATGTTAAGCGATCGCCTTGTTTCGCAAAACGGAATTCTAATTATGGGTGTTGCAGCTTATTTGGTAATTTGGATGTCGAAAGCATCGGTTGCCTTTCTGGTGGTTCTTTATAGTATCAATGTGTTCATTACCTTCTCATTATCTCAGTTTGGCATGGTAAAACATTGGTTTCAGGTTCGCAAGGAAGAAAAAGGATGGTTGGGTAAACTATTGATAAACGGTACCGGTTTTCTGTTGACCACATTTATTTTATTTACTGTAATTGTAATGAAATTTGACGAAGGTGGTTGGATTACTATTCTTATTACCGGTGCGTTAGTGGGACTTGCTCTTTACATAAAAGGGCATTATAAAAAAATTGGAAAGGAAATTGGTCGCATTCAAAAAATCATGAATTCGAAAATGCCTGAAACAATTGCTGAACTAAACAAAAATATGACACGTAAAACCACTGATAATGAACTGGATTACAGTGATATGACAGCCGTAATTTTGGTAAATGGCTATACTGGTGTTGGTTTATATTCGTTGTTTAAAATTTTGAGTAAGTTCAAGGATGTTTATAAAAATTTCGTATTCATTCAGGTAGGAATTGTAGATGCAGATAGTTTTCATCATGATGCGGTAGTGGAAACGATAACTGAGAATATTGAGCAGGATTTAAGTAAATATGTATATTTAATCAAACAACTGGGTTATAATGCAGAATATCGTTACGCTATTGGAACGGATGTGGCTGAAGAAGTTCTCAAAATTGTTCCTGAAGTCACTGAAATATACCATAATACAACTTTTATTGGTGGTCAGTTAGTATTTAGTGGAACATACAGGGCATCCAGATTATTGCATAATTTTACAATTTTCTCCATTCAACGTCGATTGTACAAACTTGGTCTGACTACGATTATTATTCCAATTTCGTTGAGAAAAGCGTTGCAGGTAAATAATTATAAATAAATTTACGGATTATTTAAAAACACACAACCATGAAACTTGATTTTTTCAAACAAAGTATATTCAAACAGTTTATTGTCAGCAATTTATCTGTTATAATTGTAGCGTTGGTCTGTTTTGCAAGCGTAGATTACATTGGTTACCGAAGTGTTGCATTGCTACTTTTGGCAACGGTATCAATTTTATCTATGTTCTTCACGTTGTATCCGGTTCTAACAGCAGCTACTCTCAGTGCGCTTGTTTGGGATTTTTTCTTTATTCCACCACATTTTACCTTTCATGTAAGCAGTTCAGAAGATGTTTTGTTGTTGCTTATGTATTTTGTGATTGCATTGGTCAACGGAGTTTTGACATCAAAAGTAAGAGCATTGGAAAAGCTGGAGCTACAAAAGGAAGAACGTAGCAACACGCTCAAACTTTACAAAACCTTGTTTAATTCTATTTCACACGAACTGCGCACACCGATAGCAACCATTGTGGGAGCTTCGGATAATTTGTTGCAGAAGGATTCAAATATCCCGGAAACTGACAAAACAAAACTATTCGGCGAAATTTCTATAGCAGCTTTCCGGCTTAACCGTTTGATTGATAATTTATTGAATATGCAGCGACTGGAATCGGGTATCTTAAATATTAATCCAGACTGGTGTGATGTCAGTGAATTGATAAACAGCCCTTTGAAACGTTTGGAATCCGAGCTCACTACTCATAATGTGGTATTGAACATTCAGGAAGATATTCCTGTTTTAAAATTTGATTTTGGATTAATAGAGCAGGCACTTTTTAATATTCTTCACAACGAAACACTCTACACTCAGGCAGATTCCACAATCGAAATATCAGCCGCTTTCAATAAAAATACGCTGATTATCAGCATTGCTGATAATGGAAAAGGTTTCACGGACGAAGAACTTAAACTATTATTCTCTAAATTCTACCGTTCATCTGTAAAAACTGCCGGAGGAACAGGACTTGGGTTGTCTATTGTAAAAGGCTTTATAGAGGCTCATGATGGTAAAGTTAAAGTTGAAAATAACGTACCTAATGGCGCAAAATTTACGATTGAAATTCCTTCAGAAGCATTGGAACTTAATGGTTTTATGGATTTTACAAATATGGTCATTAAAAATAATACTGAACACGAAACTTTGTCAGATATTTATATTCCTAAGGCAAAAATGAAAAATTCTGAAGAAAATTAATTAACTTCGCCGTCAAATTCAGGAGTTATGAGTACAAAAATGAACATTCTGATTATTGACGACGAAGTACAAATTCGTAAGTTGCTGGAAATCACACTCAACAGCTACGATTATAATACCATGTTGGCTTCAACGGCCAAAGAAGGTATTTCGTTTTCAGTAGTTCATCCGCCCGATTTAATTATTCTTGATTTAGGTCTTCCAGACGACGACGGTCAGAATGTGCTAAAGAAGCTGCGTGAATGGTATCTTGGAGCTATAATCATTTTATCCGTTCGGAGTTCAGAGGAAGATATTGTGAAAGCACTCGATAATGGTGCAAATGATTATCTGACCAAACCGTTCCGAACCGGTGAATTGCTGGCTCGAATCAGGATGGCACTCCGTCAGACACAAAACCTGAATAACATCCAAAAACTTGAATTTTATAATTTGAGTATTGACTTGACTGCCAGAACAGTAACTATCGATAATGAACTATTGAAATTAACTGCAACAGAATATTCATTATTGACTTTACTGGCAAAAAATGATGGTAAAGTGCTTACTCACCAATACATTTTAAAACAAATCTGGGGCCCCGGTTACACCCAACAATCGCAATATCTCAGGGTTTTTGTTGGTCAGCTGCGCAAAAAGATAGAACCGAATCCAAACAGCCCCAAATTTATTCTCACCGAATCAGGCATTGGTTATCGTTTCTGTACGAAAGTGGAAGAGTGACCAAAAATGCCTACCTTTGCTGTTATAAATAACGATAACAAAGCAATAAAACAATGATAAAAAAAGGTGATACTGTGCGTTTCCTGAACGCAGTGGGCGGAGGCGTGGTTGTACGTGTGGATGAAACTAAGAAAATGCTCTATGTGGAAGATGCTGATGGTTTTGAGATTCCGGTATTTGAGCGTGAATGTGTCATGGTGGGTGTTGTAAATGAGAAAACCAACTTTCCGGTAAAAGATTTCAAAACAAAAAAAGCCGAAAATACAATAACAGAAGAAGTAAAAACTATACCATCTCCTCAAGGAGAGGGGGCGGGCGTGAGGTCAGAACCTGTTTTAGAAACTCCTGAAGGTGAAACCCTCAAAGCGCTGTTGGCTTTTTTTCCTATTGATATCAAACAACTGCAAACCAGTTCATATGAATGTTATCTGGTGAATGATAGTAATTACTTCCTGTATTACAATGTGATAAATGGCGAGAATGACAGTTGGAAAAGCGTAGCAAATGGCCTGATTGAGCCTAATATGCAAGAGTTACTGTCTGAAATTTCCAAAGAACAATTAAGTGCATGGGAGAGGATTCGAGTGCAACTGATTCCGTTTAAACAAGCTAAAAACTACAATCCACAGACTGTAATAGATGTCAATTTGAAAATCAATGCAGTAAAATTCTATAAACTTCATAGTTTTACCGAAAATGATTATTTCGATGAGCCGGCCATGATGATTGACATTTGTTCGGAAAAAGAAAAGGAAGCCGAAATTCAGAAGATGACTGATATTTCTCCCGAAGAAATCAAACAAGCTATGTTTTCGAAAGAAGAAAGCGGTCGACCACGTATTATCAAACGCCCTCAAATTGCCGAAATCATTGAAATTGATTTGCATATCAATGAATTGCTCGATACAACTGCCGGACTATCGAATGCAGCCATGCTTCAGTGCCAATTGGATAAATTTCATGAAATACTCAACGAAAATAAAAACCGTAAAGGACAAAAAATTGTCTTTATTCACGGAAAAGGCGAAGGTGTATTGCGGAAAGAAATTGAGAAACTGCTCAAAACTCAATATAAAACCTATTATTTTCAGGATGCATCGTTCCGTGAATATGGTTTTGGAGCAACAATGGTAACGATTAAATGATAAAGGGATAATAAAAAACA
>CAZTDH010000124.1:0-6350 GCA_964612615.1 uncultured Paludibacter sp. | reverse complement strand
GGTTTTTCCAATCCCGGTGCAATTGCCAAATATTACTTTTGTATTCCATTGTTTCCCGCTGTATGCCTACAATCTTTTCGAGGTCTGCCAATTTGTACGATGGCAAATCAGGTTCAAGGCGTTTAATGATAGTGAGCAAATTGAAACACCAGTAATAAGTTTTCAGATCACAATCGAAAAATTTTTCCAACATGCCCACATCAGGACCATAACAGTAAATCACATCCACATCCCGAAGAATGCCATTGAACGACCATTCATTAATTGTTTTGTCGTGGAGCTGAAACGTTCCCTGCAAATTGTAGGCATAGCCAATCAAATAGATTTTCTGACTTAAGAACCATTCAGCATCAATAAAAATACTTTTTCCCATAAGCGTAAAAATTAGAGTGTTATTAAAAATGACAAGCCCCCGGACGAATGCCGCCGGGGGTTATTGTTTAATCCGATTATTCAGAGTTATGCAGTATGTTTAATTATACTGTTTAGCCCTTTTATATTGCTCACAATGTCATCATCCGACACGTGAGCATATTTCATTGTTTCAGTAATGTTTGCATGTCCTAAGAGTTTCTGAAGCCCTTTAAAATCATTATGAGAGTTCCGCAAATAGATAGTAGCAAAAGTATGCCGTCCACAATGAAAGGTTATATCTTTATTGATTCCTGAAGCTTTGCAAAGTGCTTTTAATTGCCGGTTCATATATTGTTCGCTATACATGGAAAAAACCGTTTTTGTTTTCCGCTGAAAATCAATCATTTCCAAAGCCATATTACAGGCGGGTATCTTGACCTCTTTATCAATATATTCGGTTTTAATCATTTTTACCCGAAACATATTATCCTGAAAATTACTAAATTTCAAAGCTTTTACATCCGAAAACCGTAGGCCGGTAAAACACGAAAACAAAAACGGTCGCAAAATATCTTTTTCATTTTCGTGATACCTATTCAGTTTGTAGTAGAAATAGATTTTGTTTAATTCTGCTTCAGTCAAAAAATTACGAATCGGTTCGATATTTGATATTCGCACATCCCCGAAAAGGTCGAAAGGAGCTAAACCAGCTTTGTAAGCTAATCGGGTAAACGTTTTGATATTCTTTAAGTTAGCATTAATTGAGTTCTGACAATTTCCCTGTTCCTTGCAATACGCTTTGTAAGCATTGATAAAATCTACATTCAGATCGGCAAAGTTTAATTGTTCCCGGTAACGTTTCATTTTTTTGAGCGTTATTTCGTACTTTTCAAATGTAGAAGCGGCTAGATTACCTTTTCGTTTTTTGAGTTCCATTTCGTAAAAAGAATAAAACGAGGTTTGATAATCGGGTAACTCAAATTCATTCTGAAGTATTTCAGCGGTTAGTTTTTTATTCTGAAGCCGGTAACGCACCTCAATTTCGGTAATCCGTTTCTTTACATTATTGATAAATAGGTTTTTATCTTTATTTTCATTCGATTTACTTTTCACCATTCCGGTAAATTTATTAAACTCATCCGGGTAAACATCAACACCAGTAGCGAACCTACAGCGAACCCGGTCGACATAGCACACCACATAAAGCGGACATTTTCCGCTTTTTTTTGCACTCATAAGCTGTGTAATTAGTTTCATGTTAATAGTTTTTTTGGCGACAGATTTGGCGACAAGTTATCTAACACATTGAAAATAAGCAGTTTGTTTATTTCCGTAAAATGTTGATACAGAACTAAAACAGCAAAACCCGCTATCTTTCGATAACGGGTTTCTAGTTCTGGGCTCTCCCTCTTGGACTTGAACCAAGGACCCTCTGATTAACAGTCAGATGCTCTAACCAACTGAGCTAAGGAAGAATTTTTGTTGTACATTTTTTCAAATGCGTTGCAAAAGTAATAGGTTTTATTGAAATATGCAATATCTTTGCAGAAAAAACAAGGATTAATTTTATGAAAAAAGTATTAGGAATGGGTAATGCCCTGACTGACATTTTATTGCAGATTAAAAGCGACAGTATTTTATCTGTATTAAATTTACCGAAAGGCAGTATGCAACTTATTAATACCGAGCGTTCGGAGGAAATTAGCAAAGCTGTGAGTCAATATGACAAAGTTATGGCAACAGGAGGCTCTGCGTCGAACACCATCAATGGTATTACAAAACTTGGTTTAAATGCCGGGTTTGTTGGTAAGATTGGTAAGGATGATATTGGGTTATTTTTTACGAACGATTCGATTAATAATGGTGTAAAACCACATTTATTAGTAAGCGAAACACCTTCGGGGCGTTGTATTGTATTGGTTTCGCCTGATAGTGAACGTACGCTTTGCACCTATTTGGGAGCTGCCTGCGAACTGGAAGCTAGTGATTTAAACCCTGAAATGTTTCAGGGTTATGATATTTTTCATATCGAGGGTTATCTGGTTCAAAACCACGATCTGATTCGTACAGCCGTTAAACTGGCAAAACAAGCCGGTTTGAAAGTGTCTATCGACCTGGCAAGCTACAATGTGGTGGAAGAAAATCTGGATTTTTTGCACGAGATTGTCAAAGAATATGTTGACATTGTTTTTGCAAACGAAGAAGAAGCCCGTGCATTTACCGGAAAAGAACCTAAGGAAGCCTTAATACACATTTCCGATCATTGCGATATTGCTGTGGTGAAAGTTGGTAAAGAAGGTTCTTTCATAAAATCGGGCGACGAACATGTTCAGATTAAACCCAGATTAGCAAATGCAGTTGATACAACTGGTGCAGGTGATTTATATGCTGCCGGTTTTTTATTTGGACATGCAAATAATTATTCACTTGAAATTTGTGGCAAAATTGGTTCGCTTGTTTCTGGAAACGTAGTAGAAGTGTTGGGCGCTAAAATGACTGATGAGGTCTGGAGCAAAATTCATGAGGAAATCAGGAAAATAGTGAATTAGGATATTTGTTTATTAAATTCTACATTTGTTCACTGACTGCTTACTGCTAATTATCAATTTATGTTCAAATCCGCGGCTTTATATGCCTCCATTGTGTTATCAATGATTTTTTGGTCATTTTCGTTTATTTGGACGAGGGTGGCCATTCTTTCATTTCCACCTATGACATTGATAACGCTTCGGTTGATTCTGGCATCAGGTCTGCTATTTGTAGTTCTTAAACTTACAAAGCGATTTCAACCTATTCAACGCAAAGACATCAAGCTTTTTCTTTTGCTGGCCTTGTTTGAACCATTCCTTTATTATGTAGGCGAGACATTCGGATTGACCATGGTAGAATCAACCCCGGCAGCAGTCATTATCTCCACTATTCCTCTTTTTGCCCCGGTGTTTGCTTTTATCTTCCTTCGTGAACGCATAGGTTGGGCAACTATTGTGGGCATTCTACTTTCACTGGTTGGCGTGTTCTTTGTTATTTACGAACGGGGAACCGGTTTTAAAGCAAATCCCATGGGAGTTGCACTTATGTTTATGGCGGTTTTCTCGGCTATTGGTTATGCAACGATTCTAAAAAAAATCCCGAACAGTTACAGTAGCATGAGTATCATTTTCTATCAGAGTTTGCTTGGCCTTATCTTTTTTATTCCCACTTTTTTCCTGACAGATTTTTCCACAATTCAGTCAATAAAAGTGAGTAATCAGTCGATTCTTGCTTTAATTCTACTGGCAATTTTTGCTTCGGTTATTGCATTCGTATTATTTGCAGGAGCAGTACGTCAGGTGGGAGTTACTCGTACCAATGTTTTTGTAAACCTGATTCCTGTATTTACGGCTATTTTGTCGTGGCTTATTTTAGATGAAGTTTTGACGGCATGGAAATGGTTTGGAATATCAGTAGTTGTACTCGGGCTATTCGTAAGTCAATGGCATAATTACAGAAACAATAAAATTATCACAGAAGATATTTTGTAACAGAAAAATAATTAGGGATATGAGAACAAGAATGAATCCATTATTCTTTGTATATCAATGGTTGGTGGTATTTCCAATCATGGTGGTTATTACCATTATTGTCGCCCTTTCCACTACTTTTCTATCTCCTTTGTTGCCAAATAGCAAATTAGCTTACCATCCTGCCAAAATTTGGGCTCGACTTTGTTGTTACCTGAATTTTGTCCGTGTAAAAATAAACGGATTAGACAAGCTGAATCCCCATCAGTCATACGTTTTCGCACTCAATCATCAAAGTATTTTCGATATTTTCGTAGTGTACGGTTGGTTACCGTTTATATTCAAATGGATGATGAAGGCAGAACTCCGCAAAATCCCTTTTATTGGGAAAGCATGCGAGTCGGCCGGACATATTTTTATCAACCGTTCCAATTCGATGGATGCAAAACACAGCCTCGAAAAAGCAGAAGCACAACTCAAAAACGGTGTTTCATTGGTTGTTTTCCCTGAAGGCACACGCACCCGAACCGGCGAAATGGGCATTTTCAAACGAGGTGCTTTCCGTGTGGCTACTGACTTGTCATTGCCTGTTGTTCCTGTAACTATCCGAGGGAGTTTCGAACGTCTTCACCACAGCTCATTCAATGTGCTTCCCGGAACGATTGAATTGTTTATTCATGAACCCATTGATGTTGCTCCTTTCCTACCCGACCATACAGCTGAACTCATCCAAAAAACCTGGGATGTGATTCATTCGGCACTTTAAAAGCCCTGTTTATATTAATAAAAGTTAACTTCAGATCTGATTTTATTCCAAAATCCGTCTAAAATAGGGATTCTTTGAAATTTAAATTGATTAATTTTCTATAATTACAGTACTATGTATTGCAAGGTACTAAATTTTTCATTTATATTTGCACCGTGAATCTAAAATAGTCGGTAGTAAACACCTGAATTTTCAAACTTATAAACTTTCAAACCTATTTATAGAATGATTACACTAAAAGATATAAACAAAACCTACGACATGGGGCAAGCCTCGTTACATGTATTAAAAGGAATTAATTTACAAATTGAAAAAGGCGAGTATGTTTCCATTATGGGTGCGTCAGGTTCAGGTAAATCAACATTATTGAATATTCTGGGAATTCTGGATAATTACGATACAGGTGAATATTGGTTGAACGGGACATTGATAAAGAATCTATCAGAGAAGCAAGCAGCTGTGTACCGCAACGAAATGATAGGTTTTGTGTTTCAGTCGTTCAACCTGATTAATTTCAAAAATGCACTGGAAAATGTGGCTTTGCCGCTTTACTATAAAAATGTAAGCCGCAAAAAACGCAATATAATTGCCATGGAATACCTCGACCAAATGGGATTGAAGGATTGGGCATATCATTTACCAAACGAAATGTCGGGCGGACAGAAGCAACGTGTGGCAATTGCCCGTGCCATTATTTCCAAACCTCAAATTCTACTTGCCGATGAACCGACCGGTGCTTTGGACAGCGTAACCACTGTGGAAATGATGAAAGTATTGAGCGATTTGAATGCTAACGGGCTGACGACTATAATTGTAACACACGAACAATCAGTAGCAGATGAAACCAAATCAATCATCCACATTAAAGATGGATTGATTGAAAATATTGAAAGGAAATAATTATGTTCTCAATCAACACTTTACAGGAAATTATCGCCACGCTAAAGCACAATAAATTGCGGACGACACTTACCGGATTATCGGTTACATGGGGAATTTTCATTCTGATTGTACTGCTCGGAGCGGGAAACGGACTGAAAAACGGTGTAACCAGTAACTTCAGCGAACGGGCTTCTAATCTGGTTCAGATGTGGTCGGGTACTTCTTCCCTACCTTACGATGGACTGAAAGCTAACCGTCAACTTCCTTTTGCCGAAAGACAAGTTTCGGATGTAAAGACTGAAATGAAAGAAACAGACGAGCAAACCGGAGTTATAGACAAACAGCAAACTTTCACGTATAAAAATGAATATGGAAGTTATGGTATAAAGGGGGTAAATCCAACTTACAACGATATCTTCAAATTGAAATTTTCGGATAACGGAGGTCGGTTTATCAACGAACTGGATTTGAAAGCCTATAAAAAAGTAATCGTTATTGATAAAAAGATTGAGGACGTGCTTTTTAAGGGTAAATCGTCGCTTGGTCAATATATCAAAGTAGGCAATATTATGTTTCAGGTTATTGGCGTGAATACTAAATCAGAACGTTGGGGTGGCTCCAGTGGTTATATTCCATTTACTACGGCTCAGTTGATTTACAATCCTGATAAGAAATTCAACAACATGGCATTTACTGTAAACGGATTGCAAACTGAGGAGGCAAATGATAAGTTTACTGACAAACTAAAATCGGAAATGGCTACCAGTCTGCATTTTAATCCAAAAGACCCAAAAGCATTATGGATATGGAATTCACAAAAAGACTATATTGAAACCCTGAAAATATTT
>CAZTDH010000123.1:3130-6369 GCA_964612615.1 uncultured Paludibacter sp. | reverse complement strand
TTACATCAATATAACCTAAGGAAGCCGGATTTTTGAGTTGTTCGCGATAATTCATCGATAGTTTGTAGTTGACAGTTTATAGTTTATAGTTGAGAGATGATAAGCTATAGCTTATTTATTCTAATCATTAACCATTAATAATTATCTAAACATTATATCTACAATGACTTCATAACCAACATGTTTATTCAATGAGTTTTTAATTTCTTCTCTGGAGAGAAACAAATCATGACGTAAAACTGATGAACTAAGACTAACATAAAGAATCCTTTTTTTTATGCTCAGGTCGGAAGTATACTGCATAATGTTATTTCCCAATACTACAGGCCATGCATCTATCAACCGCTTTTCATTCAGTGGTTTGTCTAAATGTTGTTCCTTCAGCACCTGCCGAATGACGTCACTCAGTAATTCAGTATTTTTCTTACGCATAATTCAATTCCCAACTACTAACTACCAACTACCAACTACTAACTATATTCCTATCTCAATTTAAGCACTTGTCCGTACGAAACGCCTTCGGTGTAAGGTATTTTATTCAACTGATACAGATTTTCTACTTTCATAGCATAATCCTGTGATATAGTGTACATTGATTCACCTTCCTGTACCACATGGCTTTCACATTCTTTGGGTGCTTTGGATTTCTTTTGTTCAATAAATATCCGAATTCCAACCGGCAGTGATGCTCTGAAATCAACTTCATTGTATTCGCAGATTTTGTCCGATTCCATATTAAATTCTTCAGCTATTTTGGCATAAGTATCTCCGTCAAGCGAGGTGACAAATTTTACGCCATTTACCCGGTAAACTGAATGACTTGACTTTGCCTGAATAGTTCCCATCGAACCGGTGTAACCTGCTGAATTATCGCGAACCAACGTTGTTGCAGCATAATTTCCTATATCAAAGCGATGCAGGTTGTAATCCTCTATAATGGAAATAAGCTTAAATGCATAGGTTGGATCGGTAGCATATCCCGCCTTTTTTAATCCGTGCGCCCAACCTTCATAATCTGTAGGGTCGAGATGGAATAAAAATGCGTAACGTGGACGGATTTTCAAAAATGTTGCATGATCTTCGTACGAATCCAGTACCTGATTGTATTTTCGGAAACATTCCCCTTTCTGGTCATCATCGTGAAAAATCCGGTCACCTGCCCAGTCATTGTTACATTTTATGCCGAAATGGTTGTTCGATTGTCGTGCAAATTCACTTTGTCCGGCACCCGATTCCAACAATCCCTGAGCCAGTACAATGCTTGCAGGAATGTTGTGTTCTTTTTGCTGCTTAACGGCAAGCGGATAGTATTGCTCGATATAGGACAGATAACCCTGATTGCGGATTTGTGCAAAGGAAAAGAGGTTAAGAAACAAAAACAGATATAGTATGTTATATTTGTATACTGACATATTTTAAATTGTTCAAATTTTTTATTCTGCTACAAAATTAAAACTATTTAATCAATTAGGCTGTTTTGATTAGATAATTTTATATTTTTGTGCGAAACGTTTTTAAGAAAACAGATTGAACTAAAAGAAGTGTTAGACAGATTGAACCCTGATGACCTCCCCTAACCCCTCACAAGGAGGGGGATAACTTTGAGAAATCCGGTAATTTTTAAAAATTGAATAGTTGTAGAAATCAACACATATACCAAAATATAAAATAACTTCGCAGTCCGATGTTCCCCTCCTTGTGAGGGGTTAGGGGAGGTCGAAATAATGATAGTTTGTAAAGATTTAAATAATAATAACTCTATATAAGGTGATTAAGGAATAATGTTGATTCTTAATTATATAAAGAAAACAGATTGAACTAAAAGAAATACGCTGAAATGAAGAATAAAACAATCGAAACAAAGGTAACAATTTATAGTTTTGAAGAATTAGACGCTCCAAAACAAAATCTTATTAATAAAGCTAAGGAACAAGTAGTTAAGGCGTATGCTCCATATTCAGGATTTCATGTGGGGGCTGCCATTGAATTGGAAAATGCTGAAATCTTTGCAGGAAATAATCAGGAAAACTCAGCTTATCCATCGGGGCTTTGTGCCGAAAGGGTTGCTATGTTTTACGCTAATGCGCAATATCCTGATGTCCCGGTAAAAACAATAGCTATTGCTGCATATACCAACGGGAAGTTCCTTGAACAGCCTGTAACTCCCTGTGGTTCATGTCGTCAGGTTCTGCTAGAAACAGAAATGAGATTTGAAAAAGATATTAGTATCTTGCTTTATGGTACTAACGAAATATATCTGATTGAAAATGTTCGACAATTATTGCCTTTGTGTTTCGAGAAGAGTAGCTTGAAATAGTTTATAGTTAATAGTCAATAGTCAATAGTCAATAGACAATAGTTCATAGTTTACACACTTAACCAAAGCCTAAATGAAAAAAAATAAATTAAATATTGAGATTGAACTTAATTCTGCGTCATTAAATGTGTTGTGGAATTCAATCAGCACAGCTTTAGGTTTGGCTGAATGGTTTGCCGAAGTAGTAACAGTAAAAGAAAATGAATATACCTTCTGTTGGGATGAACATGAACAGACCGCTCATTTAATTCAGTCAAAACTGAATAGTTATGTCAGGTTTCAGTGGGAGGAAGATGCTGGTTCTGATTATTATTTTGAGCTTAAAATTACATCTCTGGAAATTACCGGCGATTTAGCGCTAGTAATAACTGATTTTGCTGAAACAAGCGAAAAGGAGGATTTGATTTTACTTTGGAACAAACAGATAGAAGTGCTGAGAAGAAAAACGGGGATTTGATAATTGAATACGTTCATGTAGAAGAGTAAATAACCACTAAGTACACAAAGAATCACTAAAAATAAGTTAAGTAATCGAAAATTATAATCAAAATATTCATGTTTTGTTTTTCGTGCTCTGAATATTTTTAGCAACAAAGTATATCAATCGTTTTGACTTTGTGTAACTCTGTACACTTAGTGACTTCATGTTAAATATTTATTATAGCTAAGTAGAATTAACGAAGGATAATTTCTATTTTATTATTTCTAAATGCGTTTTTTGTTGCTTTTGTAAGCCTCTGTAGTATATTTTCTTTGATTCATAGTATTTTAATAGTTGAAATCTGCTATAATTAACGGAAAATATATATCTTTGTCGTTCAAAATGAAGCTTCAATTACACTATATAGTTTAAAATAGCCTGCTGTCAGTATTCTTATCATTCGGAATCCCGTTTGATAATGTTTTGCAGCAGGTTTTTTGA
>CAZTDH010000123.1:0-3030 GCA_964612615.1 uncultured Paludibacter sp. | reverse complement strand
AGTATTCTTATCATTCGGAATCCCGTTTGATAATGTTTTGCAGCAGGTTTTTTGATAACATTTAAATTTGCATACAAGTGAACAGTGTACAGTGAACAAGTAGATAAATAAATGATAAGATTGAATTATTTATGAGATTGACTCCTAATCAAATAGATGCCATAAACTCAATTGCCAGGAAATATTTTGGAAAAAATGTTCATGTTTTTCTTTTTGGTTCAAGAGTTGACACTGATAAAAAAGGAGGTGATATTGATTTATTTATCAAAAGTAAAGATGAGGCTCTATTGACACTCGAAACAAAAATTTATTTTTTAGCTGAACTTAAAAGTGTGATTGGTAATCAAAAGATCGATGTTGTATTTGATAATGCTATAACCAGAAGTAAACAGTGCTTTTATCAATCTATTATTGACCATAATATTGAGTTAAAATCAAATTTATCATAATGCAAATTGCCGAAAAAGAAAACAAATTGAAGGAAGCTGTGCAACTTTGTACTATTCACGTTCAACGTATGAGTTTTGCTTACCGTAAAATTGAGGCATACTTTCCTCTTACTTCAGAAAAATATGAGCACCTTACTGAAGAAGAGTTGAGTTTTGTTGATCAATTGATTTTTAGGTTTTCTAAACTTCAGGATAGTATGGGAGGAAAATTGTTTCCCGGTTTACTTGATAATTTAGGTGAGGAGACACGCGGAATTCCATTTCTTGATTTGCTTTCTAAACTTGAAATGTTGAATATTTTACCTCGTGCAAATGATTGGTTAATACTTCGGGAAACCAGAAATACAGTTACTCATGAATACCCATTTAATAATGAAGACATTATTGAAGGACTCAATATGTTGAACAAACATTATTCGCTGATTCTTTCGGTATGGGAAAATTTTAATAATTATATTTCAAAGCGATTTCCAACAATTTAAAGTAGTAAATAAGTATTGTGAGTTGGTACGTGCTTTATACAGCTTCAAGAGCTGAGAAACAAGTGGAGGAGCGATTAATTACGCAGGGTGTGGAAACATACTTACCACTACATCTTACACCCCGTCATTGGTCGGACAGAATAAAAATGGTAGAAGTACCTTTGTTTTCATCATATATTTTTGTGAATACTTCGGATGAGGTATTGCGTGGATTGATTAAAGTGCCGGGGATTTCCAGAATTGTTTTTTATAACCGCCAACCGGCTGTTGTAAGAGATAATGAAATTGAAGCTATTAAAGACTTTTTGGGTAATGCAAAAGGGAAAGAGTGCGAGTTTGTTGATAATGATGAGGTATTAATCAGTGCAGGACCACTGAAAGATGTAAAAGGGAAAATTAAGAAAACATCTGGTGATCATTTGTTTTTGACTCTTGAACAAATTGGTATTACCGTAAAGATTAAGACTGAACAGGTGGTGAGGAGATAGTTGGCAGTTTATAGTTCATAGTTCGCTCGGCTATGCCGCTTGGCTTGCCAAGAATAGTGATTACTAAACTTTAAACCCTAACCTCTAAACTTTTTATAAAAATATCTCTTTTTCAATAATTTAGCTGTCTTTAGTGTGGGACTGGCGGGGCTTTGCCGTGAATAAAGCAATTCTTAGTTTATAGTTCATAGTAAATAGTTTTATATATTATGCGGGTAGATAAACAGATAATTCAATTTGTCAAACAAGGTATTATTGAAAGAAAGCCTGATGCAAGGGTATATTTGTTTGGCTCAAGAACGTCTGATGATTTGTTGGGAGGTGATATTGATATTTTGATTTTGTCTGATAATCTGATTGAGAAAAGTTTTATACGATCTATCCGGATTGATTTTTATAAAAGATTTGGATGGCAAAAGATTGATCTTGTCAATTTCACGTATACAGATAAGTCGGTATTTAAACAACTTATTTTATCTAATGCTATTGAACTATGAGAAAAAACGATGAATTACTCATAGAACTTCTTCAATCAGAGTGGAATAAATAGTAAGCAGTAAGCAGTAAGTAGTAAGTAGTAAGCAGTAAGCAGTAAGCAGTAAGCAGTAAAGACTGATAGCAACGCCCCGGGTAAAAAAGAAATAAATGCATGATTCAAAGGACATATTAATCAATAAGTTGATTGAACAAAATCGGTTTTGGTCATATAATATAGTGCAGGATGATTATTTTCCGGATGATTTGATTATTGAGAAGACCTTGATTTATCTTGATATTGATGATTTGAATAATTTATTTTCTGTTTATTCAAAAAGAAAAATCAAACAGGTTTGGCTTGAAAGATTGGTCCTTCAGGGAGATTATTACAGGAAATTAAACCGTTTATTAGCATGGATGTATTTTGACGTTAAGAATCCGGATAAATATATTAATAAAATATTAAATAAACATTTCAGGGAATTAAAATGCAGGGATTAGCAGTACATACAGATGCCATATTCGATAAAGTGACTACATTGAAATGTATTGAACCTTATTGGTTGGTAGGAGGTACTGCATTATCTTTACAAATACACAACAGACTTAGCGAAGATTTGGATTTTATGTGTTGGAGAACACAAAAAAAACAAAAACTGGAAGTTGACTGGGTGTCGATCGAGAAAGAACTTTCCTCCATAGGAACAATATCTTCTAAAGATATTTGGGACTTTAATCATGTAGAGTTTATTTTGGATGGAGTTAAAATTTCATTTTATATTTCTGAAAAATATTCTCCTGTAAGTAATACTATAGAATTTAGAAATAATTTGAAATTGGCTGATATTGAATCCATTGCTGCAATGAAAATGGAAGTTATGCTTAGAATAAGTAACTTCAGAGATTATTATGATATTTATTCAATACTTTGTAAAGCTGTAGATTTTAAGCGTGTTTTAGAGTTGTCGCTAAGCTATTCGGGTCATGCATTATCAACTAAAAACTTATTGGCCATTCTGACTGATAGTTCAAGATTTAAAATTGATAGCGGATTCCTACAGCTTGAACCAGTTTATTCGGTTACTCCTCTACAAATAGAATTATATTTGAGAGATTGTATAAAAAATGAACTTA
>CAZTDH010000122.1:0-6490 GCA_964612615.1 uncultured Paludibacter sp. | reverse complement strand
CGCGTTATGCCGCTGAGGTGTCGCCGGTGCCGATTATCAACGCAGGAGATGGAGCGAATCAGCATCCTTCGCAGACCCTACTCGACCTCTATTCTATTCTGAAAACTCAGGGAACACTGGAAAATCTGAACATCTGTCTGGTAGGTGATTTAAAATACGGTCGTACCGTACATTCGCTCATAATGGCCATGTCACATTTCAAGCCTACTTTCAAATTTATTGCTCCCAATGAACTGAAAATGCCGGACGAATACAAGGTTTTTTGTGAGAAAAACAACATTCAGTATACAGAGGTAAATGAGCTGACTGATAATTTCAACGATGCTGATATCCTTTATATGACTCGTGTTCAGAAAGAACGGTTTTTGGATTTAATGGAATATGAACGTGTAAAAAATGTTTATACACTGAAAAATGATATGTTATCAAATTCGAAACCAAACCTTCGGATTTTGCACCCGCTTCCACGTGTCAACGAAATTGATCCGGATGTAGACAACAACGAAAAAGCATATTATTTCCGGCAGGCAAAAAACGGATTATACGTTAGACAAGCTATTGTTAGTAAGGTATTGACCCCTAACCCCTAAAGGGGAATAAGAATAAATTCGTGTAATTAATATTCATTCGTGTAATTCGTAAAAATGGGAAAAGAGTTAAAAGTAGCAGCACTTAAAAACGGAACTGTAATAGATCATATTCCGGCAGATAAATTATTCAAAGTAGTATCAATTCTGCATTTAGATACCTGTCTCAATCAGATTACACTGGCTAACAATTTGGAAAGTGCAAAAATTGGTTCTAAAGGACTTATCAAAATTTCGGAACGTGCTTTGGAGGAAGATGAAACAAATAAAATTGCATTGATATGCCCCAATGCAAAAATCAACATTATCCGTGATTTTGTAGTGGTTGAAAAGCGTCCTTTGATTCTACCCGAAGAAATTCGTGAAATTGTACAGTGTACAAATCCGGTTTGTATTACTAATAATCAACCGGTTACAACTCGTTTTCATGTTCAAAATCAGAATGGACAAATTGTGTTGAAATGCCATTATTGCGAACGTGAAGTGTCTCAGGAAAAAGTAAAAATCAAATAATTCAGATATTCGTGTCTAAAAAAATTAGTTGGAAACCGGGAACATTGATTTATCCCTTACCGGCAGCGTTAATTTCGTGTGGAAGTACACCCGAAGATTATAATTTGTTCACTGTGAGCTGGATGGGTACTATTTGTTCGAATCCACCCATGTGTTATATTTCAGTTCGGAAAGAGCGTCATTCATACAATATTATCAAAGAAAGCGGTGAATTTGTGATTAATCTTACCAACGAGGATCTGGCTTTTGCTGCCGATTGGTGTGGAGTGCGAAGTGGTAAAGATCACAACAAATTTGAAGAAATGAAGCTTACAGCGGTACCAGGCGAAATGGTAAAAGCGCCTATTGTGCAGGAATCGCCCTTATGTATCGAATGTAAAGTAAAGGAAATCATAGAATTAGGCTCACACGATATGTTTATATCCGATGTGATAAATGTGCAGGCTGATAGTCAATACATCGACCCGGAAACTGATACATTTAAACTTTCGGATGCTAAACTGATAGCTTATTCACACGGTCATTATTACAAACTAGGTGAAGAAATCGGAAAGTTTGGATGGACTGTACAAAAAAAGAAAAAGTGAAACACGAAATTGATATATCAACATGGAAACGCCGGGAGCATTTCGAAGTTTTTAAAAGCTTCGATGAACCGCTTTTTGGAATTACCGTAAAAGTTGAATGTTCGACTGCATATAGGAAAGCAAAAGTTTCAGAATATCCGTTTTCGCTCTATTATTTGTATTTATCCATGAAGGCTGCTAACGAAATTGAGGAATTCCGTTACCGTATTGAAGGTGATAAAGTGGTTTGCTACGACAGCGTGGGTGCGGGTCCGACTGTATTTCGAGAGGATGAGACTTATGGTTATGCCTATATGCCGTATAACGAAGATATTGAGGCATTTATGAAACAAGCAAATGCCGAAGTGGAATGGGTAAAAGCCGAACGTGGATTGAAATTTCCACATGCCGGTGAAGATATTTTGCATTATTCAACGCTTCCGTGGGCTGATTTTACTTCAACAAGCCATGCACGTAAATTTGACATAAGCCGCAGTATTCCGAAAATAACTTTTGGGAAGATTACACGAGAAGGTGACAAAATGTGGATGCCGGTTTCGGTTCATGTGAGTCATGCGTTGATGGATGGTTTTCATGTGGGGAAATTTATCGAGCGATTTCAGGATCTACTAAATCAGCAGTAAGCGGCAAGCAGTAAGATTAAACAAACAAAAAACATATATTAAAAATGAAAAGAGACCAGGTTATTTTTGACATCATTGCACGCGAAAAACAGCGTCAATTAAAAGGAATTGAGTTGATTGCGTCAGAAAACTTTGTAAGCGAACAAGTTATGGAAGCTATGGGTTCCGTGTTGACAAACAAATATGCTGAAGGTTATCCGGGCAAACGTTACTATGGAGGTTGCGAAGTGGTGGACGAAAGCGAACAAATTGCAATCGACCGTTTGAAAGAGATTTTCGGTGCTGAATGGGCAAATGTTCAACCACACTCAGGCGCACAAGCCAATGCAGCTGTGTTTTTGGCTTGCTTGAATCCGGGCGATAAATTTTTAGGACTTAACCTGTCACACGGTGGTCACCTGTCACACGGTTCGTTGGTTAACAGCTCGGGAATTCTTTACAAACCATGCGAATACAATGTGAAAGAAGATACCGGAAGAGTTGATTACGACCAAATGGAAGAAGTTGCCGTGCGCGAACAACCAAAAGTAATCGTTGGTGGTGGTTCAGCCTACTCACGTGAATGGGACTATAAACGCATGCGCGAAATTGCCGATAAAGTTGGTGCAATTTTGATGATTGATATGGCTCACCCTGCAGGACTTATTGCTGCCGGATTGTTGGAAAACCCTTTGAAATGGGCACATATTGTCACCTCAACCACTCACAAAACCCTTCGTGGACCTCGTGGTGGTATCATTTTATTGGGTAAAGACTTTCCAAATCCATGGGGAAAAACCACTCCGAAAGGCGAAATAAAAATGATGTCTGCCCTACTCGACTCAGCTGTATTCCCGGGAATTCAGGGTGGACCACTGGAACATGTAATTGCTGCAAAAGCTGTTTCGTTTGGCGAATGCTTGCAACCCGAATACAAAGCTTATCAGGCACAGGTTCAGAAAAATGCTGCTGCGCTTGCAAATGCATTGATAGCTCGCGGATTCACAATCATTTCTGGTGGAACAGATAATCATTCGATGTTGATGGACCTTCGCTCAAAATTCCCAGAATTGACAGGTAAAATAGCTGAAAAAGTATTGGTGGAAGCTGATATTACCGTGAACAAAAACATGGTTCCTTTCGACAGCCGTTCAGCTTTCCAGACTTCTGGTATCCGTTTGGGTACTCCTGCTATTACTACCCGTGGTGCAAAAGAAGATTTGATGCTGGAAATTGCCGAAATGATTGAAACAGTGCTTTCAAATGTTGACAACGAAGAAGTTATCAAATCGGTAAAAGAAAGAGTGAATAAAACAATGGAAAAATTCCCCTTATTTGCAGACTAAAAAAAAAACAGTAAGCGGCAAGCAGTAAACAATGCTTGCTGTTTACCGTTTACTGTTAATCAAATTCTTATGATTGAAAAAATCTTCGAACTTTCCGAGCTTACCGACACCACCGTTTTTTATGGAGTAAACAACCATAATGTTCAAACTATAAAGAATTTACATTCCAATGTGCGATTTTCGGCAAGGGGAAATATTATTAAGTTGTCTGGAAACGAGGAAGATATAAACAATCTGTATTCAATCATTGAAAAATTAGAACGGTTTTGTATTGATAATAATACACTTACCGAAGAAAATATCATCGAAATCGTAAAAGGAAGTACGCCGGTTGAAATTAAGTTTGAAAACCTTATTCTCCACGGCATCAACGGGAAATCAATAATGGCTCGCACTCCAAATCAGCAAAAACTGGTTAAAGATTTCGAAACTAACGACCTTCTGTTTGCTATCGGACCAGCCGGTTCAGGTAAAACCTACACAGCCATTGCGCTGGCGGTGCGCTCGTTGAAAAATCGTGAAATAAAGAAGATTATCCTCAGTCGTCCGGCTGTGGAGGCCGGCGAAAAGCTTGGATTTCTTCCCGGCGATATGAAGGAAAAAATCGATCCTTATCTGCAACCGCTTTATGATGCATTGCAGGATATGATTACCCCGCTGAAACTGAAAGAATATATGGAAAACGGCACTATTCAGATTGCTCCACTGGCCTTTATGCGTGGACGAACACTGAGCGATGCCGTAGTTATTCTGGATGAAGCTCAAAACACCACCACTATGCAAATCAAAATGTTCCTGACACGCATGGGGCTGAATACAAAAATGATAGTAACGGGTGATATGACACAAATTGATTTACCTTATGTACAAAAATCAGGGCTGATTGATGCGCTAGAAGTGCTGAAAAACGTGAAAGGAATTGCCAAAGTAGAATTTGACGTAAAAGACATTGTGCGTCACAAACTCGTTCAGCGAATTGTGGAAGCATATGAGAAAAGAAGTAAAGAACCCCTAACTCCAAAAGTGGAAAAGGAAGATGAAAAGAAAGAGGTTCTCATCTTGAAAAAATAAAATATCACAAATAACATACAAAAAAAAATAAAAACAAAAACATGAACGCTTTAACTAACACTGATTTCCATTTTGATGGACAGACAAACGTGTATCACGGTAAAGTACGTGATGTATATACAGTAAAAAACGACTTACTCGTAATGGTTGCCACCGACCGTATTTCGGCTTTCGACGTGGTTTTACCAAAAGGGATTCCTTACAAAGGACAGATGTTGAACCAAATTGCTGCAAAGTTTTTGGATGAAACTGCCGATATAGTTCCAAACTGGAAACTTGCTAGTCCGGATCCTATGGTAACTGTAGGTCTTCGTTGCGAAGGATACCCTGTAGAAATGATTGTACGAGGTTATTTGTGCGGAAGTGCCTGGAGAACCTACAAAAGCGGCATACGTGAAATATGCGGCGTAAAAATACCTGACGGAATGCGCGAAAACCAACGTTTCCCGCAACCCATCATCACTCCCACTACTAAAGCAGAACTGGGTCGCCACGACGAAGATATTACCCGCGAAGAAATCCTCAGTCAGGGTTTAGTATCGGTTGAAGAATATGAAATGCTTGAAAAATACACGATGGAACTTTTCCTGCGGGGAACTGAAATTGCAGCCAAACGTGGTTTGATTTTGGTTGATACCAAATATGAATTTGGTCGTCGCGATGGTAAAATTTACCTGATAGATGAAATTCACACACCGGACTCTTCACGTTATTTCTATGCCGACAGTTATCAGGAACTTTTTGACAATGGAGAAGCACAGAAACAACTCTCAAAAGAGTTTGTGCGCGAATGGTTGATGGATAATGGATTTCAGGGAAAAGACGGTCAACAAGTGCCTGAAATGACTCCCGAGATTGTGGACGGAATCAGCGAACGATATATCGAATTGTTTGAAAATATCAGTGGTGAAGCCTTTAACAAAGCCGATATAGCTGATATTGCGTCACGCATTGAAAAAAACGTTGTGGAATATTTAAAAACGGCATAAAAAATTTAAGATTTTAGATATGTGATTTTAGATTGATAATAAATCACTTACAAAGAAATCGTCATTTTAATATCTAAAATCTAAAATAAATCTTTGGTAGTTTCGTAAAAAGCACTATCTTTGCAGCGCTTTAGAAATAAAGCATGCCATTGGAGAGGTGGCAGAGTGGTCGATCGCAGCGGTCTTGAAAACCGCCGTACTGCAAGGTACCGGGGGTTCGAATCCCTCCCTCTCCGCAAATAGAATTTCAAAATGTAGTAAAAGCCCGTAAAATCAATGATTTACGGGCTTTTTCATTTTTGAATATATCCAAAATATTCAATAAATATCAATCTTTAGGTGACCAATTCGGGTACCCAAAGAATTTAAAGTCTCGGGTACCCGAATTTGTTCGAAAAGCATTAATAATCAAGCAGTTCAATCATTGAACATCTTGTAGGTAAATCAAAGAAAATGTAATTTTGAACACTTTAAAGGTTACCACAATGAATGCAAAACTTTCCATTCTCTTTTATGCAAAGAGAGCAAAAACAAACACCAACGGTTTAATTCCTATTTATCTACGAGTAACAGTTGACGGAGAACGCATCGAGTTAAGCACAAAGCGATTTACACATCCCGACAAATGGTCAGTTGAGGGCAATTGTATGAAAGGAACAAGTGCAGAATCAAAGGCTACTAACAGTTACTTAGACACACTAAAAGCCAGAATTTTTGAATATCAGCAAGAGCTTATCCGGAATGATGATTTAGTCAATGCTGAAAACATGCGTAACAAAATTTTAGGTATTGAAA
>CAZTDH010000121.1:0-6529 GCA_964612615.1 uncultured Paludibacter sp. | reverse complement strand
ACGGCTCACGAATTAAAACGCCCGGTGGCACAGTTGCATTTGGCACTGGAAGCACTGTCGAAACCCTCCACATTCGGTAACGAAATGAAACGTGAACGTTATCTTTCCATTTCACGCGATGCCACCAAAGATATGTCGGAGAAAATAACCATGATAATGACATTGTCGATGGCTGAAGAAGGTGTGTTTAATCTGAATTACTCCAACTTTAACCTGCTGGAAGAAGTTCAGAAACTGAAAGAACGGTTTACAGCGGTGGCTGAAAAAGAAGTATGCATTGAAATTCATAATTCGAATGATGATTTTAATCTGAAAGCCGACAAAGATCACTTGCTGCAATGCATTGCAAACCTGATTGATAATGCCATTAAATATTCGGGCGTATCGGTGCTGATAACCATCCGTATTCAGAAACTGAAAGATTCTCTGCTTCTTTCGGTAAAGGATAATGGGATAGGAATAGGACCCGATAAACTTGAACGGATTTTTGATAAATATACCCGCCTGAACAGTGAATCAGGTTCACCAACAGGCTTTGGCATTGGTCTAAGCTATGTGAAAGCAGTGGTGGAAAAACATGCCGGACATATTGAAGTGCAAAGCGAACCGCAAAAAGGAAGCGAATTCAGGGTTTATATTCCCGCCTAAAAACCTGCAAAAAATGAAAAAAATCTTATTAATAGAGGATGATTCTAATCTGGCTTTTATGCTTACCGATGGGTTGGAAAGCGAAGGTTTCGATGTTTTACATCATACAGAGGGGAATGCCGGTTTAATTGCTTTTACAAACAATATACCGGATATTGTATTGCTCGATGTGAATCTGAAAGCTGTAATGAATGGTTTTGAAGTAGGACGGAGAATACGTCAGCAAAGCAATGTGCCAATTATCTTTACTACCTCGCGTACACAAATTGAAGATTTGCAGCAGGGATTTAGCATCGGGAATGTAGATTACCTGAAAAAGCCATTTGGGATTCGTGAACTGGTAATGCGCATCAATGAAATGATTTCCCGCTCGCAAAACAATTTCATTCCATGCACGAAAATTGAAATCGGAAGCTATGAATTTGTTCCCTCTGAACTGAACTTGTACTGTAATGATGAGATAATAAAACTTCAGAAAAACGAATGCGCAGTGCTTACTTTATTAGCCGAAAACAGGAATAAAGTCGTAAACAAGAATGAAATACTGGGGTCGGTTTGGAATGATGCCGAATTGAAACAAAAAGAAGCTTCGCTACACAATATCTTATCTTCATTGCGGAATAAATTAAGCCGGGATAAAAATATAGGTATTGATACTATTCCAAAAGTAGGTTGGAAACTTACGATAAATTAGCTATCAACTATAAACTACTAACTATTTCCCTGTCTTTCTTAAGCTGTTCAATCAACTCATCCAGGCTGTTGAATTTCTGCTCGTCGCGAATTTTGGTGAGAAATTCCACTTTAATGATTTGATTGTAAATGTCCAGATCGAAGTTGAGAATATGTACTTCGAGGCTGGTGTGGTAGCTGTTGTTCAGGGTGGGGCGGGTACCAATATTCATCATTCCCTTGTAGACAGCTTCATTGTGATACACCTTAACGGCATACACGCCAAATGGAGGAATGAGTTTGTCGGCATCGAGGGGTTGAAGATTAGCCGTGGGGAAACCAATTTTACGCCCGACACGAAAACCATCAATCACTTTCCCTTCGAACGAGTAGGGGTAAGTCAGTAATTTGTTGGCATGAGCTATATTGCCCTGCTCAATGTCAAGTCGTATATTAGATGAACTTACATGTTTATCTTCGGAAGTTACATAGCGTCCGGCCTGAATCACTTCCATTCCCAGCATTTCGCCATAAGCTTTATATTCGGGAAAACCGTCAGCACGATTGTGCCCAAAGCGGTGATCGTGACCTACAAGTAAGGTTTTGACCTTATATTGTTCTTTCAGGACTATTTTCAGGAAATTAAAAGCGGAGAGCGATGACAGTTCACGATTAAAATCAAGAACTTCAACGGCATTAACTCCGGTTTTATTCAGCAGATCCAGCTTTTCAGAAAGCGTATTAAGCAGTTGCGGTTGGTAATCGGAATTTAGTACTTTGCGGGGATGAATGTTGAACGTAATGACCAGACTTTGCATATTCCGAGCCTTTGCCAGCGATTTCAGTTCCTCAATCAGAAACCTGTGACCGGCATGTACTCCATCAAAAAATCCAACTGTGGCAACGTATTTCAATTAATAATTAAAAATTAAGAATTAATAATTTTGGCATTTTTACTATAAACTATAAACTACCAACTAACCACCTCAAGTCTTCCTTCACATCCACCAGATAGCTCCGAATGCCGAGTTTGGTGGCTTGATCAATATTTTTTTGTCCGTCGTCCAGAAACAAACATTCTTTCGGCTTCACTCCGGCATCGGTCAACAGCGCTTCAAAAATTTCGGCATCGGGTTTTGCCATTTTCATTTCGTATGAATAATAACATTTATCGAATACATCTTCCACCTTGAGTCCGAAGCGGGCAAATTCGTTTACAGCACTAATGTCGATATGCAATGGATTGGTATTGCTCAACAACAGTAAGCGGTATTTTTTTTTCAGTTCGAGCAGTAATTCTATTTTATAATCAGGAATGTCGACTAAAAACAGACACCAGGCATCAATGATTTGTTGATCAGTAAGAGGCAGGGCAGCAAGTTTCCGTACATTTTCGCAAAATTCGGGAACCCCAATTTCGCCTTTTTCAAATTGCAGAAAGAAGCCTTTTTGTCCGAAATTGCTGAGATTTTCTTCAAAATTCTGAACGCCTAATGCTTTGAATTGCTTTATGCAACGGTCTAAATCGAGATTTATCAGTACGCCTCCGAAATCGAAAATGATGGTGGTTATATTTTCAGTTAGAATCATTTAATCATGTAAATTTAGTCTTTTGGAAAACGCCTCAAGTGAGGCGCTTTGTGAAATCTAGCGGATGCGAATCCGTGTACCTTTTTTCAGTTTAGCTTTTGCTTTCAGATGATTTAGTTTGCAAAGAGCTTTTACACTGATACCGTTTCGGGCAGCTACTTTTTTTAGTGTGTCGCCTTTCTTTACTTTGTAGAATTTAATGGAAGCAAACATTTTTACCTCATGCTGATAGTAGAAAGCATTCTTTTTGGTCAGCAGGTAGGTTTTGGCATGAACCAGCCCGGTATTGAAGTCAATAATATGTGCAGGGTTTATAGCATTCCCGATATAGCGTGTTTCGAAATGAAGATGAGGCCCGGTGGAATGTCCTGTGTTGCCTCCAAATGCAATCAATTCACCACCTTTCACATTTTGATTCACTGCCACTAATACCGCAGAGAGGTGAGCGTAAACAGTTTCCAGGCCGTTATCGTGTCGAACTACAATGTAATTGCCATACCCGCGACCTTCATAATTGATAATGCGTACTTTGCCCGAAAAAGCACTACGAACCGAATCACCCACTTTTAGCCGCAGGTCAGTTCCGTAATGGAAACGGTAACGACGTGGTCCGAAAACCGAGGTTATATCACCACGAACAGGTATAAAAAAATTTGAAACGTCAATCCGAACTGAATCAGGCAGGCTGTTAATCGGAACTTTGTATGGATTTACATGGTCACTCGTCCACATATCATTGTAGATGTCATCGGCCGGGTGGTCTTCCATTAAGTCATCCGAATTATCGTTCAACATTTCTTTGTAAATGTTGGTTGTATCTTTCTTCGGAATCAGTGAAAAATTATTGAGCTGAGCATAACCCCCAAAAGTTGAGAGAAAAAAGGCGAGAACAGGAATGTATTTTTTGAGGGAAAAGAGCATTTGTAATTTAGTTGGTAGTTTGTAGTTGGTAGTCGGTAGTTTATAGTGGATAGTTCGTAATTATATTATTTATCTAAAATTTAAAATTTTATAGACTACTAACTACCTACTACCAACTATTGACTATTTATATTTCGTCGTTAGCGTATAAAAAGTTCAGATTGTGTAGGTCAAACTCGAAGATTTCAGTTTTGTTGAAAAAACGTGCCAACTCGGCTTCTGCATTTTCAACGGTATCGGAAGTATGGATTATATTTTCCTGCACACTTACACTGTAATCGCCACGGATAGTTCCGAAAGCCGCTTCGCGACCATTTGTTTTTCCGGCCATTTCGTGTACAATATGCACAGCATCAATTCCTTTCCAGCAACAAACAATCACCGGTGTAATCATCATGGAATCTTTAATTCGTTTAAAAAACGGACGTTGAACTAGATGAGCGTAATGCTCTGCCAGAATTTCATCCGTCAGTTGCATCATTTTTATTCCACACAATTGTAGTCCTTTGCGTTCGAAACGATGAATAACTTCGCCTATCAACCCACGTTGAATAGCTCCGGGTTTAATAATTACAAGTGTTTTTTCCATAATACTAACTGTTATGTGGTAAAATCTTCAAATTTTCAAATCTTCAAATTTGATATTGCTCTCCAAAATTAAAGAAATGCGCTTAGCGGTCAAAACAAATTCAAGTTTCTTAACTTATAGAACCCCAATTTAAGGTATTTGTCTTCAATTTCCTTAATTGTGCAGCCATAACCCGATTTTCAGTTTTTTCGAGTTTCATGTCGTTTTCCAGAATTTCCATTGCAGCATTTCTGGCAATCTCAAGCATTCGTCCATCCTGAGCTAAGTTAGCTATTTTCAGCTCAAAAGGCACACCACTTTGCTGTGTTCCTTCCAAATCGCCCGGCCCACGAAGCCGTAAATCCGCTTCTGAAATTTCAAAGCCGTCATTCGTTCGCACCATGATTTCCATGCGTTTACGGGTATCAGTACCCAATTTATAGTCGGTTAATAAAATGCAAAATGATTGCTCAGCTCCACGACCCACTCGCCCCCGTAACTGATGCAATTGCGACAGTCCGAAACGCTGCGCACTTTCAATCACCATCACCGAAGCATTGGGTACATTTACACCCACTTCAATCACCGTAGTAGCCACCATTATTTGCGTTTCGCCTTTTACAAATTTCTGCATCTGAAACTCTTTTTCAGCAGGTTTCAGTTTGCCATGAACCATACTGATTTTATACGTTGGAAACACTTCGCGCATGTATTCGTAGCCACTTTCAAGATTTTGTAAATCACTTTTTTCGGATTCCTGAATGAGTGGATACACTATGTAAATCTGTCTTCCGGCTTCCACTTGTTTAGCAATAAACTGATTCAATCCTTGTCGTTTATTCTCATAATAATGATAGGTCTGAATAGGCTTTCGTCCGGGCGGAAGTTCGTCGATTACCGAAACGCTCAGGTCGCCATAAAGCGTCATAGCCAGCGTGCGGGGAATGGGTGTAGCGGTCATCACCAGAATATGCGGCGGATTGATATTCTTTTTCCAGAGTTTTGATCGTTGTTCTACTCCGAAGCGATGTTGTTCGTCGATAACCACCAAACCCAGATTTTTGAACTGAACTGAATCTTCAATCAATGCATGAGTTCCAATCAAAATGTCCAACTCACCATTGCGGAGTTGTTCGTGAATAGGTTCACGCTTTTTAGCCGTAACCGAACCGGTTAGTAAAGCAACATTTAGGCCAATATCGCCCAAAACCTCTTTCAGACTGGCAAAATGTTGCGTTGCCAGAATTTCGGTGGGAGCCATGATGCAGGCCTGAAAACCATTGTCAATAGCAATCAGCATAACCATCAATGCCACCAGCGTTTTTCCGCTACCTACGTCGCCCTGAAGCAGGCGGTTCATTTGTCTGCCCGAAGCCACATCCACGCGAATTTCACGGATAACGCGTTTCTGAGCATTGGTCAATTCAAAGGGCAGATAATCTTTGTAAAATGAATTGAAATAATGACCGATTTGTCCAAACACAAACCCCCGAAAATGCTGGTCGCGCCACTTGGTTTGTTGCAGGATGTTGAGCTGAATATAAAACAACTCCTCAAACTTCAACCGCTGCCGTGCTTTTTTGAGTAAGTCGGCATTTTTGGGAAAATGAATATTGACCAGCGAATCAGTGAGATTCAATAAAGCGAATTTATTAAGTAAATAGGCAGGAAGCGTATCAGGAATACCGCTTCGAATGGATTGAACCAGTGGTAAAAGAATTTTTTGAATCATTTTTGAATTCAAAAAACTGCTTTTCATTTTCTCCGACGTGTTGTAAAAGGGTTGTAAACCCATTTGTTCGGGCGGTGGCAGTTGCGATGGTAAATCTAACTCCGGATGTTGCAGATTAAATTTTCCATTAAAATAGGTAGGTTTTCCAAAAACTACATATTCAATGCCTGTTTTATATTTATCCAGAATAAAACTAATGCCCTTAAACCATACCAACTCAATAGTGTCACGTCCGTCAGTGAATATAGCAACAAGGCGCTGTTTGGGACTTTCACCTATTTTTTCGAAACGGATAATCTGCCCCTTGACCTGAATAAAGGGCATTTCTTCCGAAATCTCGTGTAGGTAATAATAGCGGCTGCGGTCGATGTATTTGTAGGGATAATGCCGCAACAAAT
>CAZTDH010000120.1:0-6643 GCA_964612615.1 uncultured Paludibacter sp. | reverse complement strand
TAAAGTGCGCTCTGTTCATGCCCGGAAATATGCTGACAGCAAGATTTATAAAAGCAGATTAAGACCTAAACTGTTAAGTTAAAATGAAAAATTTTTGGCAAGAAATTTCGCGACCCATCATTGCTTTGGCACCCATGGAGGATGTCACTGATACTGTTTTCCGTGAGGTGATTCGGTCGGTTTCTGAAGTTGAAGCGCTGAATGTAGTGTTTACTGAATTCACATCTACCGATGGACTTTGTAATGAAATTGGTCGTAAGAATGTAAGTAGTCGGTTGGTGGTGAGTGATTCGGAACATAAATGGCTCAATAGAACCAACACTAAATTGGTGGCACAAATTTGGGGCTCAGATCCCAACAAGTTTCGTGAGAGTGCGCAGCTTATTACTGAAATGGCACAGTTTGATGGGATTGATATCAACATGGGATGCCCTGTAAAGAAGGTGGTTAAGAACAAAAGTTGCTCAGCATTAATTAATTATCCGGAGTTGGCACGTGAAATTATTGTGGCAACTAAGGAAGGAACAAATTTGCCAGTAAGCGTAAAAACACGACTTGGATTCAATGAAGTAATTACCGAAAAATGGATTGGCAATTTGCTGGATGAAAATCCGGCTGCAATAACTATTCATGGTCGAACACAGAAAATGCAATCGGAAGGTGAAGCCATGTGGAACGAGATAGGGAAGGCTGTACAATTAAGAAATCATCGAAAATCAGAAACACTCATTCTTGGCAATGGCGATGTTGATAGTTATTCAATGGCTTTGCAACATGTTGCTGATTTTGGTGTGGATGGCGTAATGGTAGGTACCGGAGTGTTTCGTAATCCTTGGATGTTCAATAAAACTCAACCGGAAATTAGTCTTGAAATGCGTATAGCCCTGATAAAGAAACACATTAGCTTGTATGATATGGTTTGGCAGGGAAGGCAGAATTTCAATGTATTGAAACGTTTTTTCAAGATTTACATCAACGGTTTTGATGGTGCTACTCACTGGCGCAACCAGTTAATGCACACAACAAACTGTAAAGAGGCGCTGGATGTGATTAAAATGTTGGAAAATACTCAGATGCCAAGCAATGTTTCAAGGTAATGTTTTTCAATACCATAAATCCTTTTGATGGCTGCTAAATTCAATAAAATCTGCTGTTTATCAGGGTTTTCTTTCCTTATTTTCTTTCCAACAATCATCACGTTTTTAGGCGTGTGTTCCAACGAAATAAACTCAAAAACATTTGTTTTGTAGCCATAAGCCTCCAATATCATAGCCCTGATTGTATCCGTGATGATTTCTGCCTGACGCTCTTTCAATATGCCAAACTTTGTAACATTGCTAAGTTCGTTGGTAACATTCATGGCTTTGCGGATTTGCTTGTGGCAACAAGGCGCACACACAATCAACGAAGCATCCGATTGAATTCCACGGAAAATAGCATCGTCGGTGGCAGTGTCGCAGGCATGAAGAGCAATCAAAATATCAATTTTCTCCAATGTTGTATCGGCTATGGTTCCTTTCACAAATTTCAGTTTGTTGAAAGAGGCTTTCTCGGCAATTGAATTACATATATGTACCAAATCTTCCCGAAATTCCACACCGGTCATTTTGGGGCTCATTTTAAGATTATTTGTCAGATAATCGTACAAGGCAAATGTAAGATAGCCTTTTCCTGAACCCATATCTGCGACATGAAAATTTTCCGGCAGCACAAGTTCTTTCAGATTGGATGATAATAGTTCAATATATTGGTTTATCTGGCGGAACTTATCGCTCATTTCGCGCCGAAGTTCAAAAGAAGCATTGGTAATTCCCAGTTCGCGAAGATAGATATTGTCCTTTAAATCAATGAGTTTGTCTTTTTGCTTGTCGTGATTGAAGGTAGACTGCGCTAGTGTGGCTACTGCCAGTGTTTTAAGTTGTATTTTTCCATTTGGCAGCGTGTATAAGTTGATGGTTGTATGCTCTGACACTAGTTCAGCATTATTGAAATCAGTTTCCAATGACGCTGCAATCAATCGAATTCCATCAGCTATCTCGTAGTTTTTGGTAATGTCTTTGGTAGTATGGCGGTACACAAAGTTCAGCAGAAAACCTTTTTTCAGTTGCACCGGCGAAATAATTATTTTCTTTAGGTCTGACTCTTTGTCCTTTTTGGCTGTCAATGTCAGTCGTTTAAGTTCTCTGTTTTCAACAATTGAACTTAGTTTATCGATAAATATTTCTTTGTTTGTATTCATATTTGCTGCGCTTAAACGGATGCAAAGGTAACTTTTTTAAACACAAAAAAACGCAAAGTCTGTTTCAACTCTGCGTTTCTTAAATCTTATTTGTTTCAGTCTATAATTTCTTTTATCCAAAGAACCATTTGTGAAGCTCACCGAAGTGTTTTTTATACATTTTGTAGCTGTCTTCCAAAATCTGCAGTGCCACTTCTTTGTCAAAGAATTTTTCGATTACTACGGTTTTGTTTTCCAGTTTGGTATAATCTTCAAAGAAACTCATAGTTTCAGAAATCAGATATTGAGGCAGTTCCGAAATGTCGTTGTAATGATTCACGCTGGGGTCACCGGCTGCCACAGCAATAATTTTATCGTCAGCTTCGCCGTTATCAAGCATGCGCATAACGCCAATTACCTTTGCTTCAACAATACATAGCGGCACAACTTCGGTTTGAGAAAGAATTAAAATATCCAAAGGGTCATGATCATCGCAATAACTTTGTGGTACAAAACCATAGTTGTGAGGATAATACATCGATGAAAATAAAACCCGGTCGAGACGGAGTAAGCCGCTTTCTTTATCGAGTTCATACTTGGCTTTAGTTCCTTTCGGAATTTCAATAATACCTTTTACAACATCCCTTTCCTCTGTTTGTGGGACAACCTGATGCCATGGATTAAAATTGTTTCTCATTACGTTCTATATTTTAAAGAATTTGAGCTGCGTGCTCTTTTGTATTTACTTCTTTCGGAAGCAGAATTCGGATTATTGTTCCGGTTTCGTCAATGATAAAGGTTGTTCTGAACATTCCCATATATTGCCTTCCATACATAGATTTTTCACCCCATGTACCGAATTCAGCAGATAGTTTTGTTTCAGTATCAGCAATCAGATTGAATGGCAAATTTTGTTTCGCTATGAATTTCTGATGCGATGAAGCACTGTCGGCACTCACTCCAATTACTTCATAACCGGCTTTCTGTAATTCGCTGTAATTGTCGCGCAGACTGCAAGCCTGAGCCGTGCAACCCGGTGTACTATCTTTGGGGTAAAAGTACAAAACAATTTTCTTTCCTGCAAAATCTGAAAGCTTAATTTCTTTTCCGTCCTGATTTACTCCCAACACGGCAGGAGCTTTGTCGCCTACTTGTAATGCCATAATATAATTAAAAATTAATAGTTAATAATTAATAACTCAAAACTGTTATTTGAAAAATAAACAAGGATTAGAGCATATTGTTTAAAAGAAATTTAAATATTATCTCACAATTTATTCAATCAGTTTCTTAATTCTTAATTTTTAATTCTTAATTAAAAAGTCTTCCCTGCCAGGTGTTTCGTTCTTCCAGTCGTTTTTCTATTTTGGCTGTAAACTCAAAGTTCTTCAATCCCCAATCGGGCGCTATTAGTAGTTCTTTGGGCGATTGCGATACAAAACGTTCGATAGCAATTTCGGGATTCATTCGTTCCAAAAAATCGATGGCTAAATCGATATATTCTTCGGCAGTATAGAGATTAAACCACTCCGGATGCTCACTAAATTGCTTAGCCATTACTGTTTTTTTTACCAACTGCAATTGATGAAGTTTCAAGGCGGTAAGTGGCAATTGAGATACTTTGTCGGCATGTTCTAAAATTTGCTCCCGATTTTCGTTTGGTAAGCCCAAAATCAAATGTGCTCCGGTGCGCAGACCGCGGGCGGCAGTGGCTTCAATGGCTTCCACAGCCGAAGCATAGTCATGTCCGCGATTAATGAAACGTAGTGTTTCGTTGCTGGTTGATTCTATACCGTACTCAATCATCACGTATACACTTTTCGACAATTCAGTAAAATAATCAAGCAATTCTTCGTTTATACAGTCGGGACGAGTTCCAACCACAATTCCTTTCACCTGAGGGTGGGAAAGAGCTTCCTCATAAATGGCTTTCAAATTTTCGAGGGTGTCGTAGGTATTGGTGTACGATTGAAAGTAAGCCAGGTAATATTGTGTCTGATATTTGTGATGGAAAAAAGCAATGCCTTCTTCTACTTGTTGACTGACACTTTTGACCGGTAGGCTGTATTGAGGACTGAAAGACTGATTATTACAATAGGTACAACCGCCTCTGCCTTTACTTCCATCACGGTTTGGGCATGTAAATCCGGCATTGATGGAGATTTTTTGAATGCGCTCAGAGAATTCGGTTTTCAGAACCTGATTATAATTGAGATAACGAGGTAATGTTTGATTCTGAGGTTTAATTGTTTTATTTTGAGTCATTTAAATCTTTGTCTATTTAATAATTCTCAGTTCAACCCGTCGATTTTTAGCTCGTCCTGCTTCAGTTTTATTGCTGGCACAAGGTTTTGATTTGCCATAACCAATGCTTATTAACTGGTCCTGAGAGCAACCTTTTGTAATCAGATATTCCTTCACGGCGTTTGCTCGTTTTTCAGATAAAACCTGATTTGTTTCGGCTGAACTGACATTGTCGGTGTGACCGCTGAGTTCCACTTTTATGTTTTTTGATATAATAAACCGGGCCAGACGATCAAGTTCTGAATAGGAATACGATAACAAATCCCATTTCGCAAAATCGAAAAAGATATTGTTCACTTTAATGGCATTACCGCTTTCAACCAGTTGTTTCAACGAAACCATATCCAGATTCTCTTTGGTATGAGTTGTTTTGGTTGAACCACGTAAATCAATGTTTTGAGAAACTGACAAGTACGAGTCTTTTTCGGCATAATAACCGTAAATTTTTCCGGTTGGCAGAGCAATAAAATAACTTCCATCAATTGGGTCGCTGGTTGCAACTCCCATGTTTTTGCCGGTTTGCAGGTCGTCCCATTTTACTTCGGCAGCAATTGGTTTATTATCTTTGGCCACTAATTTTCCTGAAATTGTTGAAACATAATCCGGTCGCAGATTTCGGGGTAAATTAATCCAGTAAATATCCTTATCGCCTGTCAGACTGAAGTTTAGAATGTCATTATTTGCTGCTTCAAATGCACTTCCCAAATCGTCGTACTGCTTGGTTGAGTAAAATTTTCCATTCGAGAAAGATGCTATTTTCTGCAAATCGGAGTAAGCCTCGCTGTTTTCAGAAAAGTCGTATAAAATGGTTTGTGTTTTATAAAGCATTCCGGCCTTTTTTATTCGTAAAAGTGTCGAATCCAAGCCCGAACAACCATTTGCATCACCGTCGGACAAAAGAACAATTACTTTATTTCTCGAATTTGGGTCTGATTTACGGTTTATATAATTGCAGGCATAGTTATATGCTTCAAAAGTTGGCGTACCACCACCTGTTTTTATCTTATCCACAAATTCCATGACAGGATTAAAGTCACGGGAAAATGCACAGGAATCGGTAATCGGCGATTTACATTCATTGGCAAACGTGAGAATCGCAATTTCGGAATTGTTTTGAATAGCCGATTGACTAACCATTTTGGTGGCTTCTTTCAACGCTCTGAGTTTAGAGCCTGACATACTGCTTGATACGTCCAACAACAACAATATGCTCGAATCGTAATTGCTTCTTCGTTCGTACGAAAAATAGGCTTTATCACCCGAAGTTGTTATTTTATATCCAACATCGGAAAGCTCAGTATTTATTTCTTTTCCCAAATTCACCGGTTCACTCCAGCATGTCCAGCATGAGTCGGCTAATCGGGTTGATTTGAAAACATCTAACTTACCCATTCCACCATGTCCATCGGAACTAAAATACAGAGTTTTCATGTCGGCATGCAAAAACGGCGTACGTTCGCAGTAAGGCGTATTGATGACCGGTCCCAGATTAATCGGATCGCCCCAGCGGTTATCGGGCGTTTTCAGCGAAATATAGATGTCTGAAGGATATAATTCGTCGCCATGGTATTTTTGCAACATATTGAAATGGTTGTAACCGCCTGCACGCGTGGAGGAAAACAGCAATCCCTTGCCATCGCTTGTCAACATACCATCAATTTGCCAACCATCGCCATTGATAGGTTTGGGATATTCAAATGCTTTTGACCAACCTGCACTTGTTTTTTGAGAGTAAAATAATTTTCCCGATTTGAAAAGCATGATAGTATTTCCATCAGAAGAAATACTAACAGGAGCTTCATTCGAAAGTTTCGACGATAATTCAGAAACTATCTTAGCTTTACCCCAGCCTTCGCTTCCTTTTCTGGAAACAAAAATATCTTCGCCGCCAATGTTATCTTTACGCCTGATACCGCAGAAATACAGGAGTTCTTCATTACCGGTAATGACCGGAGAATACTCGCCGGCATCTTCTGTATTAATTCCTTTCCCAACCGAATTTATTTTTACATAACTGTTCCATTTTTCGCTCAGCAGATAAAGTAAATCATTTATTTTTTTATTATTACTTCCAAAATAATGAGCATACGATTTTACTTTCTTGATAGCAGAAGTCCAGTT